>CALVCA010000013.1 GCA_944325895.1 Candidatus Gastranaerophilales bacterium
CCTGCTTTCTATACTTTTCGGTAATACCGAGTAAAAAAAGCCGCTGCTTTTGGCTTTCCAATAGCGGCGGCTTAATTGTAAAGGAACACATGGTTTGATTTCTTGTTACAGATGGTTTGATTATTTTGGGACACTTTGTGTTGGGGTAGAATGAAATGTCCCCCTAAAAATGTAATCGGTCAGTAGGCAAGTTTTCGAATATAATAAAAAAAGGAGGAAGAATGAGAAAACAAAAAAGCCTTACTGAAAAACAAATAGAAGAATTGTTAAAATCGAAATACATACACAAAAGCATTAAAAAAGGGCTCTAGCTAAAAAGCTGAAACCCTTATAAACAATTGGTTGCGGGAGCTGGATTTGAACCAACGACCTTCGGGTTATGAGCAGTCCTTCGGGTTGACTACACTCTAACTTTTTTGCACGATTTACCACTACTTGGCACTAATTTTTATGAGAATTTACTTTGTTTAACGAAGTTAATTATAATTTGTTAAACTCATGCGTAGTAGAATGTGTTGTTTATCTAATATGGTATTGCAGTTCAAAATCTAAAATTGGATTTTCTTGTTCTTGTAACATTAATTCTTTTATATCTCCATTAATTTCAACAATCTCATTATTAGGAATATCTAGTTTCAAATAGGGTAAATATTTTTCTTGAGTTAAACATTCAGTTAATTCAATAGAAAAACCGTTTTTGAGCAAACAAATTTTTACTGGGTCGGTACTGCCATATTTTATTGCATTATATAAATTTAAACAAACTAGATTTAAGTCATTTAAAACTTCTACATATTTAATTAAAAAATTATCAACAAAATCTTGTTCTTCTTTAATTCTTAATATAGCAATATTAACTCTTTGTTGAGGTGTCTTTTTAGAAATGTCAATATGCAAAGGGAAAATGCCGGTATTTGCATCTTTTTTAATTTCTCCCCACTTTTGTCCAACATATACTATTGGTTGCTCATTTTCTTTTAATTTCCAATAATGTAAAAACAATGAAATCATTTCTTTGAAAGCTTTTCCATCAGCACGCCATTCTAAAAATTTTGCATAAAATTTTCTAGTTTCTTCATTATTGAAACGATTAATATTTGCGTTTTCAATTTTTATATTACTAAAGAATAAAAAATAAATTGTTTCTAATAAATCCCAGGTATTATTTAGTTGTAAATTTTTATCTAATTTTTCATAATTTTCAATTAGTGTTTTTTCATTTTCTTTGATATTAAAATCATGAACATTATGCTTATAACATAATTTTCCTATTTCTGATTGAATTAAAGTAATAACAACATTAGGTATTGTTCCAGGTTCTGTATTTTCTATATAGTCTACAATATTATTTATGATTTCCTTGTTTTTAGCATTAATTTCACACTTTTCTAATAAAACATTGTTTATATCGTCTTTTATTTCTTTTATATCTAAAGAACTTTTTAAAAAACTTTCTAAATTTCGTCTTTTACCCATTATTGGATTATCAATAATGAATATTTCAGGACATAATAATTTTAAATTCCCATTAGAATTATTAAATATTTCACTAAAACGGCATACCCTACCTATTAAATTTTTAAATTGAGATTTTGTTAATTTATTTGTTCCTTTTTTATACGATAATAAAAACATTTTTTCTGCAGGAATATTTACCCCTTCTAGAAGCGTTGAAGTTGTTATTATATATTTAAAATTTGGATTTTTACTAAATATTTTTTCTACATATAATTTTATAATGTCAGGCATACTCGCATGATGATAGACTACTCCTTTTTTTAAACAATTTAAAAGTTTATAATCCCTATGTGAATAATTTCGAATTGCTTTGTAATCATTATCATTTTCTATATCAGGAATATTCGGTAATGTATCTATAAATTCTAAAACAAATGTTTCTACATCTCTAGGCTTATTTATATACAATATATTTTTGTTACCCGCATGATTTTTTATAAACTCTATATAGTTAGAATCTTTTTTATCTAAATCCATATCAAAAAAAGCATTTGTTGATTGGTCAAATAATTTAAAATCAAGACCATTAAAACTATTTAATACATAAAATTTTTCAGACTTTAAATTTTCTGATATTTTACTTGAACTTATTGAAATATTGGAATATTTGAGTTTTAAGTTATTTGTATCAGATATAAAGGGGCTAAAATAACTAAATTTAGTGTTTGGGTTGCGTTTATTTAAAATTAGTTGAACTTGTCCAAGCAAGGTCGCCCTATCATCGTCAGAAAAAATATTGTGAGCTTCATCTATAAAAATGCAATCAAAATATACATTTCTATGTTTATTCATCAAAGCTTGTAGCCTTTCTTGAGTTAATACTGCAATTAGATTTTCTTCATTTCCTTTATATAATTCTGGGTGGGTAATAATTTTTCTAAAAGCTCTACAAATATCATCGTGTTTTATTAGTCTACGTTTAGTTTGTGCTAATAGTGCTTTGCTAGGTACTATTATACAAATTCTTTTATCCAAGTTCTCTTTGACTTTTGCTATTATAAGTTCTGATTTACCGTATGATGTTGGAGCAATAACTGCAATGTTATTTGATTGATCTTGTGTAAAATCTTCAAATAACCTTTTTTGTTGGCAAGATAGATAAATATCACCTCTTTTAAAATTTTCATTAAATGAAGATAACCAAGTTAAAAAAAAGTTACTATCTATTTGTTCTTTACTGAGATAATGTTTTTCTATGAATTTTACAATAGGAATATAACCTTGATTTATAGCAGTTTCGTATAATGGCTCATAATCAGAAAATTTTGTAGAATATTCTAAAATTATTCTATAACCAAGTTTATTTATATTACTATCATCTTGATTTAAGAATATAATAGCTAATTTAAGTAAAAACAGCTTCTCTCCAATGGATAATGTTGGTATTTCTTTAGTTATCAATTCTTTATACAATCGATAAAAGTCATCTTGTCTATAAGCAGAGTTTCTTAGTTTATTTAAAGTTAAACATTGCATTTTTCATACTCCTCATTAAAAAATTGTTCAATTTTTTGAAAAGTACTCTTTTGTATAGAAAATATTATTGTATCGGAAAAATTATTACGTTGGCAATGTCTTGCATAATAATTTTTAGTTTCCTGTAAATTAATTCTATCATTTATATCACTAAAACAGACTGAAATTAATATAACTTTTTTATCATTGGACCTATGAGAGTTTCTATCGTTTTGTAGCAACGAGTGTAAGTTTATATAATTTTGAGTTACTGCGCTTTTCATATATGCATTTGCATCACATTTAGCACAGTCCCATATAACTGTTCTAGTTGAATCTGTCAATTTTTCTTTTAAATCACTTTCTGCATCATATAATAATCCATTATTATATTGGCTGACTGTTTCATTTGGAAGTTTTTCTCCAGATTTAACTTCTCCATATCTAATACAATTATGCAAAGTATCTATATATAAAATATCAAAACCTTTTCGAATACTAGATTCTTCCTTATTGAAATATTGAGAAAATACTTTTAAATTATCTGAATATAAATTTATAAGAACATGAGCAAGTAACTCTCCTAACATTCCTTTTTTGGTTTTTGCTGTTTTACAATCGTACCTTTCTTTAAAACTTTTAATAGTATCTTTAAATGGATAATACTTTATATCTTCGGAATTCTTGATTGTTGGGCCGTAACATACAATAGTCAAAACATCTTTGATATGCTTTTTAAAATTATCAGAAAAATCTTTAATATAACAAATAGTTATATTATCGTCTTTTATAAAATCGATTTCATTAGATAAATCCACCATTCTACGATCCTTTTCTCGATTATATTTAAAATTAAAGAAAAATACAAATTTGTTAAGTATTTAATAGCCACATGGCTATATTTCAGACATAGATATCCTCCATTTTTTCTAACTCTTGTTCTGCAAAGTCGGGAATTACATGTCCGTAAATGTCCATAGTGATTTGAATACTTGCGTGTCCGAGTAGTCTTGATACTACTATTGGTAAAATTCCACTTTCTAATGCCCTTGTGGCAAATGTATGCCGCATTGCATGAACATTCCTGTGTGGAATTCCTAATTTTCTTTGGATTCTACTAAAGGCATCTAAAAAAGTTCCTGTATCTGTAAAATATCCGTCCTGACGTGGAAATACAAGGTTGAGTTTACTGTAATAGTCCGGTCCTAATTTCTTTTTGGTAATATCCTGCTGTATTTTATATTGAGCTAACTCATTCATCATTGCTGGCAAAACACTAACAACCCGATTAGAAGTTTTTGTTTTCGTATTATATACAAAACCTAAAATTGTTTTTGCGTCAGTATTTTTACTAAAATTTTTATTCCTTTGCACCTGTTTATTTATTCTTACGGTATTTCTATCAAAATTTACACAATCCCAAGTCAAACCAAGTAATTCACCGGCTCTAAGTCCAGTGAAAAAGTCAAATTTAATAGCCATACCATAATAATGTTTGGAACATTCTGCCATGATTCGTTCTTGTTCTTCTCTAGTAAAGACCTCTATTTCTTTTTTACCTTCGCGTATTAATTTTACAGTTGATAATGGATTTCGAATAATTTCTCCTCTTTTTAGTGCAAAATTAAGGCAACTACTCATAACTAGATGTATATTTTCAACAGTTTTTTTTGATAAACCTCCTTTTCCTGTTAATTTTCCATATCGGTAGAGATAATTATAAAAGGTCTGAATATCATCTCCTGTTAAATTTACTAATGGAATATTCCCTAGATGTGGTATTATATGTCTACGAATAATCATCTCATAACTTTGACTTGTTGATTCTCTTAATCCATAGATTGCAGTTCCATAAAACCATTTTTCAAAATACTCTCCAACCTTAATACTCTTTGAACTTATATCAATTCCAGCATGATGTTTTTCCATTAAATCTTTTAAGAGTAGTCTTGCTTCTTTTTCGGTTTTTGCCCTGCAAGATTTAAAAACTCTGTTGCCTTTAACGTCATAACCTATTTGAAATTTCGCAATCCATTTCCCGCTTCGTGATTCTTTAAAAATGCTACCTTCTCCATTACTTCTTCTTTTTGCCATTACGCAATTTCCTTTCTTTCCTCTTTTACAAAATTGTAGAACGTATTAGTTTTTAGTTTTAATAATTCACACGCCTTTTTGGCAGTAATTTTGCGACAAGACCAATCATTATAAATATCTTGCCAATTATCAGGCTTTTTGATTTTCTTTCGACCTTTGTATTTACCTTCTTTTTTCGCAACTGCAATCCCATCTTTTTGACGTTCTAAAAGATTTGCTCGTTCAAATTCATAAATTGCACCAAGCATTGTAACCATTAATTTGCCAGCAGGTGTGCTTGTGTCTAATTTTTCTTTTATACTTATAAGTTTTACTTTTTTAGATTCAAGAATATCTATAATATTGAGTAAATCTTTTGTACTTCTTGCAAGTCTTGAAAAATCTTTAACATAAACCGTATCTCCTTCTCTAACATAATCAAGCATATTTTGAAGTTCTGGACGATTGGTATCTTTTGCACTTCGTTTTTCGGTAAAAATTTTTGCAAATTCTAAATCTTTCATTGCTTCCATTTGACTTTCAAAGTTTTGTTCTTCGGTGCTTACTCTGATGTAAGCAAAGTTAAATCCTGTATTAGTCATTGTTTCATCTCCTTTTGTTGTAACTTTTGCATTATTGGATATTGATGTTTAATTGTAAAGACTTCCACAAATATTTATTGGAAAATTAAAAAATTAACCCTAAATAAATACATTTAAAACGGTTTCAAAATGTTGCTTTAGAGCATAACCTATTTAAAGACATTTCTTAATCAAGTTTTATAAATTGGTGTAACAAAAATAGACACACTCTCTGACTCATTGTTCCAATTTATATTTCGTTAGTATATCTACTAATGAATTAGAATGTCTGCTTCTTCTTACACCAATCAATAAGTTGATATTTGCTTTTAAATAATAGTTGACTAAAAAATAACAAGTCTTGAAGAATTGGTAGATTTTTCTACCAAATTTCCTGTGGAGTACCGTCTTCATTGAGTACGAAGATGTTTTCTTCATTTTCTTCCGTATCAGAGTCTGTACACAACTTGGTGTTTATTATATCTCTTTTTAAATAAGCAAGCTTATTACAATTACTCTTTAATTTAGACTTACACCAATTATGATATTTCTCAACAGGTTCAAGGTAATTTTTACGCATTTTTTTGTGAAAATAAGTGCGTTCATTAACAACTTTTAATGCAAGTTTTGTTTGTCCTTTAAAATCAAAATCAATTTGCTCGGTATAATCTTCAACATATCTTATAGAACTTGATTGGCGGACAACATACTTAATATAATACAGTGGGTCATTAATGGTATAATAATCCGCTGAATCATTATAGCCTCGTTGTTCAATGTCATCAGCATAAATATGCCAATCAGGTGTAGAACTTTTAAACCGCTCTTGGATTCTTGTAATAAGATATTTGGACAATTTAGTATATCCACTTGGACATAGCAGTATAATATGTAAATGCGGTTGTATTTTTTCAGGTTTAGCAGCTCGCTTAACTTTTGAAACAATTTTTCTTGCAGGTCTGCACTTGCCATTTTTTACTAATACAACTTCAGCATTTCTTATATTTATTTCGCTAATTCCTATCATCGCAGTACAAGGTATTTTTACCCTTTTACAGTAGCGTATAATGTTCATTCTTAATGTGTCAGCTTCCCTTGTTGCTTCTTTCATTGTTTTAAATTTCACAGAATGTTCAATTCTTATAAACGTAAGAGCCATAAATCAATCTCCTTCTTTTTAATATTCTCAAGTCTAAAAATTTTTTTATTAGCTTTCGCATATTTTAAATAATTTTTATAAGTTACATACCAACGCCCAAATTCATCTTGTACAAATATTCCATAAAAGCCTTTTAAATTATCTATGAAAGTTTTTATAGTTTGGTAAAGATGCTTTCCATTAATCTCGCTTAAAGCATAGATAACTTGCCAACATGAAATTTTATCTTCCATTGTAACTGTTTTAGAAAACTTCCAAGGTATTTCATTATATAACCTTGAGTAATCAAACAGGCAGGATGTTCGTTTTGTATGATATCCAAAGTAATGTCCATAATATTGTTCCCCAAATTCCATAAATTCATCAACATTCATAATTCAATCACCTTCCCTACATTTTTCATAACCCATTCATTAAAATCATTAGCAACGATATATTTCTTACCGCCAATTTGAATAACTGGAAAATCCTTTGTTTTACATAACTTATAAACTGTATTTATACCAATATTAAAAGTTTTTGAAAATTCTTTGACCGTAAACATATTGGCATAAAGCCTTCCATTACAGTTTCTTCTGATATCTTCCATTGTTTCAAGCGTTCTAAGCCTGTTTGGGGGCATCCGATTCTGCATAAAATGTCTCCTTTCTTATTCATCGCCCGAGTAGTAACAACTAAACTCCGATAGAAAGGATTTAAACTTTTTTCAAATATATATAAACTAAATATTAGTGGGCGAAAATTATACACATACTTAAAACCTCTCTATAGAAGTGACTTCTGTTTTATTACCTAGCATGAAGTCTACGGCTGGGTGGTATTTAAGTAAGGGAAATACCCAAAATCTAATATTCAGTTTTCATTGTACGAATTGCAGTTTTATACTAGCAGTATAAAATTCATTAGTCAAGGTGTAAAACCCGAAGGTATATTGTGAAAATAAATCTATGAATTACTGCCTATAATGTGTTCGATATAATTGAAAATTTTACATTACTTCACATTTTGCTACTCATTTTAACATTTAATGTCTGGCTAGATATATCATGACATTCTATTAAAATAATAGCTTTAGTTTAATTTAAAATCTTTTGCGATAATATTTTCAATATTTTCGACAATATAAATATATTAAATTTTGCTTATTCCCTCACCAAACAGGGCTTTTTTTTTCTGCTAAAATTCAAATCTTAACACTCCTAAAAAATTGTTTTCATAGATGCTTCGATACTATCACCAGGATTTTTGTATCTTCCTATATTGTTTATACTATTACTACTAGAATATTTAATTAAAAAACATATATTTTTATTTTTTCTTGCCGCCGCCTTTACAAATTTTTAACACTTATTGCGCCGGCTCCATTTCTTAATTTTTTCTAATTCTTCTCTTTTCTTTTTATCTTCTTGCGATTCGCTTTTGTATTTTAACTCTTTTATAACTTCTAAAATTATCATATATGTTACAAATAAAAAGGCTAGAATAAGAATAATTAATATAAAATTTTTGCTTACTAGTTTAAAGATAGATACCGTGTCTTCTAATATTTCAAAAATCATTGCAAAAACTAATATTAAAAACCAACTTATTACTGCGACAACTATCGGCATATTTTCCTCTTTTATAATTTCTTTCTTCTTAAATTATGTTCAACTGTTCCATTGTGAGTATAGTTTTTACCTACATATTTATACTTTCCTCTTTTGATATAGAGAAAATAATGCGGTTGTTTATCATAATTTATGCCGTCATTTTTACGGTTATAACAATAATCAGATGGAATATAACTATCTTCAGAACGATTATACTTTTTACTCAATTCTGTTTTAAACCATTTTGTTGAAAATTCATAATCTAATGGCATTGATTTTACAAATTCTTCTATTTCCTTTATTACTGACATTTTTCTTCCCTAGCACAAAATTTTTTAATTACACATTGACCGCATTTTGGATTCGCAGAACAGATGTTACAAAAATTTTCAGAACAAAAATGCCATAGTAAAAAGTCAATTTTTGCTACTGAAATGTTGGATTCTAAACTTATTCTTTCTAAAATATCAATAGCTTGCTTTTCTTCATTACCAAGTTTATTAAGCAATCCAAGCCGTTTTAAAATTCTTACGATATGGACATCCGGCTTTGCTGTATCAATTCCAACATTTCTTAAATATTCAAGAACTAAGGCGAATTTCATCTGTTTTAATTTATATGGGCTTTCTGCACACGCAAATAAAACCGCAACCGCAGTAGGCTTTAAAGCAGTAATAAAATAATCAAGTGAAAGGTATTCTTTTTCTATCTGCTCAAAAACTTCAATATTGTATTTTAAGTTCTTCATTTGGTCATTGATAGACCTGTTAGCAAGTTTCCTTGATCTTAAAGCATTAACAAAATAGGTATAATCGGTATTTTTAAGTTTATCTTTGTCAAAATTAAAAAATATTTGCTCTATAACTTTTTTATTTTTGTATATTGCACCCCAATCCCTTTGATTACTAAGCAAAGAAAATATCATGCCTCTAATATGTTCTTCAATACTAAAATGCTTGCCCTTTTTGCGTGCTTCTACTGCTTCTAAAATTGATATATCCAATTGGGGATAATCTTTTAAAAACTCTGAAAGTGTATATAGAATTTGTGAATATTTATTAGCCATTCTTACCTTGTGAGCAGATAAATTTCTGTAAATTAAGTATAAAATCAAGAAAAATTTACCTATCTCATAGTGAATTATACCAAATACGTAAATTTTAGTCAAATACTTACCTAATTTCCCATTTTGAATATTCTACAAAGTTAATAAAATCAAGATAGAGGTTTAAATGGTTAATATTAAAAATTTATTCGGACGAAAAATAAAGGAATATCGCAAAAAGAAAAATCTAACGCAAGCACAACTTGCAGAATTGGTTAATGTTGATGATAAACATATAAGCTGTATAGAGAGTGGCAAAAATTTTCCTTCGCCGGATTTAATTGAGCGATTAGCAATATCTTTAAATGTTGAACCTAAAGACTTATTTGAATTTTATTACCTGCAAGATACAAAAGATTTAAAATCAGATATTATAACAATGCTTGATAAACTAAATAAAGATGAATTATCCCTTGCACATAAGTATGTGCGGACATTTTTGCTAAAATAATTACGAGCAAGTTGTAGAGTACAACGTTTCAGGATTTTGAACAATATTAATATATGCTTGCCTTCTTATAGAATCATAGTCGTCAGAACCATACTTTGCTTGATATTTTTCTATTATTGCTTTTTCATTTAGAATTACATCTTTTAGTTCTCCTATTTTTCTCATCACAACTCTTTCCATATTCACTGAATCTTCAATATTTTTTATATCTATAAGAATATTTTCAAGCAAATCATAAACATCAGAATATTTTTTTATATTAGGAAGTGCTTTATATTTAGTAACAAAATCAAAATATTTTTGCCTTAACTTATTATTATGCTGAAAAACAAAAGGTTCAACTGAACTAAAACTTTTTAAAGAAGAAACTAATGCAGGTAATCTCAAAATGTTTTGTTTTCCATTAGAACTATCTTCAAGCATTTTGTACTTTTCGCAATAAAAACAATGCTCCTTAGATATTGGATAAACGTAGTATGCATCTTTTGAAATATTTTTATTAACAAAAACGCAAGCTAGCCATTCTACACGTATTGGTTCATAAAAATTATTGCATATACGAGCCAATTCTATAGAAAAATCTTTCAATTCCCTAATCGATAAGCCTGCATTATAACTAAATGAGGAAAACCAATTTCTTAGTAAAACAATACTATTATAACAATTTTTATCTTCTGACAATAGTTTTTTTGATAAAGCTTCTTCTAATCGAGTATTTGTTAGATATTGACTTACAATATACAAGTAATCTTTATCAATGGGTCTTTTTAAAATTCTTTCATCATTAAAAAATTTTTGAAAATAATTCTCTTTATTACTATATCTGTTTTGATTATCAATTCCATATAACGATTTTATGCAATCATTTAGAGCCGTCTTATTTGTGGGAACAATAATAAACAAGCCTTCAATATCAAAAAAATGTTTTATGCATTCTAAAGTTTTCATTGCATAATCTGGTCTACATCGATCTAGTTCATCTACAATGAGTATAAGTTTCTTTTTACTAATTTTATTTATAAAGGATGTTAGCTGTTTCCTAAATTCAATAATTGGGTCTATTTTAGTTTTAAAAGTATCTATAAGTTGTTCTGCAGATAAAGAAATTCCAAACCTACAAGAAAATGTTACTGAGCTAACAATGTTTTGTGTAATATCAAATAATTTTGCGACATTAGCTTTATATCTTTCTGCGTTAAATTTGTTATGAATATAACTTACTATAGCCTTGGAAAATGCAATAAAAGGTTCTTGTAGATAGTCATTTTCCCACGCACTAAAATAAATAACGTCATATCGATTGTTTCTAAGATACTGTGCAAATCTTGTACTAAAGAAAGTTTTACCCATTCCATAATCTGCAGATAATAATAACGAATGGGGAGTTTCTTTTGTATCAATATCATTTTTTAATGATTTGGCAAAATCCTTTGTACTTTCAAAACAATCTAGAAAAGGATCTGTTTTATAATTTTCAAAATCTTTGTTGTCTAGTTTAAAAATATTTGCTTTATCTAATCCCATAATCAATAATCCTTAAATGAATATTAACATAAAAATATTTCTCAGTAATTTTATACCTGACTGTCAATAAACTTTTCATCATCAACTAGAAAATGCTCTCATTCTTTTTAATTATAACCAGGGATTTTGACGCCGAGAAAAATCTCTCAACCGAAAACTTGTGTCCACGGCTAAGAAAGCGTATAAGACGCTCAAACGGGCTGTATGGGGTGGTAAAATATATTGGAATAATTAAATACTACAAAATTTATGCTATAAAAATTTTTTACTGTTCTTATTCAAGCAGTGAGAGAGTTTTCAGCTTTTTTATTCCAATGTGTAGTGAAATGTGTTGCAAAAACTAAAAAAGTGACTTTTAGAATACCTCTAAAAGTCACTTATATCAATTGGTTGCGGGAGCTGGATTTGAACCAACGACCTTCGGGTTATGAGCCCGACGAGCTACCAGACTGCTCCATCCCGCGATATTTAATTTGCTACAATTACATTATTAAACGCTGAAAAACAAAAATCAAGTACTGTCGCAACTCTTTTTTTATAACGAATAATTGATAATAATAATCAGTTACCTGAGAATAACAATAATTGCTAACAAATTAACAAAAATAATACTATCAACAACCAGTAATTACAAATATCTATTACAATGTTATTAAATTTCTATTAGCAATACATTTAAATTTTCATAAAACCGTCTTTACAAACTTTTAATTGCTCCCCAAGCACGTACTGCACCACGTTCATATTTTATCAAAAAATAATTTCCTTCTTTTATATACTCTATAGAAGCTTCCATATGAACCTTTTCTTCATCAGGCGGCATACCGATTTGTGCTCGTTTTCTGTTCGTTTCTTCACGTTTTTGTTCCTGCTTTTGTTTTATTTTGTCATATTTTTTTGAATGTTTATCCGTATTTTTATCATATTCAACCTTGAAAACAGGAATAATTGCTATAGGCTTTTTTGTCTGCATTAAAATTAAAAAATCATGTTCATCTGATAAAGCTAATTCATAGTGCCCCGCAGGAATAATATCTCCTTCTGTGTCAGAAATTTTATCAATAATTGTTAAAACCGGATAATCAGAATCTCTTAACGAATATCTGTAAATTTCTTGAGAGCCCATTGTAATACCGGATGTTTCTTGAGGATGCACAGGGTATTCACGAATTTTAGGGTATGACAAAATTTTTTCCGCATAAACACCCTCTAACACTATTGAAGCTCCTTTAACAGATTTGTCACCGAGGAATAGATTTCATTAAAGTTTTTACCCAAAGCCTTTTCCGTTCCGACAAAAACTAATGAGATATATTTTTGAGAGTTATAAAGATTATTTTCTTTTAACATTAATCGATAACTTTCCCGCATCAAGCGTTTTAAACGATTTCTTTTAACCGCCCGTTTATGAACTTTTTTGCTTACCACAAAACCGACTTTTGTAATAGAATCATCTGTTTTCATTTTTCCTGCAAACAAAGTTACTCCACCCTGATGGGAGGAGTTTTTAACTTTATATGTTGCTTTAAATGCGGATCTGTTTTTTAATCTATATGGTTTGGGTAACATTTATCCTCATTTTTAAGTGCTAAGCAAGTTTTTTAGCAGAAATTGCTAATTTGTGACGGCCCTTAGCACGACGTCTATTCAAGACTTCACGACCACCGGGGGTTGCCATTCTAGCTCTAAAGCCGCTTACGTGTTGTCTTTTTACTTTTGTTCCTTCTAGTGTACGTCTCATTTTTTTAATTCCTTTTTATTTATATTTGTCGTATGATTTTAATGTTAGATGAAAAAAAAATATTAGTCAATATAAATGTAAAGGAGAGGTTAAATAATATGAACAAAAAAATAGGTTTTATCGGATGCGGCAAAATGGCAAGTGCAATTATCAAAGGTATAATGTCATGTTCTGAAAAATACGATATTAAAGGTTCTGAAATAAATTGCGAAATAGCAGAAGCTGCACAAAAAAGACTCGGTATTCCAGTTTTAACAGACAACAGAATGCTTGTTATGGATAGCGATGTAATATTTTTAGCCGTAAAGCCTAATTATGTATTACAAATATTAGAAGAAATTAAAAAAGAAATTACACCCGAAAAATTAATTGTTTCAATAGCTGCAGGAGTGAATACAACAAAAATTGAAAAAGCAGCCGGCAATATTCGTGTTATACGGGTAATGCCAAACACACCGGCTCTTGTTTTAGAAGGAATGAGCGGCATTTGCAAGGGTGAATTTGCATTTGATGAAGATGCTGCTTTTGTTATGAAATTATTATCCAATATAGGAAAATGTATTGAAGTAAAAGAAAGCCAAATGGACATTGTAACAGCAATCTCAGGCTCAGGACCGGCTTTTTTCTATAAAGTAATAGAAGATATGGCTCGTGCAGGCGAAAAGTTAGGTCTTGATTATGATAAATCTTTAATGCTTGCAACGCAAACAGCTTTAGGTTCAGCAAAAATGGTATTCAACAAAGGAGAATTATCTGTCAAAACACTTATAGATAATGTGGCAACAAAAGGAGGATGCACGTTTGAAGGCATCGCAGTTATGAACGAAGAACATTCTGACAAATTATTCAATGATGTAATCCAAGCAACAGCTAAAAAAGCACATGAATTAGGTTAGCTCTTGACAACAAAGCATGTCTTTTTTATTATAACATTACGGCGACATGGCCAAGTGGTAAGGCAGAAGCCTGCAAAGCTTTTACCCCCGGTTCGAATCCGGGTGTCGCCTTTTTAAAATTTTATGTTCAGGTTTTATAATTATAAAACCTGTTTTGAAAACATTTAAAACCCCGTGATGATATTAAAAGATTTAGGTATAGATTATTCTGATACCCAATTTTAACAAAAATGGACGATACAAGGCTCGAACTTGTGACCCCTTGAATGTCGTTCAAGTGCTCTACCAACTGAGCTAATCGTCCATACAAATAATTTTACAAAGAACTTACGTACAAGTCAATATCCGCATCGGAAATCATTTCTGTTACGGCAACCAAAATTTTTGTATTATCTAATCTTAAACCGCCTATAATATTATTTTTCTTTAATTTTGAAAGTACTTCGCTAGAATCTTTGACTTCAATTACAAACTCATTAAAGAAATTTTTATTCAAAGTTTTAATACCTTTTTTTGAAAGTTTTTCAGATAATTTATGGGCTTGAAGGGTTGATAAATATCCTGCTTGCTTAAATCCTTTTTCTCCCATTACACTCAAATACAATGTAGCACAAAGACCTATAAGAGCCTGATTAGAACAGATATTACTTGTTGCTTTTTCACGTTTTATATGCTGTTCACGAGTTTGTATGGTTAATGTAAAAGCCTGCTTCCCGTCTGCATCAACCGTACGTCCGGCAAGACGCCCGGGAAGCTGCCTTAAATATTTTTCTTTACATGCCATAAACCCGGCACTTGGACCACCGAAATTCATAGGTATTCCTAATGTTTGAACATCCCCTACCATAATATCACAATCTACAGGTTTTAACACCGAAAGAGATGAAATATCAACGCATACAACAAGCAAAGTTTCTACAGCTTTTACATTTAAAATTTCACCGTAAAAATTCGGGGTTTGTATTAATACACAAGAATATTCATTAGTTTTTTCAGGGATTTCGTCAAACCACACAACTTCTATTTTATTTGCATTTGTATAAGTTTCAATAACTCTTTTATATTCGGGATTTATAGAATTAGCAATCAATACTTTATTAATTTTTTTAATTCTGACAGCCATTAATATTGCCTCAGCACAAGCAGTAGCAGCATCATAAACTGTTGCATTCGCAACATCCATATTAGTAAGCCTGCAAATCATGGTTTGGAACTCATACATAACCTGCAGTGTACCTTGCGAAATTTCAGGCTGATAAGGTGTATATGCCGTATTAAATTCAAATCTTTGAGCAACTTGATTAATACATGCAGGAATAAATTTGTTATAACAACCGGCACCTAAAAAACTTATATAATCCGTTTTATTTTTTCGGGCAAGAGATTTAATATGTTTTTGTACATCCATTTCACTCAAAGCATCATTTAAATCAAATTTTTGAATTAAAGCCTGCTTTGGAATTTGTTTAAACAAATCTTCAATACGGTTTACACCGATAGATTTGCACATTTCTTTTTTTACTTCATCGCTGTGTACTAAAAAATTTTTCATTATTCAATTTCTTCTTTATAATCTTCGTATTCTAAAAGATCAGCTAATTCTGAATCGTCGCTTGTTTTTTCTATTTTAACAAGCCAACCTTTTTCATAACAATCTTCATTTAAAATTTCAGGGGAATTTACAACATTTTCATTTATTTCAACAATTTTTCCGCTTACCGGCATGTAAATTTCTGAAGCCGCCTTAACTGATTCAATGGTTGCAAAGGTTTCTCCTTTTTTAAATTCCGTTCCGGTATCAGGCATCTCAACAAATACTATATCTCCCAACTGTTCTATAGCATAATCAGTAAGCCCTATGAAATATTCATTATTTTCCTCCAATAAATATTCATGAGTTTTAGAACATAAAATTTTTTCGGTAATACTCATTTATTTTCTCCTTATAACTTTATTCCTTTTTGGTATAAATGGTAGTTTTACTATTTCAGCATCGTGCAATTTTTCTCTTATCATAACCTGAACAACAGAACCAGTGCAAATTTCTTTAACATTTTTTACATAAGCCAATGCAATATTTGCATTTAACATCAAAGATACACCGCCGCTTGTAACACAACCGGCTTTTTCACCGTTAAAATAAATATCGTAGCCATGCCTTGCAACAGACTTATCTAACATTTTTAATCCAACCAATTTCTTTTCCACTCCGTTTTCAAGCTGCTGCAAAATAATAGTTTTCCCGTTATAATTTGAAAATTTATCATCCGGAATAGACCAAGACAAACCGGCTTCTACAGGAGTCGTATTTTCATCCAATTCATTACCATATAAAGGCATAGAAGCCTCAAGCCTTAAAGTATCACGTGCTCCTAATCCTGCAGGCTTAATATTAAATTCTTTACCGGCATCCAATATTTTATCCCAAAGATATTCAACATATTCATTTATAACCAGTAATTCAAATCCATCTTCACCGGTATAGCCTGTTCTTGAAATATACATAGGAATATTCAAAAGATTTGATTCTATTATTGTAAAAGATTCCTGATCCGCTGAATACCCTAATTTATGAAGTAAATCAATAGCTTTAGGACCTTGAACAGCAATTAAAGAAAGGTTATGTGACTGATTATCAAGATTAATGTTATACCCTCTTTGGTTTAAAGACATCCAATTTATATCTTCACTAACACGTGAAGCATTACAAATCACTAAATATGTTGTATCTTTAAGTTTGTACACTATCAAATCATCAATAATACCGCCTTTATGATTGGTCATTTGGCAGTAAACAGCCTTGCCTTCAGTAAGTTTTGAAATATCCTGCGGTACAATTTTATTTAAAAATTCTTCAGCATCTTTTCCTATAACAAAAATTTCACCCATATGAGAAACATCAAACACCCCGACATTTTCCCGAACATTTTTGTGTTCTTCGATAATTGAAGTGTATTGAACAGGCATGTCCCAACCGGCAAAATTTACCATTTTAGCTTTTAGTGCAATGTGTTTTTCGTGCAGATATGTTTCCATAGATACCCCCAACTCTTATTGTGCTATTTTTCACAAAAAAAGTCAATAGGCAAAAAAATATTATTCTAACTCTGCTAATTTTTTATATAACTCAATTTGTTTTTCGGATAAATTTTTCGGAATAACAATTTTTATATGGAGATTTAAATTACCAAAACCGCCTGCTTTTTTAGGCAAACCTAAATCTTTAAGTCTCAAAGTCTGTCCTGAAGAAGTTTTTGGCGGAATTTTGATACCTATTTTCCCGTGTAATGTCTGAATATCCTTTTTTGTGCCTAAAACAGCCTCTGACGGTGTAATTTCAATATCTTTAGTTAAATCACTACCATCCATTTTATATTCTTTATCTTTAAGATGAATTATCAAATACAAATCACCCTTACGGCCGTATTCATCTTTTTTCCCTTCATTTTTAACTCTGACCTTTTGACCTTCTTTTACATCGGAAGGAATTTTTACTTTAATAGATTTTTGTTCGGATTTTATACCGGTGCCGCCGCAAGCACTGCAAAAGCCGCCATTTGGAGGACACTGCGTACATTTCTCCATTTGATTAAAGCGGACACTTATCGGTTTTTGCTCAAACAAATCTTTTGCGGTGATATTAAGAGTCATTGTAACATCAAGATTTTCAGCTTTTGGCTGTTGGCGACGTGTTTTAGTCTGTTGAGCCGATGTACCAAAATCAAATCCGCCAAAATCCATTCGGCGACCGGAAGATTGACCTGACATCATGTCGCCGAACAATGAACTAAAAAAGTCTGAAAATCCGCCGAAATCCTGACCGCCAAAGTTAAATGCTTGACCGCCAAAATTAAACTGTTCAAATCCCGGCGGCGGAGTATACTCTGCACCGCCTTGCCAGTTAGCACCCAAACTGTCATATCTTTGACGTTTTTGTTTATCACTCAATACTTCATAAGCTTCGTTTATATCTTTAAATTTAGCTTCCGCCTCTTTTGTTTTATTTACATCAGGGTGATATTTACGTGCAAGCTTTCTGTAAGCTGATTTGATTTCCGCTTCCGTAGCTCCTCGTTTTACTCCCAATATTTCATAATAATCTTTGTATTGCATATTTATCCCCTATTATTATAATAATATAAAATTCTTTAATCTTTAATTTTTTAATTATTTTTTAATTTTATTACACTAAATTTTCAATAAATAAGCAACAAAAAAATAAGAGGTTTATTAACCTCTTATTCTGCAGAAACTTCTACCTCTTCTTTTGCTTTTGATTTACGCTTTGTCCCGCCTTTTTCAAACGCAATTTTACCGTCTTTTATAACGATTTTTACAGTATCACCGTTAGCATACTTGCCGGAGAGAATTTCTTCTGCGAGTTCGTCCTCAATCTTACGTTGAATTAAACGTCTTAACGGCCTTGCACCATATGCTTCGGAATAACCGTTTTCCGCCAAATGATCTTTTACCTCATCAGTAACTTCAACAGACAGTTCACGTTCTTGTAAACGTTTGAATAAATCTTTAAGCATCAAATCAACAATTTGTCTTATTTCTTCTTTACTCAAATGAGAGAATACAATTGTTTCATCAATACGGTTTAAGAATTCAGGTCTGAAGGCTTTTTTCATTTCTTCAGTAACAGTTTCTTTAAGTTTTTCGTATTTATCTTTAGATTCGTCATCTCCAACAGAAAAACCTAATTTTGCGGTATTTGTAATCATGCTGGCACCGACATTTGACGTCATAATTATAATGGTATTTTTGAAATTAATATGACGTCCTTTAGAATCAGTCAATCTGCCGTCATCAAGAATTTGCAACATAATATTAAACACATCAGGATGAGCTTTTTCTATTTCATCAAAAAGCACAACCGAATAAGGTTTTTTACGAATCAATTCAGTCAAATGACCGCCATCATCATATCCGACATATCCCGGAGGAGATCCTATAAGTTTTGCAGTTGAATGTTTTTCCATAAATTCAGACATATCAACTCTTATCATATTATCTTCCGAACCGAATACGGCTTCTGCTAAAGCTTTTGCCAGCTCAGTCTTACCTACACCGGTAGGACCGCAGAATATAAAGCTACCAATAGGTCTGTTAGGTGATTTTAAACCGACTCGTGCCCGGCGAATTGCTTTAGAAATTGCTACAACTGCATCGTTTTGACCTATTACACGAGCATGAAGAGTTTCTTCAAGCTTTAACAGTCTTTCACTTTCACCTTCAGTCAATTTAGTAACCGGTACACCCGTCATTGTTGCAATTACCTCCGCAACATTTTCCGCTGTAACCGTCGGTTTGTTAGCTTCATGTTCTTCTTTCCATTTAGCTGACATTTCACGAATACGATCACGCATATCAGCTTCTTCATCTCTTAATTGAGAAGCCTTTTCAAATTCTTGATTTCTTATTGCATCTTCTTTTTCTTTTATTAAAGTACGCAATTCTTTTTCCATCATTTTACCTTCGGGAGAAAGAGTGGAAACCTTTAATCTGACTTTAGAACTTGCTTCATCCAAAACATCAATGGCTTTATCCGGCAAAAATCTGTCAGTAATATACTTATTTGACAGTTTTACTGCGGCAACAACAGCCTCATCGGATATAATCAAATTATGGTGTTCTTCATATTTATTTTTGATACCTTTTATAATTTCTATAGATTCATCTTCAGTAGGTTCATCAATCATAACCGGCTGAAAACGTCTTTCTAAAGCAGAATCTTTTTCGACATATTTTCTATATTCATCTAAAGTTGTCGCACCTATAACTTGAATTTCACCTCTTGATAATGCCGGTTTCAAAATATTTGCGGCATCAATAGCTCCTTCAGCCGCCCCTGCACCGATAAGAGTATGCATTTCATCAATTACTAAAATAATATTTCCGGCTTGTCTTATTTCGTCCATGATTTTTTTAAGACGTTCTTCAAATTCACCTCTATATTTTGTACCGGCAACCAAAAGCCCCATATCAAGCTGAATAACTTTTTTGCCATCCAAAATATCAGGAACCTCTGCATTCACAATTCTTATAGCAAGACCTTCTGCTACTGCGGTTTTACCGACACCGGGTTCACCTATTAAAACAGGGTTATTTTTAGTTCTTCTAGCAAGAATTTGAATAACACGTTCTATTTCTTTTTCTCTGCCTACAACAGGATCCAGTCTTAATTCTTGAGCTGCCAGCGTCAAATCCCGTCCGAACTCATCCAAACTAGGTGTCTTTGTTTTTCCGCCTGAAGAACTGCTTGAAGATGTTGTCGAAGAACTTGTTGTTTGAGGTTTTGATTCTCCAAGCATTTTAATAACATTGCTTCTGATTTTATTCAAATCAACACCTAAATTTTCTAATACTCTAGCCGCAACACCTTCGCCTTCTCTTATCAAACCCAAAAGCAGATGTTCTGTTCCTATATAATTATGACCTAATTGTCTTGCCTCATCCCAGGACAATTCCAAAACTCTTTTAGCACGGGGAGTAAACGGTATTTCTACTGCAACAAAACCTGAGCCTCTGCCTATTATTTTTTCGACTTCAGCCCTGGCATCTTTAAGAGTAACACCCATAGCCTTAAGCGTTTTTGCTGCAACACCGGTACCTTCGCCTATCAAACCCAATAAGACCTGTTCAGTACCGACAAAATTATGCCCCAGCCTGCGTGCTTCTTCTTGTGCCAGCATTATTACCTTTATTGCCTTTTCGGTAAAACGTTCAAACATCATTTCTCCCTTCTTTTATTAAAAATTATATAACAAAACATAAAAACATTCAAGCCTGAATAATATAAATAGTTTAATACTTGCTTTTTTGGCTTTAGCACATAAAATTAATTCATGTATAGATTAAGAGAGGATTAGGGAATTGGATTTTACAACACTGACTATAGAATTTTTAGGTAAACTTGCCTCAATTGTAGGAAATTACGGTTGGGCTATTATAGTATTGACAATAATTGTAAGGATTTGTTTATGGCCGCTGAATGTATCACAACAGCGTTCAATGCGTATGATGCAAACCTTACAGCCCAAACTAAAAGCTATTCAAGATCGCTATAAAAATAACCCGCAAGTTATGCAGCAAAAAATGATGGAATTTTACAAAGAACATAAATTTAATCCAATGGGCGGCTGTTTGCCTTTATTAATTCAAATGCCTATATTTATACTTTTATATTCGGCATTAATGAGTCCTCAATTTATACAAACAGCAGGTAATGCTAATTTTTTATTTATAAACAGACTTGATACAACCCTAAGGGCTTCTGCAGGTATTTCAAACGACGGAGTAATGGGAACATCCAAATATGACCGATTTATTTCAGGAAAAACAGCAACTGTTTATTTGCCTGACGAAACCTTAAATAATGTTAAAATAACAAAGCCAAATCAGGCTTTAGAAATTCAAGGCGAGCTTATTCCGGGTGAAAATATTGATTTTAAAATAAGCCTGGATAATTTAAATTTAAAATTCTCACAGCTTCAAAAAATAGAAAAAGCTGAAGTTACAATAACAGATGTAAACACAAAAGAAACCGAAAAAGTAACTTTTAACCGTCAGGGTGAAATTTTAGCAGCATCGGTTCCGTCAATTGAAGTTAAACAATCATTCCATTTTGACGTACTTTTATTAATAGCTCTGTTTGGTTTAACAATGTACATATCACAAAAGGTTATGATGACAACAAATAATCAAAAAGAACAAGATCCGGCACAGGCTGCTATTCAAAAGTCCATGGGAACATTTATGCCGATAATGATTATTGCAACATTTGTTATTATTCCTATTCCTGCAGGTGTACTTTTATATCTTGTCACAAGCAACATTTTCCAAATAGCACAATCCATTATAGTTAATAAACAAATGGACATAGAACATGCTTCAAAAGTTGCAGACATTGAAATAGACAATGCAAAAAAAATTGACAATAAGGAGTAAATCAATTGTTACAGCTCAAAGACTTTGATTATGACCTTCCAAAAGAGCTTGTAGCACAAATGCCTGCTGACAAACGAGAAGATTCTCGTATGATGATTTTAGATCGTCAGCTCCAAACGATTGAGCACAAACATTTTTACGATATAGAAAATTTTTTGGATAAAAACACTCTTTTAGTATTAAATAATACAAAAGTACTACCTGCACGACTTTTTGGAACTAAAGACACAGGAGCAAAAATCGAAATTTTTCTATTAAAACAGGTAAAAAATAATCAGTGGAAATGTCTTATAAAACCGTCCAAACGGGTAAAGCAAAATATGATTATATTTATAAGCAATGAATTATCCGTAAAAATAATAGAAAAACAAGACGATGAATGGCTGGTTGAATTAATTTATCAAGGAGATTTATACGACACACTTCATAAAATCGGGAATATTCCGCTCCCGCCGTATATAGAAAGAAAAATACAATCAGACGATATAAAAAAATTTGATTTAGAAAGATACCAAACAGTATACGCAAAAGACGAAGGTTCTGTTGCTGCACCTACAGCAGGGCTGCATTTTACAAAAGAAATTTTAGAAAATCTTAAACAAAAAGGTGTAGAGATAGCATATGTAACATTGAATGTAGGCTTGGGGACCTTTAAGCCCGTTAAATGCGAAAACATAACCGAACACAAAATGCATTCGGAAGACTTTGAAATTTCAAAAGAAACAGCCGATGCCATCAATAATGCCAAAAAATCAGGCAAAAAAATTGTTGCAGTCGGAACTACTACTGTCAGGACATTAGAAACCGCCTTTCAAAAATACGGATGTATCAAAGCATGCCGGGACAGCTCCGAATTATTTATATATCCGCCTTATGAATTTAAAGTAATTGACAGCCTGTTAACCAATTTTCATCTTCCAAAATCAACACTTTTAATGCTTGTATCAGCTTTTGCAGGAAAAGATTTCATATTCAAAGCCTACAAAGAAGCAGTTGAAAACAGATACCGATTTTTTAGCTACGGCGATTGCATGTTTATCCGTTAAAAATTTTTGTCAATATTTATTTTAAATTTTTCAAGAGTATCAATAAGTTTTTTGTATTGATAAAGATCAATATAGTCATCAAATGTTCTTAAATAATAGAAGTTATACTCATCTTTGTTATAAACTTTAAAAACTTCATCAAAATCCTTTTTGCCTTTATATGTTTCTATAATATTTTTATAAGCTTCGTCATCATTTGTTCTGATAGCCTTATTCAGCAGCCTGTAATACTTATACTTTTCTTTTGAATCCGCTACCGGAATATAATTATGTTTGACTTTAAATGCATCAATCGCAGACACTAAATTAAAATTTTGATAACGTTCCTCATAATTGCCGTATTTTATCATGTCTTCCACTTCGTTTTTAAACTCATTAATAGCGGCATTAAAATCTTCTTTACTATAAGAATCCGAAATCGAATTAAATTTTTTGAAATCATTATTATCTACAGCTTCGGTAATTAGACGTTTAATTTTATATTGAGTATTATTTTTTAAATTATTAGGAACAACGGCACCATAATCATATATTGTATCCAATACCATATTTGTTCCGTAAAATTTATCACCGCAGAATACTTTTACACCCATATCTCTCAAAATAGGATTTTGAATATTGCTTAAATCAGCATTATAAAAATCTAAAAATTTTGTTACCATAAAGCCATCATTGTCATTTTCTTTTGCAAATTTACCAAAATAAAACTTGGCATAATCATTTTTGCGGGCATTTTTTGATGCAAAAACGGCATTCAAAATCTCAGCACCTTTTCCATGAGTAGAATGATAACCAAAAGTTTCAGGGTCAGGATAAAAAGTTTTTATAACAAAGCTGTCACCATCTGCATTTAATTTAAAAGTTCGCCCTATGCTGCCTTTTCCGAGATATGAAATATCGGCATCTTTTCCCGTAACTTTTTTAAACTTTTCGACAAAAACGTTTATAGCTTCTTCAAAAATTTCTGCAGGAGATTTTTGTTCTACAACTTCATTTTTATTAAATAAGTCACTGCCAAAGTTTTTTATTTTACCGATAAAATTAGCATTTTGTACAGGTTGCCCTTTGTGTGGGACAGAAACAGTTTTTGCAAAATCCGTAAATAACCGATTAATGGCATGAGTAAACAGACCTCTGTTTTCTTTAGGCACATTCATAATCCATTTATCCGGCAATGCACCTATATAACTGCTTGTATTAGGACAATTGTTAAGAATTTTTTCAACATGCCTTGGAGAACAATAATTCTTTTTCAAATACCCTGTCAAAGCACGATGTTTTAGCACCTCGTGTTTTGAATATTCTTCTTCTTTTAACAACTCAGTGCAAAATTTTAAACCTTTTTTTATGCTTCTTGAAGCAAAATTATTTTTGGGAAATGTAATTTTCATATCTATATAACAATTATAAAACAAAAATTTGCTATTTAAACAAAAATCCTTAATTTATATGATAACAAATAAAAATTCAATGTGTAAAATTGAGGTGTTATGTTTTCAGAGATGTTACAAAAAATGTTAAACAGTACAGGGCAAGCAGCGGCAATGCAGCGTGCCATGCAAATGAATAAATATATAGATAACTTCTATAAAAACCAAGCCGTACAAAATATTCAGCCACCTGCAAACCCTAATGTACAATCTTTTGAAAAAGTTTTATCAGCCTCCCAAAAAGTTAATTTCGGCAGCTTGCTTTTAAATCCGGAATCTTTAAAAGTAAAAGCGGAATTAGCAAAACCCGCTGAAGACACAGATACTACACCAGCTAATATAAAAAGCATAACAAATACTAATATTCCAATCATTAATAACGGATATACAACCCCGTCGAAAAACCAGCTTATGAATATGATATCTGAGATATCCGAAAAGCACGGAGTAGATGAAAAGCTTGTAAAAGCACTCATAAGACAGGAATCCGGCTTCAACCCCAAAGCCAAATCAAAAGCCGGAGCGATGGGTTTAATGCAACTAATGCCGGCAACGGCAAAGGGCTTGGGTGTAACAGATGCTTACAACCCTGTTCAAAACGTAGACGGCGGCGTCAGGTATTTAAAGTCAAT
Organism: Candidatus Gastranaerophilales bacterium; assembly: GCA_944325895.1. Lineage (GTDB taxonomy): Bacteria > Cyanobacteriota > Vampirovibrionia > Gastranaerophilales > Gastranaerophilaceae > SIG32. The sequence goes on from CALVCA010000013.1 coordinate 25,157, forward strand.
GCTTGAAAAATATAACGGAAACGTTATACTTGCTTTAGCCGCCTACAATGCAGGCCCCGGGGCAGTTGATAAATATGACGGTGTGCCGCCTTATAAAGAAACCCAAAATTACGTAAAAAATATTTTAGCAAATTATTTATAAATATTTTAATTTTCTATAACAAAAAAGGCTGTTTGCATACGGCCTTTTTTAGCTAAAAAGATTTTTCTTATTATTTTAAATTCTTTTTTATATACACCCGGGTAGTTTACCTATTATAAATTTATTAGTTTAATATAATTAAATCTTTTTCATACTTCCAGCTATTCTTGATCGAGCCTGTTTCAGGCTCTTTTTTTTGCTTGACAAATTCAAAAAAATAGTATTTAATTAAGAAAAAAGGAGTTAAGAGATGAAAACAATTGAAGAATTAGCGGATAAGATGGTCGCCCCCCCCCTACAGCCTGCTTGATTAGAGCCTTTCGGGCTGTTTTTGGTAGTTTATTTTACTCTATACATCATTTTGGACAAAAAAATTATTTTAATAAAGTTACTAAGGCATTATGCCAAAATAACTTTTTAACGAACTTATTCCACTCAACCCGTCATTCTGAGCGGAGCGAAGGTGCTACGCAGCGGATTTGGACAAGAGTGAGCGAAGCTAAACTCGTCCCGAAAACCACGCTTTTGCGAACTGTACAAATCCAAGACCGTAGACATACTGAGTTTTGCATAGCATTTCACGGCTGCAAGATCCTGAAACAAGTTCAGGATGACAGTGCTACGCACGTAGACACATTAGATTTTGCATTGTCTTCTACACGTCATTCTGAGCGGAGCGAAGAATCTCTTAATGAGATCCTTCGGCTGAAGCCTCAGGGTGCTACGCACGTAGGTATGTCTAACAACAATCGTCGTGCCGCCTTCACGCTCGCCGAGGTTCTTATCACCCTCGGGATTATTGGGGTTGTCGCTGCTTTGACTATCCCGACTTTAATTTCCAAATATCAGGATATTCAATTTAAAACCGCTTATAAAAAAGCTTTTTCCGATTTTAATCAAGTGCTTTTATACGCCATGGCAAATAATGAAATGCCTTACAGATCAAGCACCTTTAATCCAAATACAACTTCTAAAGAATTTGAAATGATAAAAGCCGGTTTTAAAGTCGCAAAAGAATGTGACAGCGATACGTTTTACGAATGCTGGGCTAAAGGTGACGCTATTTGCGGAGGTTCCGGAAACCCTGACGAGTGCCAACCAAAACCTGAAGCTTCTGTAAATCCATTTATTGATATATCGGGCAGAAGCTGGGGATCTTATGATAGCTCTGAAAATATTTTTATTGTTGATACTAATGGTTTATCAGAACCAAATATGTTTGGTAAAGACAGGTGGATTTTTACTTTAGCTGATGAAAAAGGTCAAAGAGTATCTGTCGGATACCCTGTTCAAGTTAAACCTTACCGAAATACCGATATTACAACTGTAAACTCGCTCTGTAAACAACCGCCTTGTTATTATCATTCCTGGCTTTATAAAAAATAGCGGGATTTTAACCCGCTTTATCACGTTTTTTTAATGTCGGGAATGCTATCACATCACGAATTGACGGAGAATTTGTCAACAGCATAATAAGTCTGTCGATACCTATACCCAAACCGCCCATAGGAGGAACACCGTGTTCCAAAGCACAGATATAATCTTCATCAATAGGCATAGCTTCCTCATCACCGTTTGCCTTAGCCTGCATTTGTGCTTCAAAACGCATCCTTTGATCAATCGGATCTGTTAATTCAGAAAATGCATTTGCAATTTCCCAGCCGTTAACACGTGTTTCAAAACGTTCGGTTAAACGATCGTTATCTCTGTGAACTTTTGCCAAAGGTGAAATATCTCTAGGATAATCAAGGATATGAACAGGTTGAATTAATGAAGGTTCAATTTTTTCTTCAAAAACACGTTCTACAACCTGACCCCAGTTATCGCAATCATCAGCATTAACTCCAACAGATTTTGCTTTATTCTTTGCATCTTCAACCGTATATATCGTATTAAAATCAATACCTGTTGCATCCTTTACAGAGCCTAACATAGTTTTTCTGTCCCATGGCGGGGTGAGATCAAGTACATTTTCACCGTATTGGATTTTCATTGTACCCAAAACTTCCTGAGCAATTGTCGAAACCAAATTTTCAGTCAAAACCATCATTTCATTATAATCAACATATGCCTGATAAAGTTCCATCATGGTAAATTCCGGATTATGGCGGGTATCAATACCTTCATTTCTAAAAGATCTGTTAATTTCAAATATTTTTTCGGAAACACCGCCGACCATTAATCTTTTCAAATAAAGTTCCGGAGCTATTCTTAAATACATATCCATATCAAGCGTATTATGATGTGTAATAAACGGTCTTGCATTAGCTCCGCCTGCTTGCGGCTGCAGCATCGGAGTTTCGACTTCCATAAACCCTTGATTTGTAAGATATTCTCTTATCTTTTGAATAATTTGACTTCTTGTCCTGAAAGTTTTTCTGACATCTTCGTTAATAATCATATCAACATATCTTTGACGATATCTTGTTTCAACATCAGTCAAACCGTGAAATTTTTCAGGCAAAGGAAGCAATGATTTTGAAAGCAGCTTCAATTTAGTTGACTTAACAGAAAGTTCACCTCTCGGGGTTCTTCGGACAGACCCGTAAAAACCGACAATATCACCAATATCTAACAGTTTCAATATTTTCATTTGATCTTCGGACAAGTTTTCCTTGTGAGAAAAAACTTGAATTTTTCCCGAGGCATCCATCAAGTCAATAAACATGCCTGTATTTCTGATTGCCATAACACGACCTGCCACAGAATAAAAATCCTGAGTTTCTTCGCCTGCCGGTAAATCCGCATATTTTTTTTGCAAATCAGCTGCATCAATATTTTTATCAAACGAATAAGGATAAGGATTAACCCCCTTATCGGCTAAGTCAGCTAATTTTTGAATTCTGTTTTGTCTTATTTGTCCACCTGCAGTAACAGGTTCATGAATTTGTTGTGTCATATTTATATCCTCTTTTTACTTCTGATAAAATTATAACATGAAAAAATATTCACAGCCGGATAAAAAATATTTTTTACAGATATACTTGACAAAATTTAAAAAATAATTTTTAATTAAGAAAAAGGAGTTAAGAGATGAGAACGATTGAAATATCAGCGGATAAGATAGTCGCCCCCCCCCTGAAATTAACGTAGCTAAATGCTTTCCGGCATTTTTTAAGTTTATTGACTTCTTTTTTATTCCAAACTATAATTCTAGTATTATGAATTATAAAAGGGTGAATTGGGTTAAAAAAATAAAGGACAACTTTTTTAACAAAGTTACTACGGCATTATGCCAAAATAACTTATTCCCTTATTTCCTAATTCCCTCATTCCCTTCCATCCGTCATTCTGAGCGGAGCGAAGGTGCTACGCACGTAGACACATTAGATTTTGCATTGTCTTCTACACGTCATTCTGAGCGTAGCGAAGAATCTTTTAATGAGATCCTTCGGCTAAAGCCTCAGGGTGCTACGCAGCGGATTTGTACAAGAGTGAGCGAAGCTAAACTCGTCCCGAAAACCACGCTTTTGCGAACTGTACAAATCCAAGACCGTAGACATACTGAGTTTTGCATAGCATTTCACGGCTGCAAGATCCTGAAACAAGTTCAGGATGACAGTATTGTAAAGACATTTGACAAAAATCGTCGTGCTGCCTTCACTTTGGCAGAGGTTCTAATCACCCTCGGGATTATCGGGGTTGTTGCCGCTTTAACTATTCCGACATTAATTTCCAAATATCAAGATATTCAATTTAAAACCGCTTATAAAAAAGCTTTTTCCGATTTTAATCAAGTGCTTTTATCATCCATGGCAAACAATGAAATGCCTTATCGGACAAATCGATATGATTCAAATGCGACTGCTAAAGAATTTAAAATTATAAAAGCCGGCTTTAAAATTGCAAAAGAATGCAATAACGATACATTTTATGAATGCTGGGCTCAAGGTGATACTGTTTGCGGAGGTACCTGTTCCTCAGGTAATCCTGATGACGGCATAGATTTAGATAACGGAATGCCTCAACCATACAACTCGGGAAAGCCATTTATTGATATGTCAGGCAGAAGCTGGGTACCGTATTTTTATACCGAAAATATATATTTAGTTGACACTAACGGTTTAGCAAAACCAAATATGTTTGGTAAAGACAGGTGGATTTTTACTTTAGCTGATGAAAAAGGTCAAAGAGTATCTGTCGGATACCCTGTTCAAGTTAAACCTTACCGAAATACCGATATTACAACTGTAAGCTCGTACTGTAAACAACCGCCTTGTTATTATTATTCCTGGCTTTATAAAAAATAATTTTTTAAGAAGTTTGTATTTGACGTTTTAATTCATCAGGTCTTGACGAACGAGAAAGAGCATCTTCAAGTGTAACAAGCTTATTTTTATACAAATTAGCCAGTGACATTTCAAGAGTTTGCATGCCGGCACCTTGGCTTGTTTGAATTGTAGAATATATTTGTGCTGCTTTTGCTTCACGTATAAGGTTTGCAACGGCAGGAGTAACCACCATAATCTCTTGAGCCATAACACGACCTTTTTTTGTACCGTCGGGTTGTAATTTTTGTAAAAGGGTTTGTGAAAAAACCGCAACAAGTGAATTACCCAGCTGAACACGGATTTGCTGCTGTTGTCCTTCCGGGAAAACGTCTATAATACGGTCAATAGTTTGAGAAGCAGAAGATGTGTGCAAGGTGCCAAAAACTAAGTGACCTGTTTCTGCTGCAGTAAGAGCCAATGCTATTGTTTCATGATCTCTCATCTCACCTACAAGAATAATATCAGGGTCTTCACGAAGTGCAGCTTTTAGGGCATTCGCAAATGAACGGGTGTCTGCCCCTAATTCACGCTGGTGAATAATACTTTTTTTAGATGTATGAACAAATTCAATAGGGTCTTCAATTGTCAAAATATGCTCGGCTCTAGTTCTGTTAATATAATCTACCATAGCCGCCAAAGTAGTTGATTTACCGGAACCGGTAGGCCCTGTTACCAAAACCAAACCTCTTGGTTTTTCGGCAATTTTTTTAACAATATCCGGCATACCTAAACTTTCCAATTGCGGAGCTGTAGAGCTGATTGTTCTGAATGCAGCGGCATAACAGCCTTTATCTTTATAAAAGTTAACCCTGAAACGTCCTACATCGTCTATACCGTAAGAAAAATCCAATTCCCAATCCTGCTCTAGACGTCTTCTTTGCTCGTTTGACAGCATAGGAAACAACAATGCTTCAACGTCTTCAGGCGTTAAAGGTTTAGATTCATATCTTGTTAACTGTCCATCTATACGGGCTACAGGAGGTAATGCATTAGATATATGCAAGTCACTGCCTCCATCTTTTACCAAACGTCTTAATAATTCTTCTATTGCCATAATCTACTCCACAAAGTTCATTAATGCGTCATTTTCTTTTGCTGCCATCTCTATTAAAAGATATGTCATATATGCACCTAAAGCCACAGCTTTTGGATCCAAATCCGTTTTATTCGCAGCTTCTATGATAGCCGTATTAATCTCCGGATTCTCTTCTTTTAAATAATGTATCATTTTTTTTCGCCACGCAGGCATATCTTTAAATATTTCTTCAAATGCTTTTAAAGCTGTGTCTTCTGATATTATTGGTAACATACATTCCTCACGATATTATTATATTACACTGTATAAAATGTATAAATACTGTATTTGTAGTATAATTTTTTATATGAAACTTTTAAATTTAGAGCTGAAAAATTACAGGAATTGTCATAATTTAAAAATCAATTTCAACTCGGCTAAAATTTTGATAATCGGTAAAAACGCTCAGGGTAAAACGAATATTTTGGAAAGTATTTATTTTTTATCTGCATTAAAAAGCCCGAGGACGTCCAATATTACTGAATTGATAAACTTTAACTCCGAAAAATTTGAAATAAACGCCGAAATCATCAAATCAAATACAGAAATTACTCTTAAATATTCATATGATAATAATAAAAACAAAAATATTCAAATAAACGGTGTTAAATCACGTCCCAAAGATTTTAAACAAATTTTAAAAACCGTTTTGTTCTCAACGGCAGATTTGCTTTTATTAAGAGGAAACCCTCAGGACAGACGTGATTGGCTTGATAGAGCAATATCACAAATTTATCCTGCCTATGATGAAAGATTATCAAAATACGATAAAATCAGAATTCAAAAAAATAATTTACTGAAAGATGCCGTAAAAAACGGAAATTTAAACGAAACATTGCTTGAAGTATACAATGAACAACTTGTAATAACAGGCAGTAACATAATTTATTTAAGAAAAAAATTTCTCAAAGAGATTGAAAAAATCGCCAAAGAAAAACACCAAACAATAAGTGAAACTGAAAATTTAGAGATAAAATATGACTGTTCTTTTTTAACAGGTGAAGAAAATGAAATTGATGAAATAGCCCAAAAATTCCAACATTCATTAAAAGAAAGACAACTTGAAGAAATAAGACGTTGTCAAGCATGTATTGGTCCCCACAGAGATGACATCATTTTTTACATAAACGGTAATGAAGCCGTAAAATATGCTTCTCAAGGACAGCAAAGGACAATTGTTCTTGCACTTAAGTTATCTGAAATTGATATTATCACCCAAAAAACCGGTGACGAACCATTATTGCTTTTAGATGACGTTTTAGCCGAACTTGATGATATAAGACAAAACTACCTGCTTAAATCAATCGATTCAAATATTCAAACTATTATAACTTCTGTTGATACAGTATTATTTGAAGATGAGTTTTTAAAAGATGTCAAAATCTATAAGATTGAAGGCGGAATGATTATTCCAAATTCTTAATTTTTCTATTATGCAGCAGGGAAGATATAAATGCAGCTGCAATAAAACCAAAGCCTATTAAACCGGTTATGACTTCAGGGACTTCTTTTACTGTTGAAATAAACATAATCAATGCCAAAGCCCCTATTGCCCAATGAGCACCGTGTTCTAAATAAATAAATTTTGCCAAAGTTTTCTTTTCAACAAGCATTATTGTCAATGATCTGACAAACATTGCTCCTATAGCAAGTCCGATTGTAATTATTATAATATCCTTACTTAAAGCAAAAGCACCTAAAACCCCGTCTAAAGAAAACGATGCATCAATTAATTCCAAATAAATAAAACTGACTAATCCCGTACACTTAGCACCTTCAGCACATTTGGCAAGCCGCATTTGTTCATGATGTTCTAAATAATGAGTCAAGCCATCTATCATCAAATAAACAAGTATCCCGAACACACCTGAAATCACAACACTCAAAGCCTGCTCTTTCGGAACAACATAATGTAATGTTATTAAAATTGCTAAAGATAAAATAACTTCAATTCCTCTTACGTGATCTAAATGAGCAAGAGGTTCCTCAATTTTTTTAATCCAGTGTACATTTTTTTCATGATTAAAGAAATAATGTAAAAACAACATCATTAAAAACATTCCGCCGAAAGAAACAATCGGTGCATGAGTTTGGTGCAGATAATAAGCATATTTATCAACATTTGTAAGTGCAATTTTTGTAACCTCAACCATACTCAGCTTTGCAAAAACTGCAACAACTAATATCGGGAATAAAAACCTCATACCAAAAACAGCAATTGCAATACCCCACGTTAAAAATCTATGACGCCAAACCGGTGTCATTTTTTCCAACTTCATCGCATTAACAACTGCATTATCAAACGATAAACTTACTTCCAATACCCCTAAAATTACCGCAATAAAAACACACAGCCATCCTGTTCCCTGATGTACATGTTCACCCCAAAAATAAGCTCCCAAAAGACCGGTTACAGTCACTATATATGAGCCTAAAAAATAATCCATAACAAAATCTCCTTAAAATCATTTATAACATAAAAATCAGTGTCTTGTCCAGCAAAAATATCCTTGTAAAAATATTTTGACGTGACATAATATAATTATCGGAAGGGAAGACATGACAAATACACTTGCGTACTTATTAGACGGCAAAATTTATATAAATCTGACTAACAGATGTACAAATTCTTGTATATTCTGTCTTCGCAATGACAAAGATGATGTTTGCGGTAAAAATATGTGGCTGGATACAGAAAATTTTACAGCACAAGATGTAATTAAACAAATTGAACAGCTTCCCTTATCTAAAGAAATAACGTTTTGCGGATACGGTGAACCGCTTTTAAAACTCGATATACTAAAAGAAGTTGCAAGATATCTGAAAGAAAAACACCCCGAAATTAAACTTCGAATAAACACAAACGGTCACGCAAATTTTGTTTATAAAAAAAACGTATGTGAAGAATTAAAGGGACTAATTGATACAATTTCCGTAAGCTTAAACGGAGCGACGGAAGAAGAATATAATGAACTTTCCAAGCCATCGTTTAAAGGTGCTTATGATGAAGTCAAAAAATTTATAAAAGCATCTTCCGATGCAGGCATAACTACCGTTGCTACAATAGTTGAAGGTTATAAAGGCCGGCATTTAAACATAAAAGCTTGCGAAGAAATTGCACAAAATTTAGGGGCAACCCTCAGAGTTCGTGAATGGATTAAAAATGGATACGAATAAAAGAAAGGAACAAACAATGAGCAGCAATTTAGACAAAATCATGAAACCAAAATCAATAGCTGTAATCGGTGCTTCAACAAAAGAACACACCATTGGCTCTGATTTAATGAAAAGGTTACAGGAATACAAATTCAACGGAAAAATTTATCCGGTAAACCCTAAAGGCGGAATTATTGAAGGAATTCAAGCATATCCGACTATTTTGGATGTACCGGGCGAAGTTGATCTTGCAATAATAGTTGTTAATGCAAAATTTGTTTTATCAACAATAGATCAATGCCACGAAAAAGGCATTAAAGGACTTTGCATTATAACAGCCGGTTTTAAAGAAACAGGTGCAGAAGGTGCAGAGCTTGAAAAACAATTATTGTCAAAAGTTAAAGAATACGGTATGAGATGTGTAGGTCCGAACTGCTTAGGTGTTGTAAACACTCACCCTGATATAAGAATGGACGGATGCTTTGCAGAATCTTTACCTGAACGCGGCAACATCGGTTTTGTATCACAATCCGGTGCATTAGGCGGCGGTATCTTAAATATACTAAAAGACTTAAACTTAGGATTTGCTCAATTCATATCAATAGGCAACCAGGCTGATGTTAATGCTGAAACAGCCATGGAATACTGGGAAAATGATGATGACGTTGAACAAATTCTGCTTTATATGGAATCAATTCAAAACCCTGCTAACTTCAGAAATTTAGCATCAAGAATATCCAAGAAAAAACCGATTTTAGCATTGAAAGCAGGAAGATCAGCCGCAGGTGCATCAGCAGCATCTTCACACACTGGATCATTGGCAGGTGCTGATAAAGCAGCAAACGCTCTTTTGCAGCAATCAGGTGTCATCAGAGAATACTCTTTGAAAAACCTTTTTGCAACAGCAAAAGTTTTTGCAAACTGCCCTGTTCCCAAAGGCGACAGAGTAGCAATCATCACAAACTCAGGAGGTCCCGGAATCATGGCAACAGATGCTGTTTGTGAATATGGTATGCAAATGGCTAAAATTTCTGATTCTACAAAAGAAAAATTAAGAAGCTTTTTACCATCAGCAGCTTCTGTCAAAAACCCGATAGACATGATTGCATCAGCACCAATTGAACACTACAAACAAACTCTTGAAACAGTAATTGCTGATGAAAATGTTGATATGATTATGGTAATTTATCTGCCGTTCTTAGGCTTAAAAGATATTGACGTTGCAAAAGCCGTTATGGAAATCAAAGCACAATATCCGCACAAACCGGTTATCGGTGTATTTATGACAAAGAACGAATTCTTTACAAAACTTTCAGATATGGATGTAAATATGCCGTTCTTTATGTATGCAGAAGAGGCTGCTGACGGATTTAACAGATTAAATCAACAAAGATTATGGATGGAAAGACCGCAAGGCAAAGTACCATGCTATGATGTTGACAAAGCTAAAGTTGAAAAAATCATTAAATCAGCTCTTTTGGAAGGCAGAGATCAATTAACAACATTAGAATCAATTGACGTTTTACAGGCATACGGTATAAGAGCTTGCAAATACGGTCTTGCTACAAATGAAGAAGAAGTGGTTACTTTAGGGAATTCAATCGGATACCCTGTTGTTATGAAAATGACATCAAAAACCACATCACACAAAACAGATGTCGGCGGTGTAAGAGTAAACATACAATCAGAAAAACAACTTCGTGCCGAATACCAAGACTTGATTGCCAAATTAACAGAAAAAGGACTTATTGAAGGACTTGAAGGAGTAATAATTCAAGAAATGGTAAAAGGCAACCGTGAAATGGTTTGCGGCATTGCAACAGACCCTCAATACGGTCCTATGATGATGTTCGGCTTAGGCGGAGTATTTGTTGAAGCTTTAAAAGACGTAACTTTCAGAATTGCACCTTTAACAGATCAAGATGCAAAAGAAATGGTTAAATCAGTTAAGGCATACAAATTACTTCAAGGAGCAAGAGGAACAAAACCTGCTGATATGGAACAAATTGAAGAAACACTGCTTCGTTTATCACAATTGGTTAATGACTTCAAATTCATTGATGAACTTGATATTAACCCGTTGTTAATCAGTGAAAAAACAGGTGAAGGTATTGCTGTTGACGGCAGAATTAAGGTAAGACTTAATGAAGCAAAAGAAGCTTTAGGCTGTCAATGTGCAACAGCTTGCTGCCACTAGTAGTTTATTAATAAAGACCTAAAAAAGACCTGAGATATTCAGGTCTTTTTTATTAACCACTTGACAAAACAGAGAAAATAATTTTTAATAATAGAAAAGGAGTTAAGAGATGAAAAATATTGATTATAAAGCGGATAAAATAGTCGCCCCCCCCCTGAAATTAACGTAGCTGAACGCTTTCCGGCATTTTTTAAGTTTATTGACTTCTTTTTTATTCCAAACTATAATTCTAGTATTATGAATTATAAAAGGGTGAATTGGGTTGAAAAAATAAAGGGTAGATTTTTTAATAAAGTTACTATGGCATTATGCCAAAATAACTTATTAACGAACTTATTCCACACAACCCGTCATTCTGAGCAAAGCGGTGCTACGCAGCGGATTTGTACAAGAGTGAGCGAAGCGAAACTCGTCCCAGCGAGCAAAACCACGCTTTTGCGAGCCGTACAAATCCAAGACCATAGACACATTAATTTTGCATTGTCTTCTACACGTCATTCTGAGCGGTGCGAAGGTGCTACGCACGTAGGTATGTTTGACAAAAATCGTCGTGCTGCCTTCACGTTAGCCGAAATTCTAATCACCCTCGGGATTATCGGGGTTGTCGCTGCTTTGACTATCCCGACTTTGGTTAAAAACTACAGAATTAAAGTTTTAAAAACACGATACACGCAGACATATGCAATTCTATCAGAGGCAACCATTAAAACTCGCATGGAACTTGGCGAAAATCTTTATGAAAACTGTTTTATAAACAACTCAATTAATTCCGTATTTAGCCGGAAATTCGAGGAAACTTTTTTAAAAAACTGTAATTACATTCAAAAATCTACAGAAGACTATACGATAACGAATTATACGGGCACACAATCCTATTCAACAACAGAGCAAGGTGATTCAGACTATCCGGCACCGTTATATATGTTAAAAAACGGATCTTCGGTAGATATAAGAGTAAACGGCTCAACAATAAGAATATTTGCAGATACTAACGGACCGAAATCAGGGCCAAACAGACTTGGCTATGATATTTTCCGATTTCATTTAAAAAATGACTTGTTAGCACCGGTAAAAATGTACAAAAAATATACATCCGAAGAAGAATTGGAAGATGTACTATATCCTTTTGTTGATGGGTATCCATGCACCAAAGATTCGCCTCAAATTTTGAACGGAACAGGATGCAGCTGGTATGCACACCACGATATGAATCCAGATGATGAAACCAAAGGTTATTGGGAAAGTCTAAAATTTTGATTGACCGAATAACTCTTTAATGTTTTAATTAATTTATGAACTATATATTTTATTTATTAATTTTGGTTTCAATAATATTTGGTGCAATAAACGGAAAATTAACGGACGTTGTTAACGCAATTTTATCAGGAGCGGAATTATCGGTAAAGGTTGCGTTTTCTTTAATTGGTATAATGGCATTTTGGCTCGGAATGATGAAAATAGCGGAAAAATGCGGTCTTATAGAAATTATATCTAAGATTATAAAGCCGGTAACTAAAAAATTATTCAATGAAATACCTGAAAACAGTCCTGCAATAGGTGATATAGCAATGAATTTTTCAGCAAATGCACTTGGTTTAACAAATGCCGCAACACCTATAGGCATAAAAGCCATGGAAGAATTACAAAAGCATAATATAGATAAAACATCAGCTTCAAATGCTATGTGTATGCTTTTGGCAATAAATACAGCAGGATTTCAACTTATACCAGCAACAGTAATAGCAATTCTAATCGGAATAGGTTATAAAAACCCGACAAATATAATAGCTCCGACGCTTTTAGTTACTACAATTGCTTTTATATCGGCAATTATCTTAGCTAAAATTTTTGAAAAAATTTGGACAAAACAAACGGCTACAAGCGATTATGCAAACAAAATACAGGTCAAAGGCGGTGAAACATGTTCCAGCAAGTAATGAATTTTTTATCGCTTTGGGCATTACCGGCAATAATTTTGCTAATTCTGACAATGGGATTAATCAAAAAAATTCCGATATATGAAGTTTTTACAGACGGAGCAAAAGACGGATTTAAAGTTGCTGTAAATATAATACCGTATTTGGTAGCAATAATAGTTGCAATATCAATGTTTAGAGCATCGGGAATAATTGAATCAGCAGAAATATTATTTTCGGGTATATTATCTAAATTACACATTCCTGCGGATGTTTTGCCGCTAATGATAGTAAGACCGTTGTCGGGTTCAGCTGCATTGGGAGTTTTTTCAGATATAGCAAATGGAGCAGACAGTTATGCAACAAAACTGGCAGCTGTAATGGTAGGTTCCAGCGAAACAACTTTTTACGTATTAGCGGTATATTTTGGAGCTATAGGTATTTCAAAGATACGATATGCTTTAATTGTCGGACTTTTAGCGGATATCATCGGATTTGCTGCAGCAATTTGTGTGTGCAATTTTCTTTAACATCTGTCCAGGTTTGAGTATAGGGTTTTATTTCATTTGGAATAACTGTTTTTACAAGCACAGCATAATTTATATCAATAAAATTAATTTTATCAATTCTTTCTGCGACAAAATTTTTACAACCGCAGTTATGACAAAATTTCTCATTAGCAAGAACAGCACCATTTTTTAAAACAGCCTTAATTTTAACACCGCAGCATGCACACCTCATAATAAACCAGCGGTTTTCGATTAATTCACCGCAATCAGGACAATAGCCTATATCCTTTTCAGGTGTGAATTTATCATGGGAACAAGAATGCCTTTTAATAAAAAAATCAACTAACAACATACAAAATTATTAATAGATTTTTCAAAAAAGTCAAAATAAATCCTTGACAAAAACAGGAAAATAATATTTAATTAAGAAAAAGGAGTTAAGAGATGAAAAATATTGATTATAAAGCGGATAAGATAGTCGCCCCCCCCCTGAAATTGACGTAGCTGAACGCTTTCCGGCATTTTTTAAGTTTATTGACTTCTTTTTTATTCCAAACTATAATTCTAGTATTATGAATTATAGAAAGATAAATAAGATTAAGGGACGGATTTTTAATAAAGTTACTAGGGCATTACACCAAAATAACTTATTAATGAACTTATTCCACACAACACGTCATTCTGAGCGGAGCGAAGAATCTTTTAATGAGATTCTTCGGGCTAAAGCCCTCAGAATGACGAATACAAATATAACTACTTGCATAGCGTCACACCATAATCACTTTTTAACGAACTTATTCCCTTATTCCCCGTCTAAAAAGAAAGCCGCTTTCACCCTTGCAGAGGTTCTTATCACCCTCGGAATTATTGGGGTTGTCGCTGCTTTGACTATACCGACTTTAACAGCGAATTATAAGAAAAAAGTACTTATAAACCAAAACAAACAGGCATATTCCTTAATAATAAATGCTTTAGATAGGACTAAAACAGACTCACAAACATATTCATATGATATATTTGCATCAGATAAAACAGTTGATGAAGTTACAGAACTTTTCAGTAAATATTTTAAAACCACAGGTGAAGAAGTTGATAGCTATAAATATAAACAAATGCGACCGACTATAAATATAAGTGATGCCAATAAATATGATACAGGAAAAACATTTCCTCGAAATAATTTCAGAACAACAAACGGTATGCTGGTCGGAATAACAAAATTTGATGGTTGCATACAACAGGCTGACAGATATGTCTACAACCCTGACGGTACCGTAGCAAGAGATGAAAATGGTATAGCAATAACAGAGTCATATGAAAGAGAAGCTTGTGCGGATATTATTATTGATGTTAACGGTGAAAAAGAGCCGAATCAGGCCGGCAAAGATATATTTAGATTTACAATTCAAAGAAACACATACGAAATCTCTAATACTTCTGCATACGGAAACATAAAATATATAATACAGCACAATGACTTTGATCCAAATATTATTGATTATGAACTTGGCGGCGATAAAAGTTAAAATGCTTTTACAAGAAAAATTTGAATATTTTTATTCAGTCTTTCCACTCTTTTTACATACCTCAAATCAGTCCAATTTTTTAAAATCAAGACCACAGCGGGTTTTTTATGAGTAAGCTCCGCATAATAAAGAGATTGTCCGACACTTTCAGCCCATTTTTTAGCAAAATCAAACTCTATAGCATAATCTTTTGTTAAACAATCAACACGAGTCATATCCCATAAAACCGCTTCTTTTCTGCCGAAATCCGTTTTACACCACTGGGTTACATAAAAATCTTCGGTTTTATCCGCCGGCATAGTCTGTGTGTCATACAATTCCAACGGTACATAGCTTAATCCCAAATAATAAAACCCTGTAAACATTAATAAAAAAGTAACAGCAAACGTTATGAATTTATTTTGATACTTATTAGACTTCCTGCCCATAAAATTATTATACAGAATCTGAAAAGTAAAAGCAACCAAAAGTTTTTATATGAAAATTAAAAAGCGACAGAATTATTCTATCGCTTTTTACGGTAAACAACATTAAAATTTATACTTTTTAGACAAAAATTATTATACAGAACTTAAATTAAGCGGACAATCTATACTCTGCTTGTTCTTTATGTCCTGAAACTAAAGTTCCGACAAGAGCACCGGCTGCCAAAAAAGCAGAACCGACAAGTGCCCACTTACCCTTTAAAGATTTTTTAACTTTTGCAGCTGAATCTACCGGCAATCTTTCGGGAGCTTTTTGCATAAACACCTCAAATGATTCTTTTGCTGATTTATTACTTAGTTTAGGTTCAGCAATAACAACTTTTGACGGTTTTGACAATTGTGCCTTTACTTTATTATAAGCTTTACGTGCTTTACTTGTCATAATACCGTTTTCAGTACAATATTTTTTGTTTCTGTTAGTTTTAAATTGTTCTGCACGAGCTTTGCGGTGTTCATTTTTACTTTTTATTTCCAACTCCTTTTTAATTTTTCTCTGCTTTTTACTAGAAATATATTCTTCAGGAGGTTCAATTGCTGCCATTTCTTTTTCAACTTTGCGAAGTTCTTCAATATTGCCGGCAGCTTTTAAATTTTTAATATGTTCATCTAAACTTGCCGGTCCGTTTTGGCTTAAATCTTTTGTACCTTCTATTAATGAAGCTTTTCGAGATGCATTATTATTTTTCCGAGGCCTATCTTTAGGAACTCTTTGCACATTCTCTTTAGTCATATTATGATTTTCAGTCATTTTAGGGGAATAGCCTGTGGATTTATAAGAATCTACAGCATTTGATTCGTTTAATTTTTTAACTGCTTTATCTGCAGTTTTTGTATGATTTGTTATAAAATTAGCTTTTAATTGTTCTGTATTAGCATTACAAACCATTCCTTGAGCTTTTGCTATTTCCCTAGGACTAACCTTTGTTCCATTCTTATTAAGCTCCTGCAGCCCATCTTTGACTTTAACTTTCAAATCTTGCTGCGTTGCATTAGGATTTTGAGCTTTAACATTATTAACAAACGCAACTAAATCGATTCTTGGGGACATAAATACCTCACTTTCATATTCTATACACGTATTTATAAAAACAAAAGCCGGAAAATATTTGCTACACGCATAGTTCAGACATAACATACAGCATTATACCTGAGTTTCAGCCATTTTAAATTCATTTTTACATTTCGTTACATTTGTTTCTAATAACATAATTTTTATTATTTACAAATCCAAATTATATTTATTCATGAAAAAATTAGGAATGATAAAAGTCATTCCTAATTTAGATACTGGCATCAGGCTATCTTCCCGGGCGGTGGCTACGCACGTAGACACGACGCCTTGAATTCTTGCTAAATAAACTCTACAGAATAAAATTATTAATCATTTTTTTATAATAAGATATTTTCTCACTAAAAAAGAGGAACAACTATTGTCATTCCTCTTTTAAAATAGATGCTGGCATCGGGCTATCTTCCCAGGCGGTGGCCCGCCAAGTATTTTCACTGAAATGAGTCTTTACGACCGTGTTCGGGATGGGAACGGGTGGTTTCCTCACTCTTGGACACCAGCGAATTTTTTACGTACTCGCTGTACCTTGAAAGTTGCATAACGATTATAAGCTATACGCTATCATCAATATCCTGTACTCCTGATTTAGGAGATAAACATAAAGTTTTAGGAAAAGCCCTCGTCCGATTAGTATCAGTCGACTGAAAATGTTGCCATTCTTACATCTCTGACCTATCAACCA
>CALVCA010000014.1 GCA_944325895.1 Candidatus Gastranaerophilales bacterium
ACTCAACACAATAGATATTGTGTTGAGTTATTTTATTATAAAATAAAATTTTTATAGCTATAATCAATCATATCTTGATCTATCCCTATATAACGCAGTGTAATCTGCGGGTTAGAGTGATTAAAAATTTTTTGCAACATAGCAATATCT
This sequence comes from Candidatus Gastranaerophilales bacterium, assembly GCA_944325895.1. Taxonomy (GTDB): domain Bacteria; phylum Cyanobacteriota; class Vampirovibrionia; order Gastranaerophilales; family Gastranaerophilaceae; genus SIG32. The sequence continues at coordinate 151 of CALVCA010000014.1, forward strand.
TTAAACTTTTGATAATGATGATAACCGAATGTTTTTCTAAGTGTATGAGTTCCTATTTTACAATCAAGCCCTGCTCTGCGGCATGCTTCTCTGACAATTCTGTAGCACTGAGTTCTTTCCATCCTGTTATGAAAGACAGATAAAAACAAAGGTTCATCAACTTTTCTGTCATAAGTAAAATTAGTAAACATAGGTTTTAATTTTGAATTAATAGGAAATCGCCTGTACTTACCGGTTTTCTTTTCAACAATACAAATGTAATCTTTGTCCTTGACATCACCTACGTTCAAATTTAAAATATCGGAAATCCTAAGACCGCAATTTATCCCGACAGTAAACAGTACTAAATCACGCAGATTCTGTTTTTTCAATATGCTTTCAATTTGTTTCAAATCACTTTTACGCCTAATCGGTTCAACAATATTCATAGACAACCTCCTTTTCTTCTAATAAAACAGAAGAAAAATTATTTGTCTGAATTTTTGTATTAAAAATCAAGCTCTTTGGTGTGTAAAAAGAATAGACACACACTAATTAATTATTTTAATATTTCAGATACACGTTTACCGCCCTTTTCACGAATACCGCATACGCTTTCCTCAATTCTCAAATGCCCTGTATTTTGTTTTGTAAAAGTTAAATAAAATACATCATAACCCCACTTATTAGGGCCTTTATCGCCATTAATATCGAGTATTAAAAAAACAGCCCAAGCACTATTATCATTGAGAATATAAACAATACTGCCGTCTTGAAGATAATATTTCGAAGTATTAGCAATAAGCCCAAAATTACAGTTAGCACTTGCAGTTCCGCCTTCTGCCAAAACATCATTTTTTGATTTATAAGGATATTGATTTACAGATTGTACTTTCATATATCTCAAATTGTTAAAAAAACTTTTATAAAATTTTGCACATTCTGAATATACATAAATACTTATTCCGTTTGGATCGTCCCTAACAAAGTCCTGCGTATAACATTTAAATTCAGAGCCATTTTCATAAATCGTAGATTGAAGTGCCTGACTCAATGTTGAATACATTTTTTTAAATTGGGATTTTAACACTTTTTCTTGATAATCTGATAGCAAAGTAGGTATTGTCATTACAGCAACAATACCGATTATAGCAAGGGTTATAAGAACTTCTGCCAAAGTAAAACCGTTATATTTCATTAATCCTCCTTCCTAATTGTCGCCTATAGCGACAATTACTTCAAGAGTGTAGCATAAAATATAATTATGTGCAAGGATTACCAAAAAGCATTAGGAAGAAATTTACGAAGGTTAAGGCATAAAAAATCTTTAACACAAGAATATTTATCATTGGAATCGAGTATTTCACGTTCTCATATTGCGATGATAGAATCAGGCAAACGGGATGTAACAATAAGTACACTGTTTAAAATTTCACGAGCAATGAAAATTACCCTCAAAGAACTTTTTGATTTTGATAATTTAGACGATTACACATTTGATATTGAAGACTTGTATAAATAATATTTAGTTTGAACAAGATAAACACACCATTCAACAAATCTTATCATCTAAAAGTCTTATAATAGTTGATTTTTATTAAAAAAAGCACAAAAAATAATATTTATACAATAAAAGAGAATGAGCTTATTTTAAAGGATAAAAAAGGGAACACGCTTTGTCATGAAGGATTTCCAATGTTTCTTAAAGTTGTTTTAAAGAAAACTGGAAATTTTTAATAACTATTTTGTCATATTTTAACGTAGATTAGTAAATCCGACATTTTAAATCAATAAAAAAGCCTTTAAAAAGGCTCTTGATTAAAATGGCGGGAACGACGAGGCTGTCTTGACCTGCTCGCATTAAACGGGACTCCGGACTTTCTTTTCAGCAACAAAGTTGCTTCCAAAGAAAGCTCCTTCGCCCTCTGCTCGCAGGTCGCTCGAACTTAAAAAAGCTCTCGCCTCTATCATTTATAAATTAAAAAGCGGTAGAAAAAATCTACCGCTTTTTAATTCGGGAACGACGAGGCTCGAACTCGCGACCTCATGCGTGACAGGCATGCGCTCTAACCAACTGAGCTACGCTCCCTTATTTTATTATCATTGTCTTGCGACATTTTTTATTATAAAATGCTCAAAAAAAAATTGCAACCGGTGGCAAAAAATATTTTTTTGAGGTTTATTATATTATGTCTTTTTATTCTAATGTCAACTCTTCAATACAATTTGCAGATCATATTGCAAGACGTGTAAACAATGTTTATCCTAGAATGTCTATATCAAAATATGAAACTTTTTCTTCTTCCAAAAATTTTACTAATCTAATGCTCCGGCTTGACGAAGATTTGAACTGGATACGTTACAAATTTTCCGATTTTTCTAAAGATAAAAAAGGGAATTACTTATCGCAATGGAAATATTTAGTTGATTTGATTAAGAAATACAAATTCGGTAACTGCATTGAATCTGCTAATTTAAGCGAAATAGCTGCCAGAGTTAACGGGATTAATGATTGTCAAATTGCAACAATTAATGCCATAACAAAAAATAAAACTTCTGTTTCTTTAGACCATGCTGTTTTACTTGTTAATGGCAAAAAACCATATATAATCGATACCTGGCTCGGGTTTGCTGATACAATACCAAATGCTTTTTATCGTTTTCAACATGAATTTGCAAAACAAATGGGGCTGGAAAAAAATTCAAAATTTCTCCCATTAAAACTCATGCCATTTGGTAAAAAACATTCTGTCACTCCTGAACTCCAACAAAAACTTAAAGAAAATTTTCCTGAATTAATTATTTAGAAATCTTAATATTAATTAACATTTTTATTTAATCATGCAATTTTAATTTTTAGCCACATTTAATTAGTATGACTAACAACATAACATTTACAAGCAGATGTCCTCAAATAAATACAGCATATAAAGTATGCCATATTATCAACGAAAATTTGCCGCATACGTCTGCAACTAAAATTCAAGGTATTGTTGAGAAATTAATACAAAAATATCCTAAAGCTTATAAAAAATACGTATTTGAGAACAGAATGTTCCCAGCTCACGGTGAAAATGATTTAGAACAACAAATTTTAAACTTATTCCGTTCCAAAAGAAGGCTTGAAATTGATATGGAAAGAGTAAGAGATTATTGGGGCAGCATATATAAAAATAATGATTTTGATAAAATTTATGCAATACTTAATCAATTGCGTTATGACAGATTGGGTAACTGCATGGAAGATGCAAAAGCTGCCGAAATTATCATGCGAATGAACGGATTTAAAAATGTTGTTTCCGCTAATTTAAAACGAGGTAAAGAATCCGTAGATCACTGCGTATTAATATTTAATAAAGACGGCAGCGAGTTTGACGGAAACTGGAACAGAAATACCATAATTTTAGATGCCTGGTCAGGTATTTGTGATTTTGCCGGCAGTTGGTTTAAAAAATATTCAAGTTTATTTAAAAACAACACATATATCCCTGAAAACGGGAAATTCGGATTTAGAAATATTGAAAAATTAAATCTTTCAGATAAAGAATTGGACATTTTAAAAAAAGAATACTCAAATTTACTCATAAAAAAATAAGAAGCCCGAAGGCTTCTTATTAATTATATAAAGGAGCAAGTTTTTTAGCCTGCTGCGGTATTACACCCTCTTCAATAGGCAGATAGACCCTGTAATCTATTTCTGAGAAACAGTTATCAATGCTTTCTATTTCTCTGAGTTCATCTTCATTAATATTACCGCTTTCAATCATGTCACAAATTTTTTCAAATCTGTCGACATGTTCTCTAAATCTATCTGTTGCATAATCTTTTGCCTGCCAGGTAGTAATCAAGAAAGGCCAATCAGAACTTTGAAGCAACAGATTTTCTCTTGCCATTTGATTAAGTGCTCTGTGAAGTAATTTATCTTCAGGGATTTCTTCATATCTTGAAGCAATTTCCGTGGCACGTTTTTCACAAGAATGAATAATAGGCCACATCCATTCAGTCAAATGATTGTTCCAAACGTAAAAATGACCACCTTGTCCCCAAGAACTTTCAGGGATTTGAATTGCTTCTTTTGGCGGGTGCTTTTGAACATACTCACCGGCAGTCATTCTTTCAACCTCTGGCAAATATGTCGCAAATTTTTTGATAACCTGCTTGATAAATTCTATACCTTCAAACCACCAGTGGCCGAATAACTCTGTATCAAACGATACCATTACCAAACCTTCTTTACCGTTATGTGAATTTTTATAATCGTTTAACAAATGATAAATCAAACTTGTATAGTGATCGGAATTTTCATTTACTTTATTCAGAGCCAAAACCGGATCGTAAAGCATTTTATCTCCCAAATCAGTAGTAGGAGAAGTTATTCTCCAATAATGCATACCTGATTTGTCATCTTTTCTGTGAAATTCTCTAAAGCATCCGTCACCGGGATAACCGTCAGCAGCCGACCAAACTTGATAACCGGCACGGTCATTTCTGCCCATAACTGCAACCTGTGCATCAGGAAGCCAATAAGCCGAATATGTATCATATCCCGTCGGAGCACGTTCCGGAAGCGGTATGTATTCAATATTACCGTAAACACCAATAATACGTCTGTTACCTATAGAATTACCGCCTTCAATAACATGAGATTCTGTGAAGAAATACTCAATTCCGTTATTTTGCAGAGTAACTTCTATAGCCGGACGCCAGTGTTTTTTGCCGTCCTTGCCAACAAATTCATACCCTTGCCTGTAAGCACATTCCGGAAGCCAGCAGCCTTTTGCTTTTTTACCGAACAATCTTTTTGTTGTATCTGATCCGACCTTAAATTGTGCATTAAGATTGTTATCTGTTGCCAATAACGGTGAAAAACCGTGTGTTGCACCGGATGTTGTTATTTCAATACAATCCAAATCCTGATATTTTTTGAATGCACCAATTAGATCCATTCCGTATTTATTTACAAATGAATTTTTGATATGATTAAACCAATCATAATAATATTTTGCCAAATATTTTAAATGTTGTGAATGAGCAACTTTCGGATCAGGATATCTTTCAAGATCTTTTGAAACTTTTTCAATCCTTGAGTCCAAATACTTTACAAATCCGTGTTTTAAGTACTCATCATTCAACTGCTCAGCTAAAATAGGTGTTATTCCAACTGTAAGCTTTGCTTTTATACCTTCATCATACAATTCTGATATTGCATTTAAAAGCGGTACATATGTTTCAGCCATGCATTCGTATAAATTTTCCTCTCCGAAAGGCCACATTCCGGCTTTTCTGTAATATGGAAGATGGCTGTGTAACATAAAAACAAATTGTCCTGTTGACATTTATGCCTCCGTTTCTCTGAGTTAAATATAACCCAATATTATATAATTTATATATAGCACAAATGAGTATAAAATATAACCCTTAAGAATTAATTCTTTTGAATAATTTTACAAATATTAATAAATTAATTTGATAAAATAGTAAGATTAATGAGGGAAAAGGAGTTTTGGCATAAAAAACATTTTATCTGATAAGACAAACACTTCAAGAAACCTTTCAGGAAATTTTTGGATCTACCCCATTTTTTTAACGAACTTATTCCCTTCTAAGAGTCATTCTGAGCGAAGATGAAATTATTTTGAGCACCTTCGGGCTAAAGCCCTCAGGGTACTACGCCCGCCAAAACATAAATCTTGAACTATATGACATCCTCTTGCATAATTTTAAAATATATTGTATAATCTCAAAAAGGAATTAAGGTTTCTGTAAGAAATCACTAAATTAGGAGAAAAACCATGTACGAAGATGAGAAATTAGTTTGTGAAGATTGCGGTGTAGAATTCATTTTTACAAGCGGAGAACAAGAATTCTATGCGGAAAAAGGGCTTGTAAACAAACCAAAAAGATGCCCTGAATGCAGAAAAAAACGCAGACAAAACAACAGACGGAACAGAAAAATGTATGATGCAGTTTGTTCTAAATGCGGAGCACAAACTAAAGTTCCTTTTAGACCTATTGAAGGCAGAGAAATTTTTTGCAAAGAATGTTACAGCAAAATGAATAATGAAGTATAGGGTGTTAGATACACCCTATACATTTATACAACTGTTTAAATATTCAATTGTATTTATTTTTTCATCGTAAAGATATTTGATAAAATTAAGATAAGCAACGTCATATGATGTTATGACAAGATTTATTTCAAATCCGTCCGTACAAAATGGTTCATAATCGTAAACTACATAGCTGTTATACTTACTTTTCCATTCTTTTCTTTCTATACGGCTGTTGTTTTCTTCTATTATATCTTCGAGCCAATCGATGATATTTTTATCAACATTTTTCATTTCCAGGCGATTATATTTACCGCAACTGTTTTCCATAAGCATAATACTTCTCCTGTTATACTTGAATTTTAAATTGATTACAGGTTGAAATAATCCCCAAAAGGTATAACTTGATATAGTAAAAATTACTAATATTTGCCACATATAATTCACTGTGATATAATAATATGTAAAAGGAGCTTTTATGAATTTGACCCATATTTTCACGGATCCGCCGATTTTAATTGTTATAATAACATTTATAACATCAATTATTTTTTGTATAAGAAAATATATCTTTGTTAATAAAAATTTAAAAATTTTTCTGTCTTTTTTAGTAAATTTTAAAAAAAGCGACTTAAATTTTCGATTTAAAGAAATAGATGAATGGATGTGTGCAAATCCATATGTCGCAGGCACATGGCTTGAATTTAAAAATACTCTTATTTTTTCAGAATCAGTAGCTTTAAAAAATGAGGACAACGATTTAACGTATCAAGATGTTTCATCAACTGTCCAAAACATCCAAACAACTGTAGATCCGCTATATTTTTTCAACGAAGAAAGTTTGGTTACTTCAAAATATAATTCCAAACTTTTGGGTCAAATTCCTACAATATTGACAGGTTTCGGACCACTGTTTACGTTTTTAAATATTGCAATAGCTTTTGGTAAAATAGACTTTTCGACACAAGAAAGAACCATCGCATCAGTAGCGGGCTTGATGAGCAGCATGCAGACTGCGGCATTGGTTTCAGTTATTGCGGTAGGATCTTCACTTACCTTTATAATTATTGAAAAATTACTATACGGTCAAAAATGTGCAGGACCGCTTGCTAAAGTTACGGAAACAATAGCTCATTTATTTGACAATATTTCTTCCGAAAAATTCTTGTTTGAACTTTTAAGAGAAACAAAAATACAAAACAATGCTGTATCAAACTTAATAATAGCAATGCCAAATCATTTTAAAACAGCTCTAAATGCCGGTATTGCAAGTAATCTTGTACCATATTTGGAAAATTTAATTTTTGGAATTAATCAAATGAACAAACAACTTAAAGAAAATGCAAAATTGAGCGGATCCTCTGATTCGGTAGATGAACTATTTTAAAAGGTGATAAATGGCAATTTTCGGTAAAAAAAATAAAGCAGCAGAAGGCAGTGACAATATATTTTGGACGACAATGGCAGACTTGCTACTAGGTTTGGCAATTATTTTTATGACATTGTTTGTCCTTGCAATGACCGGTTTTTCACAGAATGCAGTTCAACAAAAACAAGAACAAATTAAGGTTTCGGAAGAATTAACGGAAAAACTTAAAAAAGAGAATATTAATGCTGAAGTCGATAAAATGACCGGCGATATAAAAATTTCTGATTTAGAGCTTTTTGATGTAAACAGTTTTCAACTCTCACCTAAAGGAAAAGCTTATTTAGACAAATTGATACCTATATATATCAATACCATATTCGCAAACAAAGACTTATTAAATGGCATTGAATTTATAGTTATACAAGGGCATACAGATTCTCAATCTTTTCAAGGTTTAAAAACAAAAGATGAACAGTTCGTTAAAAATATGGAATTAAGCTTAAAACGTGCAAATTCTGTTGCTGAATACCTGTTTAAAACCAACTATAACAAAACATACAGTCCGAAATTACGAGAACTGCTTGTTGTAGAAGGCAAAAGTTTTAGTGAACCGGTTATAGTGAACGGGAAAGAAGATTACGCAAAAAGCAGACGTGTAGAATTAAAATTAACTGTCAAACGCTGGGATATATTACAGGCATTCGGGTTTTAATATGATAAAAGAAGAACTAATACTTGAAACTATTAATATGATACGGTTATATAATCTTGATATAAGAACCGTAACGCTTGCAATAAGTTTAAGGGACTGCATTTCAGACGATGTAGATATCGTTTGTAAAAAAATCTACAACAAGATTACACAATATGCAAAAAATTTAGTTAAATATGCAAACGAATTGGAAAATGACTATTCAATTCCAATAATCAATAAACGTATTGCAGTGACACCTATTTCAATAATAGGCGAATCATGCAGTAATCCTGATTATGTTAAAATAGGCAAAACATTGGACAGAGCCGCTTCGGACGTAGGAGTAAATTTTGTAGGAGGATTTTCGGCACTTGTCGAAAAAGGATGTACCAAAGGTGATAAACTACTCATTGAAGCAATTCCCGAAACATTGGCACAAACAGAAAAGTTATGTGCATCAGTAAACCTGGCATCATCAAAAGCAGGAATAAATATGGATGCTGTTCTTAAAATGGCAGATATAATAAAAAAGACGGCACATTTAACAAAAGACGGAGTAGGAGCGGCAAAACTTGTTTGTTTCTGCAACTCTGCCAGTGATAATCCTTTTATGGCAGGAGCATATTGCGGTTACGGAGAACCTGAATGTGCATTAAATGTTGGTGTATCCGGTCCTGGGGTTGTCAGAGCCGCAATCGACTCAATGCCAAAAAATGCGGATATGGGCGAACTTTCAAACAAAATAAAACAAATCGCCTATAAAATCACTGCAACCGGTGAACTTATAGGCAGAAAACTTGCCCAAAAACTTGACATACCGTTTGGAGTAATTGACCTTTCGCTTGCTCCGACACCTGCAAAAGGCGATAGTGTTGCCGGAATTTTTCAGGCAATGGGGCTGGAACATGCAGGAGCTCACGGCACAACCGCCGCTCTTGCAATGCTTAATGATGCGGTTAAAAAAGGCGGAGTTATGGCAAGTTCACATGTTGGCGGGCTTTCAGGGGCATTTATTCCCGTATCGGAAGATTCTGGAATGATTGAAGCTGCTGCAAATAATTACATAACATTTGACAAACTTGAGGCAATGACATCAGTCTGCTCCGTAGGACTTGATATGATAGCAATCCCGGGTGATACTCCGGTGTCTACAATAGCAGGCATTATAGCAGATGAAATGGCTATCGGAATGATTAATAAAAAAACAACTGCTGTAAGACTTATTCCTGTTGCTGGAAAAACTGTCGGCGACAAAGTTGTATACGGCGGGCTTATGGGCGAAGCACCGATTATGGCAGTTAACGGTCTTTCTTCAGAAAAATTTGTATGCCGTGGCGGCAGAATTCCGGCACCTATACACAGTCTAAATAATTAAGGTAAACAGTATGGCAAAAACTCTCAATGAATTTTCCAATTCATTAAAAGAATTTATATCAAACAATCAAGATGCTCATTCGGGGTCAATCAGTAAGCATTTATATAACAATTTAAAATTTGAAATAGTTGATCCAAGAACTTCTAAAACACCGCAAATTTTAATAAGTATAGGAATGTCTGAAGCAACATTCAACGTAATTACAGGAGAAAAAACATCAGGCGGCTTAGGACCTACCGAAAAATATGTTTACAGATGGATGGATAAAGGTTCAAATAAAGAAGAACTGCGTGAATTGTTAAAACAAGCTCAAAAAAATGTAGGAAAAGCTAATGTGTAAAATTTTTCATCGCCTTTGCCCTTAATTGTCGGTGATACGTAATAGCAAATCTGTGTGCTTCATCTCTTATCCTTTGGAATAAAAACAAGGCACTTGAATTTCTCGGCAATATAACAGGTTTTGATTTCCCCGGCAAAAATACTTCTTCATTACGCTTTGCCAAACTTACAACATCAATATCTTTAACTCCTAATTCTCTGACAATTTCCATAACACTTGACAATTGACCTTTTCCGCCGTCTATTATTATCAAATCCGGTTTTTCCCATTTCTTTTCACCTAAATGGGTTAATCTGCGGGTCAAAACTTCTTTCATAGAAAGAAAATCATCAGGTTTGCCTTCTGTTGAATTGACTTTAAATTTTCTGTATTCGGATTTTTTCTTTACACCATTTACAAATGTAACCATAGAAGCAACCGTATTGGTGCCTTGTATATGCGAAATATCATAACATTCAATTCTGTGAGGGAAATTCTTAAGATGCAATTTTTCTGCCAAATATGCCCCTATTTCATTAAAATCATCCCGAATTTTTGCCATTTTTATTATTTTAGCATTTTGTAAAACTACATCAGCATTTTTATCTGCAAGCATTTGTAATTCTTTTCCCTGTACTGATTTTCCATAGCTTATTTTTACCTTTTTTTGTGCCAAAATCTGCAGCCATTCTTCATATAAAGCCTTATCACCTACAGCCTCCAATTCATTTGAAACAATCTTATCAGGATAACCTAATGTCAGTGTACTATAATACTCTTTAAAGAATGTTGCAAAAAACTCAGTACGATCTTCTTCTTCAACATTATAAACAAAATCTTTTTTATCAATTAAACGGCCTTCCCTTATCATTAAAATTACAATAGCAAATATACCGTCATCTGCCGCCAATGAAATTACGTCTTCGTTAAGCTTGGTATTTTCATAAACAACTTTTTGCTTTTCTAAAGTCTTTTTTAAATCAAGATAACTGTCTCGAAGCCTTGCTGCCTTTTCAAATTGCAAATTGTCAGAATATTTTTGAATTTGTTCCATTAATTGTTTCATTAATTCGGATTGTTTACCGGATAAAAATAATTCTGCCTGATGTACAACAGCCTTATATTCCTCACTTGTAACCAAATTTTGACACGGTGCAAGACACCTGCCAATATGATAATAAAGACAAGGTCTATCCTTAAATTTCGGAGTTCTACACTGTTTTAAAGGGAAAATCTTTTTTAAAAAATCAAGAGTGGAATGCATTGCACGAATATCAGTATAAGGACCGTAATATCTACCCTTTTCAGGATTAAGATTTTTTTTACGTACAATTGAAATCCGGGGAAAATCTTCATCCGTAACCAAAAAATACGGATACTTTTTATCGTCTTTTAAAAGAATATTATAGCGGGGTTTATGTTTTTTTATCAGATGACTTTCTAAAATTAACGCTTCAACCTCAGTATTAGTTATAATATATTCTAATCTGTCAATTTGTGAAACTAAAACCTGTACTTTTACGCTGTCATGTTTTTTGGTAAAATAACTTTTTACCCTGCGTTTTAAAATTTTTGCCTTTCCGACATAAATTATTTCATTATCCTTGTTATAATAAATATAGCAGCCGGGTAATGACGGTAATAATTTTAAACTCTCTTTCAGCTTTTCATTCATCTACTATATTATATAATTCTTCAAAAAATCCTGCAACTTTTCAATCAGTTTATTATATAATTAAATTATGGATACAAAAATTTCAGACAAAGTAATTAACAGATTAACCCTTTATCATTGTATACTGCAAGATTTTCTAAATAAAGGTGAAACTTATATTTCAAGCGGTCAAATAGCTGCGTTACTGGATATTGACGATTCGCAAGTCAGAAAAGACATAAGTATACTTAATAATTCAGGCAAATCTAGAATAGGTTATATAGTAAAAGAATTAAAAAAATCAATAGAAACAACTTTAGGATTTTCAAAAACAAAAAAAGCTTTTATAGTGGGAGCCGGTAACTTGGGTATGGCCCTTGCCAAATATGATAACTTTGCAAATTACGGTCTGAACATTATTGCCCTGTTCGATAACGATAAAAAGAAAATAGGCACCACAATAAACAATAAACTCTTGATATTGGATATAAATAAACTTCCGAACCTCGCTAGAAAAAACAATGTGGATATTGCTATATTAACTGTTCCTGGACAATATGCTCAACAAACTGCTAATTTTTTAGTTTCTGCAAAAATAAAATATATTTGGAATTTTACACCTACTGTTTTAAGTGTTCCTAAAGACGTTCAAGTTTGGAATGAAAATTTAATGGGTAATTTCCTCCAATTCACTTACAACATTTAAATTATAAAGATGTCTTAACCCTTCAAGTGTCAAAGTAGGATTTATATAATCAAACGGTCTTTCCAAATAATTTGCTATCAATCCTGAATAACCGCCAGTTGCCACAAAAACAGCTTTTTGTCCCAATTCTTTTTCACACTGTCTGACCAATCCGTCTATCATACATCCTGCACCGCGAATTACACCCGACAAAATCGCATCAACCGTATTGTGACCTATTGCCTTGGAGGATATTGCAACATCAATTCTTGGCAATTTTGAAGTAAATTTATTTAATGCATTCATTTGTAATTTTAAACCTGGGGCTATAATTCCTCCGATAAACTCTCCTTCTGCATTTATTATGTCAAAAGTGGTAGCTGTACCGAAATCAACAACAATTGTAGGTTTTTTATATAAAATATATGCTCCTGCAGCATTTGCTATCCTGTCAGCCCCTACTTCATCGGGAAAATCCGTTTTTATTTTAACACCTGTATTAATTTTATTAGTCAAAAATATCGGTTCTATATTAAAAATATTTTTTACTGCTCCTATAAATTTATCATTAAGTTCTTCTACAACAGAGCCAATAATACAGCCATCAATTTTAAAATCTTTAAATAAAGATTTTAACAATACCTCATATTCATCCTGTGACAAATCTTTATCAGAAGCAAGCCTGAATTCTTCTACCAAAGCTTCATTGTCAAAAAGTCCGAGCGTTATATTTGTATTTCCTATATCTGAAGTTAATAACATAAAAAAGTCCCTTTACAGGGACTATTTTATATCAAACAAATTTTTTGTAAAACTTATGCATTCGCCGAATCAGTAAATACGCTGATACCGGAAGTATTTACATAACCTTCGGGATTTGCGTTGTAAGCAACAAATGCCGATTGGGTAGGTTGTTTTATTTTATCTTTTTTTAATGGATCTGATAAAGAATATGCAACCCTATCCGTAGGTTCAAAATTATTAAATTTTACTCCGTCAATTTTACTGTTCATTTTTATACTCCTCGTTAATATACTATATACATATAAAGTATTTATTTAACGAAAAATTTACCGATTTCAATAAAATCGTTACATTTCTTTACAATTAAACAGTTTATCTTGGAGTTTTAAAGCTGTTTTAGTTCTTGCAAGCCCGCCCAAAGAACTTTCTTTTAAAGCCGGTGACATTAATTGACCAGTTTGATCCATAGCATCGACAACTTCATCCACCGGGATTTTTGTTTCGACATCCGACATAGCAAGTTCACATGCAGTCATTGCATGAATAGCCAAAAACGGATTTCGTTTAACACAAGGAACTTCAACCAAACCGCAAACAGGATCACAGGTAAGTCCCAAAATATTTTTCAAGGCTAAACCAACGGCATTTAAAACTTGATTAGGGTTACCGCCTAAAAGCTGCGTAACGGCACCGGCAGCCATTGCTGATGCAACACCGCATTCTGCCTGACAACCGGCTACGGCACCGGCTAAAGATACTTTTGCAGAAATTATTCTGCCAATTTCACCTGCCGTTATAAGAGCATTAACTTCACGTTCTTCCGATATATTAAAATCTTCCGCTACAGCAATAATAACTGACGGAACAATTCCGCAAGAACCGGCTGTCGGACAGGCAACTATTTTGCCCATACGGATGTTTTCTTCGCTTGTTGCAAGTGCATATGTTGTAATTTTCTCAAATGTTTTACCAAATATAGCCGGTCTTATAGCAAAACGTTTCTGCAATTTATAACAATCATTGCCGCACATACCGCTCATTGACATTTCCGTAGAATTTAGTCCTGTTCTGATAGCTTCTTTCATTGCATGAAGGCTTTCAGTTGCACATTTCCTTACTAAATTTACAGGCACTTCGCACCAATCAGATTCATATGCCTGTGCAATCTGCCATATACGTTTTCTTCTTGCATTACATTCCGCTAACAATTGTTCAAATGTGTTTATACTCTTATCCATCTATCGTACCAATTTTCTTTATATAACTTACAAAATATACTTTATCCATTTTTTTAACAGAATCAATAACATCCTTATCTAAATCACCGTCAATACAAATGCACATTGAAGCTTCTTCGCCTTTTGCATATCTGTCGCAGTGTAAAGATGCGATGTTGATATTTTTTTCCTGAATTAAAGATGTAACTTTTGATATCATACCGGGAATATCTTCATAAACAAGCATTAATGTATTCAATTTTCCTGTTAATTTTACTGAAAAATCATTTATTTTCCGGACACAAACTTCACCTGCACCTACTGATTCGCCGTATATCCGCATTTCATTATCAAAAATAAAATCAACTGAATTAGGGTGTTTTTTAAAATCTTCTCCGTATTCAAATTTATAATTAATATTATTTGCTAATTCATCATCAAATATATTTTTTATCCGCCTGTCATCTACATCCAATCCCAAAACCCCAGCCAAAAGCCCTTTTTCAGTACCATGACCTTTTCCTGTTTGGGCATATGAATTATACAATTTAAAAGTAACATTCAGAGGCTCTTTTCCATATATATTTCTTGCCAACAAGCCCAACCGGACTGCACCTGCTGTATGAGAACTTGATGGTCCTATCATTATCGGCGATATTATATCAAATATTGCTGTCTGTTTCATAAAAATCTCCTTATTTAATTATAACATCAAAAAGTTTAAAATTTGTAAATATTAATTAAAATAATGCAATAATATTTTTTTCAATGTTTTTATATATATGTGTAAGGAGTGTTATGTTTAGTCAAGAATTTATGAAATTTTTAATCAATTATCAAAAAGATGATTTCAAACCGGAAAATTCGAAAAAAGAAATACATTTTGATTCCAAAAATGGTAAACGTCTTGCTGAAATAGTTTTGACTATCGGTAAATAATCACTTATTTTTTGGAACAAAATATAATGAATATCCAATCAAGAATTATTTCAATTTCTTCAGATTACATTTGATGTGAACGGAGAACCTGATTTGCTGAAACATTTTTTATTTCGGTTTTGGCAGCAATACAAAAAATTGTTACCTTTATATGAAAATATCGTACTTCAGCATCTAAATAGGTTTTCGTACCTCAGGCATAAAAAAAAGAGTCTTAAAATTAAGACCCTCTGGAATAACTTTTGATCATTCCTCGTAAATAGTGTGAAGTGTAGTGTGTGTGCTTAAAATTTCTTTTGATTCCTCAATTTTAAGCGTTCCTCGTGTTACATATATATAAAAAATTTTTAGTATATACGATTGCCATATTTATTATTTAAAATGGTAATTTGTTACAAAATTTAACAATTTAATCCGTAACTATATATTTTTCGGGCAAAAAAAGTTATTATAATGAATGAGGAGACTTATTTATGAACATATTGATTTCAAATGATGACGGAATAGCAGCAAACGGTATAAGAGCTTTAACAGAAGAACTGTCAAAAAACTATGATGTATATGTTGTTGCACCTGACAGAGAAAGAAGTGCAGCCGGACATTCACTGACACTGCACACACCATTAAGAGTTGAAGAAATTGAAGATACAAGATCAGGAGCAAAACGCACCTGGGTTACTAACGGCACACCGGGCGACTGCGTAAAATTGGGTATTAATGCTATTCTAGCTCCGGAAGAACAACCGGACTATGTTATTTCAGGAATAAACCATGGTCCAAACCTCGGCTCTGATATTTTATATTCAGGTACCGTAAGCTGTGCAATGGAAGGAGCAATGCTCGGAGTTCCAAGTATTGCCGTATCTTTAGCCAGTATGCACTCTGAATATGAAGATTTTAAATTTACAGCAAAATTTATTTCATCACTTTTGACAAAACTTAAGGGATTTCAGTTTCCGCCAAAATCTTTGTTAAATGTAAATGTTCCGGCACTTGATGATGATGATATATTAGGGGTTGCAATCACTGAACTCGGCAGAAAAATGTTTACGGATAACTACGAAAAAAGAATTGACCCGAGAGGCAAAGTTTATTACTGGATGGCAGGAGAATTAATAAGCGAACCATCTACTGCAAACACTGATATTGCAGCTGTTAGAAACAACCATATTTCAATAACTCCGGTAACTTTTGAAATGACAAGAAAAGAAACAATGTCTGACTTAAAAAATATTTTATGTGAATCAGACAGTTGTAATTGGATTTAAAAAATCTATTCTACAATAACCCTTGCCGGAAAGTTATTTTTTAGCAAGTCATTAGCAACACTTTGGGCTTTTTCTCTTGACGAGAAAGAGCCTACTTGTAAGGTATAAGCTGCACCGATATTTTTTACAAAAGGCTGAATATTTAATCCTGAATCCATTATTATACCCTTTGCAACTTCTGCCTGCTCAGCTGTAGTATAATAACCTACGATGACTTTTGCATTTACGGCAGGCTGTGGCTGGGTTACTTCGGCAGTCTTTTCTTCTGTATCGGTATTTTCTACCGGTTTTTTTTCAGGTGTTTCCAGCACTATAACTTCATCATCCTCTACTGCCTTTTTTTCAGGTAATACAACCTTTTCTTCCAATTCAGGCGTAAACATTTCATCAGCTGAATTATCTTCCATTTGTATCATTCTTAATCTTTCGTCGACATTACCTCTTGCAATATCTGTGAATTCTTCATTATTATCAGCAATTGTTACATCCACGTCCGGAGACAGCTGTTTTGCCACACCTAAAAAAATTAATAACATTACAAAAAATGCGGATACAAATAATATTAAACCTTCGTTTGGATTTTTTTCCAATTTTTTTTTGTACTCTTTATAACTTATATGAGGGGTTTTTTCATATTTTTCCTCGTCTTCGTAAATCATTTTATACTCCTCTTACTTTTGTTGATGCCAATATTATATCATCAATTTCTTCTGAATATTTTTTCATTATTTCTGCGGCAAATAATTTAACATCATTTATGCCTAAATCATTTTTTAACCCGCACGCTTTTACAGGAGCTCCTTCAGAGTCAATATTAATACCTGTATGAATTAAAACAGAAGTTAATGATTTTGTAGCTATAGAAACAGTAAGCTTTTTATCTTCTACATATAAATCATCACCATCTCTTTTAACTTTTACACCATATTTTTCCAACAATTCTTTTATTATAGCTATCAAAAGCCGTTGTCTGAATACACCTTCCACAAGTCCTATATTAAATTGTTCGGTTATAAAGCTAAGCATTTTTTTACTGTATATAGGTTCATTATTTATAACGTCTTCTATATCAACCATCTCCGACAAATTTACATCACACTCTCCGATAAAAGCAACAATTGCATCACCTTGAATTTTAAAATTCTTATAAATCCAATGCGGAGAAAGCTGCCAGCCTTCATATTTAATTTCTTTATCAATTAATAGTGTTTTCATAAAAAAGAATTTTTATATACTTATTGTCGCCATTTGCCAGCAAAGCTTTTTTTAAACGTATACACGATTCACATTTACCGCAATGTTTTTTTGTATTTCCGTAACAGCTTCTTATCATATCAAGAGGAATTACATGTTCTAAAGCTTGCTTTACTATTTCATTTTTATCGTAATCAATCAACGGTGTCAAGACTTTTGGATGTTTTAATGTAGAAAACTTAAAAGTTTGATTTATATTTTCAATAAATTCAACACTATTATCAGGAAAAGTTTTTCCTTCTTCTTTGTTAGCACCAATTATTATATAATCATAACCGTAACTGTCAGCGAAACAAGCAGCCACATTTAAAAACAAGCCGTTTCTATTCGGCACCCAAACAGCCTTTGCAGAACATTCCGGATCTTTTAACCTATCATCAGAAGGTATTTCTTCATCACCAACTAATGCTGTTTGAGTTATATTTTTAAGCCAATCAAGCTTTATGATTTTTAATTCTATATTATAATAATCACTTATTGCCTTTGCAGCTGAAATTTCATATTCAGCAGATTTTTGTCCGTAATCAAAAGTTAATGCTAAATCAACATTATATTTTTCTTTTGTCAGCCCTAAACTTACAACAGAATCGAGTCCGCCTGACAACAAAACTATTGATTTAGTCATTTTCATATTCCTCGATCATGTATTTTGCTTCTTGCTTAAGGTTTTGAGAATATACAGGCAAACTTACAACTTCATCCAAAATATCTCTGCCTTCTATA
Organism: Candidatus Gastranaerophilales bacterium; assembly: GCA_944325895.1. Lineage (GTDB taxonomy): Bacteria > Cyanobacteriota > Vampirovibrionia > Gastranaerophilales > Gastranaerophilaceae > SIG32. The sequence continues at coordinate 18,421 of CALVCA010000014.1, forward strand.
TTATATAAAGCAATTAATGCATTTTTTCTGACTTCTTCATCATTGTCATCCAAACATTCTTTAATAGCTTCAGCGGCTTTAGGATGATTACTCTCCATCAAAGCTTCAATAGCATTTATCCTTATTTGTACAGATTCATCGGATAATGAAGATTTTAATGCATAAAAAGCCCTGTCATTATTGTCTAAACGTAATTTTGCCAATGCCTCTATTACACGTTCTTTTAAAAACGTAAATTTATTCATTAACCCTTGTTTTGTTTCTAATATAGTTACAAGAGGATCAATGGCACGCATATCTCCCAAAAGTCCTAAAGCAGACGCTGCGGATTCTCTTAAATAAACAGACTTTTCTTCTTCATCTTTTACTACATCAATCAAAGGAGCAACTGCATATTTATCTCCGATTTTTCCTAATGCATCAGCACAAGACAACCTGACTTTATAATTTTCATCTTTATTATTTAAACAATATAACAACGGAGTAACCGCACCGGTATCCTTATAATTTGCAATAGCTTTAGCACACATGGAACGTACATGTATAAACTTTTCTTTGGAAGAATTTTGTTCAGAATTCATCAAAAGCAAATCAACCAAAATAGGTAGAGTCGATTTATCACGATACTTATCTGTCAATCGAATTACAGCAGTCAAAATATCCGGATTTTTAACATTTGATAAAATATAGTTATAAATCAAAATCAATTCATCAGCAGAATATTCCTGTTCCAATGCCGAAATATTCTTTATAACCACATTTGCATCAACGTCCTCAAACAAATTACATTTTTTTACGATTAAATCGAAATCCAACATAACTGACCATAATATACTATAAAAACTTTAATTGGGCAACAAATATTTTTCGTGATAAAATTTTCATATGAAAAAATTTAGTGCAAGCGTAAATGTAAAATTAAAACCAACAATTAAAGATATCAAAGCTGAAACTTTAAAATCAGCAATAAATAATTTATTATCGGTTAACAATTTACATTGCAAAGTCAATACCACTTACAATATAGAATTTGAAGCGAACTCAAAAACAGAGGCTGAAAAAATCGTAAAAACAATTGCAGATGAAATTTTAGCAAACAGTGTGATAGAAGAATACAAAATCAAATGGTAAAAGCCGGAATTATAACGTTTTTAGGTACAAATTGCGAGCAGGATACAAAACATGCCTGTGACTATTTGGGCTGGGAAAGTGAATACATTTGGCAAAATGAAATTATTAAAAAAAAATATGATGTTATATTTTTACCGGGCGGATTTTCATACGGAGATCACATTTCAGCAGGCAGAATTGCTAAATTAACACCTGCAGTTAAATCACTTCCTATAGGTAAATCCTTAATTGTCGGAATATGTAACGGTTTTCAAATTTTAACTGAAGCCAAACTATTATCTGGAGCACTAACTCACAATCAAAACATGCATTTTATATCTAAAATTTGTGATTTGGAATTTATGAATGAAAATATAAAACTTCCTATTGCACACCATCAGGGAAATTACACCGGAAATGTAACAGAAGAAGTCATTTTAAGATACAAACATAATGAAAACGGCTCTGATGAAAGAATTGCAGGAATATACAACAGAAAAAACAAAATAATAGGTATGATGCCGCATCCTGAGCGTGCGGTATTCAAAGAATTAGGATTAACAGACGGAATAAAAATTTTTAAATTTATAGAAAATGAAATATAAAAAATATATTACAGAAAAACTAAACAGAGAACCTAATGAATTTGAGTTGAAACTATTCAGTGCGACATATTCAGAACACTGCGGTTACTTACATTCAAAAGAATTATTAAAACAACTTCCGAGAAAAAACGCAGTTTTTTACAATGAAAATGCCGGCGGGGTAAAAATAGGCAATCACGCAATTTTATTCAAAATGGAATCACACAATCATCCGTGTGCTGTTGAACCTTTTAACGGTGCCGCAACCGGAATAGGCGGAATTGTCAGAGATGTTTTGGCAATGAATGCAAGACCTATTGCACTGTGTAATTCTTTAAAATTCGGTGATGATAAAAGAATTATGGAAGGAGTTATTGAAGGTATATCTAACTATGGAAACTCCATAGGTGTTCCGACTGTTTCAACAGAAGTTTTATATAACAAATGTTTCACTCAAAACCCGCTTGTAAACGTCACTTGCATAGGTATTGCAAACTACGATAAAATCATTACTTCCGATAAAGCACAAGCCGGACACAAATTAATGCTTGTAGGCTCGCCTACAATGAAAGACGGTATGGGCGGGGCGAGTTTTGCATCAAAAAAACTCGGTAACGAAAAAAAAGAAGATAAATTGTCCATCCAAATTGCAAATCCTTTTATGAAAAAAAAGCTTATTGAAGCCTGTCTTGAAATATTTAATAAAAACCTCGTAATATCATGCCAAGACTGCGGGGCTGCAGGCATTTTATCATCAACTTCCGAAGTTGCATTTAAAAGTAATACAGGTGTAAATATTGATTTAGATAAAATCCACATTGGCGATAACTCAATACAAGACTACGAAATAATGCTTTCCGAAACTCAGGAAAGAATGCTTTTCATCATAGAAGAACACTCTATAAATCAAATAAAATCAATATTAAAAAAATATGAACTTGATTATTCACTAATCGGTGATGTAATAAAAGACAAAAAATACATAATCAGAAAAAATCAAAAAATACTTGCAGATATTCCGACAGACATTTTGGTCACACCTCCTAAAATTATGCCTGATTTTTCTTTTAAAGAAAATTTAACAGATAAAATCATCTCAATCAACAATAAAAACATTTATGAGCGTTATGACCATACAGTCGGAACACGTACCAAACTTGACCCTATACAAAATCCTCAATTCAATATTTTAAAAATTTGGGAAGAAAATTGCGATTTAGCAGTCTATACATTTTCGTCAACCGTTAAAGATACTTATAAAGAATTAATTAGTGCATCAAATTTAATAAAATCAAAAGGATTTACTCCTGTTGGAATTACAAACTGCTTAAATTTCACAAATCCTGAAATTTCACCTACAATGTATGAATTCCAAAAAACAATCCAAGAGATTAAAAAAGCTTGTAATGAAATTTCAATACCTGTATGTTCAGGCAACGTATCTTTTTACAACGAAAGTTCAAATACAAAAATAATTAACATGCCAACATTTACAATGCTCGGATTAAACAGCCTTTGAATTTTGTTCTTGCTTTTCCGCATTCTTTTTGTGGATATAAGCACCTATTTTGTTAGCAGGTTTCATAACAAGTACGGGAACAATATATCTGTATACCATACCGAATACGAACAAGGATTTAAGGACACCCATGCCGTCTATTAAAGTTGTTAAATGTTTATTTTTTAACACGTCCAAATTAAAATCTCGAATATTTTTATACCGAACGGGATTTTCAACATGGTGTAAATTCGGTTTTCTAGAACCTTTATATGCACCATTTGCAATCTCGGTTTCTATTTTTTTATTCAAGGCATCAATTTTTTTATTTTTGACTTCATACCAATTTCCCATAAATTTGTTTATATCAGCCGGATTCCAATCACCAAATGTTCTAGATCTTTTAGCCTTTGGATTATCAAGCAGATAATTTGCAACAAAACGAGTAGTTACACCATCCCACCACTTGGCAAGTTTACCGTCAAGTAAATACGCACCCGTTGTTGAAATTGCCCAAGTCATTACATCATTTATGGCAAGCGTTTTACGTTTTTCATGATCCAATTTATCGTTTTGCAAAGTTCTTATGGTGTACATACCGGAAATAAGAGTTGCACCGACAGCTGACATATGAGTGGTCATATTTTTAACATTTTTAGTCTTATCCAAAAACCATTTTGCAAATTTAGATCTGTAAAAACTTGAATAATAATTTTTAGCTATATAATCTGTAAGCTCGTCATACTTTTTAGTAACCGGTTTAAACAATTTTGATTTTACGGGAGCACCCCCGGAAAATGCGGTTTTTTGAATATTAACTGAATTTACTTGCATAAATTACCGCCTTCCTTAAATTTATTAAACACAGGTTTATCCATAAATACAAAATTTTCAGTATTTTGTGTTTTATTAGACTTCTTTTCCCAGCCGAATACATATTTCAAAATCGGAGGTATCAAAGCAATTGTCATCATAGCCTTTGGAATACCTAAGACTATTGAATCAGGAATCATTTGAGCCATTTTACTGATTTTTTTATACGGCAAAGATTTTTCCAATTTTCTTTTACCTATTTCTTCAACCCCAAATAATTTTTCAAGCCCTGTCAAATACTTTTTAGGCTCAGCTTTAATCTTTTTAAACGCTTTGTCAAACGGTGCCATAACTATAGACGAAACAACAAAACCTATTACGGCGGACGATATCGCATGAGCTGCAGCATACATACTGTCTTCTTTATCTTTTTTACCCGCCATAGCCATGTTTGTTGCAGGTCTTAAAACTCCGGCTACAACTAAAGCAACAAGTGCCTGTGCTACAACCGTTTTTTCTTCAAAAACCTCAACAAGTTTTTGGAATTTACCTGACCTGAAAATTTTGTCACCGAATGTCTTACCTAAGTTATTAAAAACTTTAACGGCAGCCTCGCTTGTACTCGCTCTGCTGCCGTTAAATGTTATGTTATAGCCCGCATTATACCCCTTCATTTTATCCGCAGGATTGTATCTCTGCTTTAAGGAAGTATCATACTGTATTGAATGAATTTTCATATTCCACCAATCAACTTTATCTATACATATATTTTAAATCAAAACAAAATAAATTTTGCTAACCCTTTGCAAAAATTTACAAACTTAACCTGTATTTAGCCTCAATTTCAATTATATTAAAGAAAAATTGCTTAACAATTAGTGTTTTATATACACTATATATCCAATGCCAAATCCAAAGTAGGAGCCTTTGCAACAATAGCACTGGAAGATATAATATCAACACCGCAGGCTGCAATTTTATTAACCGTATCTAAATTAACATTACCGCTTGCTTCAACAATAGCTTTATGATTAATTAATCGGCATGCTTTCTCTGTTGTTTGGATATCCATATTATCAAGCATAATAATATCAACGTTTGCTTTTAAAGCTTCTTCAACCTGTTCAAGCGTATCACATTCTACTTCAATTTTATGAGCATGAGAAATATTTTTTTTCAATTTTTCAACAGCATTTGTAATTGAACCGGCAAATCTTATATGATTATCTTTAACCATTGCACAATCTGACAAATTGAACCTGTGCAAAGCTCCTCCTCCTGTTTTTACAGAATATTTTTCAAATGCACGAAAATTCGGTGTAGTTTTTCTTGTATCAACAATTTTTGCGGGATAACCGCCTATTTTATCCTGATATTTACGAGTTTCTGTTGCTATACCTGACATTCTTTGAATATAATTTAAAGCAACACGTTCTCCGGTCAATATATATTTTGCCGGACCTTCAATATCTGCAATTTTATCTCCTTTTTGAATTTTATCACCATCTTTAAAATAAAATTTAATTTTTACATCTTTAGACAAAATTTCAAAAACAGCACTAAAAATTTTACATCCGCATAAAATACCGTCATTTCGTGTATTTAAAGAGCCTTTTAAATAGTCATTTTCACCGGCAAGACAATCCGTTGTTATGTCACCAAAACCTATATCTTCTTTCAAAGCCTCTTTTATATGGTCATATATATAAAAATTATCCAACAAAACTTAATTCTCCTTTTGCTCTTTTAATAACACTATGAACTCCGTTTTCATCCGTATTTAGATAATCCAGTCTATAGTGTGCACCCCTTGATTCTTTTCTCTGCAGAGCTGCATTTATGATCAACTCGCTGACAAGCAGCATATTTTTAAACTCGTATTCTTCTTTATTCAAACATTTAACACTTCTAGGGAATTTTTTTGCCAACTGATATATTTCATCAAGTGCCGCAACAAGAGTTTTTTCACTGCGAACAATTCCCGCACCACGCCACATAATATCCTGAAGTTCACGTTTTAAAGAAGTTATATCAATTTCATCCATTAACAAATCTTTTGAATATTTATCAATAATCATTTTGATATCACTGTTAATTTGTTTTGGAGTTTTTAATTCTTTGTTTTTTAAGACTTGAGCGACTTCATAAGCACAAACAACACATTCTAAAAGCGAATTGCTTGCGAGCCTGTTTCCGCCGTGCAAACCTGTAGATGAAACTTCTCCTATAGCATACAAACCCTTTATTGATGTTTCACCTTCTATATTTGTTTTTACACCGCCCATTGAATAATGTGCCGCCGGTGCAACAGGAATAAAATCTCTTGAAATATCAATACCGTTTTCGGCACAAATTCTTGAAATATTAGGGAACCTTTCTTCCAACTTTTCTTTTGGGATACATGTTGCATTTAAATATACATGATCCGTATGATTTTCAAGCATTTCACTGTAATTAGCTCTTGTTACAATATCTCTAGGGGCAAGTTCACGTTTTTCGTGATATTTTGACATAAACTCAATTCCGTCTGCATCAACAAGTTTTGCACCTTCGCCTCTGACAGCTTCCGAAATTAAAAATCTATTTTCATCACCGTCTATAGCCAAAGCAGTCGGATGAAACTGGATAAATTCCAAATCCCGCAATACTGACCCGGCATTATATGCAAGAGCAATACCGTCGCCTGTTGCAACAGCCGGATTTGTCGTATATTTATACAACTGTCCCAAACCGCCGGTCGCTAAAATCACAACAGGACTGTAAATTGTTTCATATTCTTGCGTTATCTCATTAAATACTATAACACCTTTGCATTCTTTTTTAGAATCAACTAATAATTCAACAGCTATAGTATGTTCGTAAACATCAATATTTTGATTTTCAAAAACATCTTTGGTTAATGCTTTTTCAATCATACGTCCGGTAGCATCCCCGCCCGAGTGAAGAACTCTTTTAATACTATGTGCGGCTTCCAGCGTATAACTAAAATTCCCGTTTTCATCGGTATCAAATTTAACTCCGAAATTTAAAAGATCTTTTATAACTTCATCAGATTTTTCCGAAACAAATTTTACTGCGTTAAACTCACTTAATCCTGCACCGGCCTTTATGGTATCAGATATATGTGAAACAGTGGAATCTTTTTTATTTTCTTTAATAACTCCCACAATACCGCCTTGAGCATATCTTGAATTACTTTCGCCCAAATCGGCTTTTGTTACCATAAGTATACCGTCACGTAAATTTGTCTGCTGCTCTATTTTCAATGCCGCATACAATCCTGCAAGACCGCTGCCTATTATTATTACTGAATATTTTGAATATTTCATTTCTCGTCCCTTTACAATATTTTAAAACAAAACTTTATAAATTTCTACCCGTTAAACATTAAATTTTTATAAAGTCTTATAAAATAAATCATTAAATAAAAATTAAAAGTATTCAAATAATAATATTAGCTTTAACGACTTAATCGTTAACTGATTAAATGATACCCGTTTGAATTTATAAATAAATTAAAAAGGAGATATCATGATAAAAATATTACTTGTAGAGGATCATAAATTAATGCGTGTCGGATTAAAATCATTATTTGAAGAGCTTGAGGATATAGAAGTAATTTCGGAAGCACAATCAGGGAAAGAAGCCATTGAAAAATACAAAATTACGCATCCTGAAATTGTATTAATGGATATAGGACTTCCGGATATTTCAGGGATAGAGGCGACAAAAAAAATACTTGAAATAAATAATAATGCAAAAGTAATAATTCTGACCTCGCATATTAGTGAAGAAGAAGTTACGGCAGCTTTAGAAGCAGGAGCCTGTGCATATGTAATGAAGGATATAAATATAGAAGTTTTAAGAATGATAATAAAAACTGTAAAAGAAGGAGCCATGTGGCTGGATCCGCAGGCAGTACCATTTTTAAGAGAAAAAAATTGCGGTGTTATTCCGCCACGACAAATGTCAAGAGCCATGTTTAAAGAGCAGCACGCAAATCTTACCCAAAGAGAATATGAAGTTTTAAAATTAATAGTAGACGGAAAATCCAATTACGAAATTGCACAAGAATTAACGATTTCCGAACATACGGCAAAAGCACATGTCTGTAACATAATACAAAAACTTGTTGTTGACGATAGAACACAAGCTGCAGTAAAAGCATTAAAAGAGGGATTAGTTTAAAATTGTTTTATTTTTCGATTTTTATTATATAATAAATCATACTTAGATATGAAAACTTATGCTGTAATTTTAGCTTCAGGTACAGGTAAAAGAACCGGTTTAACAACACCTAAACAATTTTTAAAAATAGGTGAAAAAACTATTATTGAACATACAATAAATGCATTTGAACAAAACGAACAAATTGATGAAATCATAATAGTAACTAATCCTGACTACATAAATTTAACCAAAAACTTAATCAAACAAAACTGTTTTAAAAAAATTAAGACAATACTTCCCGGCGGCAAGACACGGCAAGAAAGCTCTTATATAGGAATTTGTGCAATAAAAGAAGATGACGGAAAAGTATTAATTCACGATGCGGCAAGACCTTTTGTCAGCACAAGAATAATTAATGAATGCATAAAAGCTCTTGACACATATAAAGCAGTAAATGTAGCTATTGAATCAACCGACACAATATTAGAAGTAAATGACAGAAATATTATAGAAGGAATTCCTGAAAGAAAATACCTGAAACACGCACAAACTCCTCAGGGATTTAATTTAAAACTAATCAAAAAAGCACATGAGCTTGCAAAAAATCTGAACGTAACCGATGACAGCAGCCTTGTTGTAAAACTTAAACTTGCTGATGTATATGTAATTTCAGGGGAAGAATCTAATATAAAAATTACACATCCAACCGATTTTATAATAGCTGATGCAATATTAAAAAATACTACATAATATATTTTTGACAATGATATTTAATAATGATATTATAAAAAAGGAGTTAAAAATGCCGTTTGAATTTGAGCCACAGAGAATAAAAGACGTAATACTTATAAAGCCGAAAGTATTCGGGGATAATCGGGGATTTTTTCTTGAAAGCTATAAAAAATCGGACTTTTACGCAAACGGAATAAAAGTAGAATTTAATCAGGATAATCATTCAAAATCTACGGCACATGTTTTAAGAGGGTTACATTATCAGATAAGGCCATACGGGCAGGCTAAAATAGTCCGCTGCACACGAGGGAAAATTTATGATGTAGCCGTTGACATAAGACCTCAATCCAAAACTTTCGGGGAATATGTTAAGGTAGAACTGTCTGAAGAAAACAAACATATGTTATATATACCTGAAGGATTTGCTCATGGATTTGTAGTTTTATCAGATATAGCGGAATTACATTATAAAGCAAGCGGAGAATATAACCAGGCAGCCGACAGAGGAATAATATGGAATGATTCTGATATAAATATTGATTGGGGAATTGACTTTGAGCCTATTTTAAGTGATAAAGATAAAAAACAGCCTAAATTAAAAGAAGGGAATTTTGAATGAAATTGCTAGTAACCGGCGGAGCAGGATTTATCGGAAGCTGCTTTATACATCACGAATTAAAAAAGCATCCTGATTACGAAATAATCAATTTAGATGCACTTACTTATGCAGGAAACATTGAAAACCTTGATGACATCAAAGATAATCCTAATTACACCTTTGTCCATGGAAATATCTGCGACAAATTTCTTGTACGTGATTTGATAGCTGAATGTGATTGTGTTATAAATTTTGCAGCCGAATCACACGTTGATCGTTCTATTACAGGTCCTGAAATTTTTATTGAAACCAATGTTCAAGGGACTCTTAACTTATTACAAGCATCTAAAGAAATAGGAATAGACCGTTTTGTACAGGTTTCAACAGATGAAGTTTACGGTTCTTTGGGACCAAGCGGTTATTTTACGGAAACCACACCCCTTGCTCCAAACAGTCCGTATTCTGCATCCAAAGCAAGTGCAGATTTATTAACAAGAGCATACTTTGAAACATATAAGTTACCTGTTTTAAATACAAGATGTTCAAATAATTACGGTCCTTATCAGTATCCTGAAAAATTAATTCCTTTTTTCATTTCAAAATTATTAAAAGGCGAAAAAGTACCGGTATACGGTGACGGAATGAATATAAGAGATTGGTTATACGTCTATGACCATTGTGAAGCAATTGATATTGTTCTGCACAAAGGTAAAATAGGTGAAGTTTATAATATAGGCGGACATAATGAAAAAACAAATTTAGAGATTACGCATTTGATACTTGATGCAATGGGGAAAGATGAAACATCTATCAAATATGTTGATGACAGGCTGGGGCATGACAGACGTTATGCAATATGTAACGATAAAATTCAAGACGAACTCAACTGGAAACCGTCATTGAGTTTTGAAGAAGGTATAAAGCTTACTATTAACTGGTATTTAAACAATCAAGAATGGATAAAACACATTGAAGAAAAGAAAGCGAGTTTAATATAAATGAAGGTTTTAGTCACCGGTGCAAACGGAATGCTAGGTCAAGATTTATGTCCTATTTTAGAGGATGTAGGTTTTTACGTAATAGAAACAGATATTAATACGCTGGATATAACAAATTTTGAAGAAGCTGAAAATATTTTAACAGCCAATCATCCTGATATGGTAATACATTGTGCTGCATACACAAATGTTGATAAAGCTGAAGAAGATTTAAAAACAGCAACAAAAATTAATGTAACAGGAACTGAAAACATTGCAAAAATATGCGGGAAGCTTGATATTCCTATTGTTTATATTTCAACCGATTATGTATTTGACGGGGCAAAAACCACTCCTTACGAGCCTGATGACAAACCTGATCCGATAAATAATTACGGTTTGACAAAACTGCAGGGAGAGCAAGCTGTTTTAAAATACTGCAAAAAATATTATATTGCAAGGACAAGCTGGTTATACGGCATTCATGGCAAAAATTTTGTAGAAACAATGATTTCATTAAAAGACAAACCCGAATTAAAAGTTGTTGATGACCAAATCGGATGCCCCACATGGACCGTTGAGCTTGCAAACGGTATTTTAAAACTGCTTAAAAATCCATACGGGATATATCATATATGCGGTTCGGGAAATACCACATGGTATGGATTTGCAAAAGAAATATTTAAACAGTGCGGTTTTGAAGTTAATCTAAAGCCATGTACAACGGAAGAATATCCGCGTCCTGCCAAAAGACCGCATTATAGTGTAATGAATAACAGCGGTATTTGCAGAAAATGGGAATCTGCTTTACACGATTATCTACAGCTGAGAGAAGGTGAAGTATGAAAGGAATAATTTTAGCAGGCGGAAGCGGCACAAGACTTTGGCCCAGCACAATGGCAGTATCAAAACAACTTTTGCCTGTTTATGATAAGCCTATGATTTATCATCCTATTTCAGTTTTAATGCTGGCTGGAATTAAAGATATACTTATAATTTCAACTCCACACGACTTACCAAATTTTAAAAAACTGCTGGGCAGCGGTTCACAATTCGGCATAAATTTTTCATACAAAGAGCAACCGAGTCCTGACGGTTTAGCACAAGCTTTTATTTTAGGAGAAGAATACATAGGAAATGACTGTGCCGCCTTAATTTTAGGCGATAACATATTTTACGGTCCCGGATTTTCAGGAACATTAAAACATACTGTAGACCTTATTGAAAAAAACGGCGGAGCAACAATTTTCGGTTATCCGGTTAAAGATCCGCAGAGATTCGGAGTTGTGGAATTTGATAACAACGGCAAAGTTATTTCTATAGAAGAAAAACCTAAATTACCGAAATCAAACTATGCCGTAACAGGATTATATTTCTATGATAACAAAGTTGTAGAATATGCCAAAACTTTAAAGCCGTCTAATCGGGGAGAACTTGAAATAACTGATTTAAACAAAATATACCTTAATAACGGAAATTTAAATGTAGAACTTTTAGGCCGTGGTTTTGCCTGGCTTGATACCGGAACACATGCTTCTTTATTGCGTGCCAGCCAATATATACAAACAATTGAAGAAAACCAAGGGATAAAAATTGCGTGTCTTGAAGAAGTCGCTTACAGAATGGGATTTTTATCAAAAGAAATATTAAAGCAGCAAACTTTAAACTATAAAAATAATGAATATTATGAATACATAAATAAAATAATTCAATAGCAAAAAAAATATTCAGGATTTTTATATAAAAAAAGGAGAAAATTATGCAGCCTGTATTACCGAGAATATATCATGGAAATATTATGACTAACCCTGTTACAACCTTTACACCGCAAAGGTTCATTCCAAATATAGCACCTAATAGTGCAATTCATCCGCAAGCAAGCGTTATAGGAAACGTGACAATCGGACCTTACGTAAATGTAGCACCGTTTGCTTCAATAAGGGGCGATGAAGGTACACCTATATATATAGGGCAAGGTACAAATGTTCAAGATGGTGTTGTAATACACGGTTTAAAAGACGGCAGAGTCAAAAATAATAACATGGAATATTCCGTATTTATAGGTGACAATACAAGCCTTGCTCATCAGGCTCAAGTTCATGGTCCTGCTAAAATCGGTAATAATGTATTTGCGGGCATGCAATCTTTTGTATACAAATCAGAAATAGGTGATAATGTTGTTATTGAACCGACCGCCAGGGTAATTGGAGTAAAAGTTGCTTCTAACCGCTATGTTCCTGCAGGAGATGTTATTAAGACTCAAGAGCAAGCAGATAACTTACCTGTTATTGATGAAAATTATAAAAATAAAGATTTAAACCACGAAGTTGTAAGCGTAAATAAGGAACTCGCTTTGGGCTACCCGGCTAACTACTATATGAACAACTTTTAATTAAATTTTTACAAAATAAAATTCATTTGATATAATTAATGAGAGGTAAACATGTCAAATATGTCAAATGAAAAAAGAACTTTAACCGTAATAATTTTCACGGTAATAGCAATGATTGCGGAGATAGCATACGGATATCTGACGCATTCAATGGCACTATTGGCTGACGGATACCATATGGGAACACATGCCTTGGCTTTGGCATTAACTTATGCGGCATATGTTTTGACAAGAAAATTTTCAGATTCTAACCTATTTGTAAACGGTACGGATAAAATAGGGACATTAACTGCCTATACAAGCTCTTTATTTTTGGGCTTAACCGGTATATGGATAATAATAGAAGCTGTTCAAAGACTTTTTAATCCGCAGCAAATACAATTTAATGATGCAATAATTGTTGCTGTTATAGGATTAATAGTTAATACAGTATGTATATTTATTATGGAAGGTAAAAACCACCATCACGAAGATGCTCACAGCAAAGATTACAATTTTCAGGCGGCATATTTTCATATATTAGCAGATGCATTGACTTCAATTCTAGCAATTGCTGCTCTTTTGATAGGAAAATATTTCCATATTATAATGCTTGATTCTTTAATCGGAATTTTAGGCGGTATTTTAATTTTAAGATGGGCAGTCGGTCTAATAAAAAATACTGTAAAAATTCTTATTGATATGAAAATATCTTGACAAAATTAGAGAAATAATATTTAATTAAGAAAAAAGGAGTTAAGAGATGAAAACAATTGAAATATCAGCGGATAAGATAGTCGCCCCCCCCCTACGGTACGCTTGATTAGTGCCTTTCGGGCTGTTTTTGGTGTTTTATTTCACTCTATACATCATTTTAAAAATTATTCTACACGTCATTCTGAGCGAAGCGGTGCTACGCACGTAGACACATTAGGTTTGCCTTCTACACGTCATCCTGAGGCTTTAGCCGAAGGTGCTACGCAGCGGATTTGTACAAGAGTGAGCGAAGCGAAACTCGTCCCGAAAACCACGCTTTTGCGAGCCGTACAAATCCAAGACCGTACTGGGTTTTGCATAGCATTTCACGGCTGTAAGATCCTGAACCAAGTTCAGGATGACAGTGTCGTAGGTACGTTTGACAACAATCGTCGTGCCGCCTTCACGCTCGCAGAAGTTCTTATCACCCTCGGGATTATAGGAATTGTTGCCGCAATGACAATTCCGACATTAATCAGTAACATGCAGGAAATGTATTTCCATGCCAAATGGAAAGAATGCTATGCTACATTAAACAATGCTTTTAAAATGGCTGCAGCACATGAACCGGCACTTCTTGTTAAGGCTAAAAACAGTTATTATATAAAAAAAGAATTTATATCTGCTATATTGTCTAATTTACAAGTAATTGATGAATGCTCAGCCCAAAGAATTTACGGTAATGATTTATGCGATTATAATCCTGAAAATAGTAATGTCAAATATAAATGGGCAGGAATTTTACATGATAATATTGATGCCTGTTACTACAAATCTCTTGCCGGGAATGTAATATGCCCAGGGGATTTTGGGGTGATGGCTGCATTATTAAAAAACGGAGCGGCTGTTTATTTTGGCGGATTATGGCAAGAATATACAATAGTTGTAGATGTAAATAATTTTACCGGCGGTCCTAATATATTAGGTAAAGATGTGTACGCTATAAGTTTATCGTCCGGTAATCCGTCACAGATTCATCCTAAAAATTTATATATTGAAGATTTACATTTCAAACCCTACGGAGCTGTAGGGACTCTTACTGAAATCAACGGATATTCTGGTTGTGACCCAAATATCGGAACTGATGCCGAAAGAACTTTATATGAGGCTCCCGGGGCTGGCTGCAGTTACAAATATTTATACGAAAAATAATTATAATTTTGTAGTAAGATAATAATATGCTAAAAACAGGAGAAAAACTCGGAGCATTTATAGTACCTACAGGGATAGGAGCTTCTATTGGCGGTTATGCAGGTGATGCAAGTCTATGGGCAAGAAAATTCGCCGAGCGTTCAAAACTTATTGTTAATCCGAATGTCGTTAATGCAGGCGGATTTTCAGGAATTACGGATAATATGTTTTACGTTGAAGGATATTCATTAGACGAATTTTTCAAAGGAAATATAACACTCAAACCATCTAAAAATAATCGAATAGGAATTGTTTTTGATAAAGCAATACCGCAAGATGTCTTAAATATTCACATAAACACAATAAATGCGGTAAAAACCGTTTACGGTATTGATATTTTAGATTATGAAATCACAAAAGAAAATGTCGGTGTAAACTTTTTTATGACAGATATAGGTACTTCAGAAGGAGAAGTTAAAAACCTTGAAACGTTAAAAAAATCTGCGATTAATCTTATTAACAGAGGAGCCGAAGTTATAGCACTGGTTTGTATGTTTGATGATCCGGAAGATATAAATATTGATTACGCAAACGGAATAGGAACAGACCCTGTCGGAGGGGTAGAGGCTATTCTGTCGCATTATATTTCAAAAGAACTAAAAATCCCCTGTGCACATTCACCGGCTTTTGAAGATTATACAATTACATCAAAAATTGTTAACCCGAAATCAGCTTCTGAATATATAACTCCAACATTTTTACCATGTATTTTGTTAGGGCTTTCAAATGCACCTTTGCTTGGCGGGGATATAGGAATTGAACAGCTGGATTACCTTGTTATGCCTCACAATTCACTCGGTTCAACACCTGTTTATGAAGCTGTTAAAAAAAATATACCCGTTTTTGCAATAAAAGAAAATTCAACTGTTTTAAATGTCACAAATGATAATTTGCATAAATGCAGCAAAATAATAACCGTAGAAACTTACGAAGAATGCCTTAGTCGTGTAAATAAACTTTAGGCGAAGTATTAAAAAACATCTTGGATGATTTTATAAATTTTTCAGGATTAGAACTTACATAAATTTCTTCGCTGCCTTCCGATTTTTCCAAGAGATGGCTGCTTTTTAAATCTTTTTTTATATACTCTGAAAAATACGCTGCAGGATCAATAATAATTTTTTCTGTAACAAAATTTCCTATAACAGACTTTAAATAAGGATAATGTGTGCAGCCCAAAACAATTCTGTCAGGTCTGTATTTCATTATTTCAACGACTTTTTCTCTGATTTTTTCAATACTTTCAGCCTCGTTTATCATATTATCTTCGACTATCTTTACCCAGGCCGGACAAGAAACTTGAACAACTTCGACAGCAGGATTGTATTTATGAATTTCTGTCTTATAAACACCAGATTTTACGGTTGCAGGAGTAGCAAATATACCTATTTTAGAAACATTCAAATCAGCAAGCATTTTTGAAACAGTCTGTACTATAGGATAAATTTTAAAGGGATATTTATCTTTAATTTTTTCATATACAACCGATGAGGTAGTGTTACAAGCCATAACAACTGCTTTTGCGTTTTTCTGTTGAAAAAAATCAAGTATTCTTGTTGAATATTCCAATAACTCATCAGGTGTTTTTTCACCGTAAGGCATATGTTTTGTATCGCCAAAATAAATTAAATCTTCATGCGGCAAAATTCTCCTAAGCCGTGTATAGACCGTCAACCCGCCTACTCCTGAATCAAAAAATGCAATAGGTTTTTTAATGCTTAAAATAATTTTCCACTCCTTCCGCAATAGCTTTAGCAGTTGCCTGCTTTCTCTTATCACTTATCAGCTCAGCTCTTTCCGATGAATTTGAAATAAAGCCTATTTCAACAAGAATTGCAGGGGCTGTTGTATGATTTATAACATAAAATTTAGACTTAAACAAGCCACGATTGTTAGTTTTTATATTGCTTGCAAGTGAAGCGTGTACAGTTTGAGCAAGCGAAAGACTTTCTTGCCTGTAATAATGAGTTTCAATACCGGTAATCTCCGGTTTTTCACTTGAATTTACGTGAATACTTATAAATATATCCGGATGTTTTTCTTCGCTAAAAGCTACTCTGTCCTGCAGAGAAACCGTCTTATCCGTATCTCTTGTCATTTGAACTTTATAGCCTTTTTTCTCTAAAATTTCTTTTACTCGCCGTGATACATCAAGAGTTATAGCTTTTTCAGTAATCTCGCCTCTGATAGCACCAACGTCCGTTCCTCCGTGTCCTGCGTCTATCACAATCATTTTACCCAAATTTTTACCTGTCACAGGAGGTTTTGTACGTTTTGGTTCGGTTATTTGAATTTTAAGAGTTTTGCTGTCCGCCCCTAAATATGTGTTAACTAAAGTATCTGCCTCTATAGGAATTGTAAGCTTCATCCCGACCGGCTGCATCAATGATATTAAACTTTTAGCAAAATATGTATTCTTATAAGCTGTAAGAAAAGCATCCTCATTGTATCTTGCCGTATTATAAAGATAAATATCAAGTTTTTTATTTTCTCTTTCTATACCGTGAATTATAGGATGATTGAAAGATAAAATCATTGCACTTGTCTGTGCATTTGTCTTTTCAATATTATAGGAAATTATATCACTTGTATTTGTGAATAAAGATGTATGATTTAATTTATCAATATCTGAAAATAAAATTGATTGATTATCCGCAGAATATATAGGAATATATTTTGAAACATTAGGTGACGTTATAACTATTCGTGCTTTGTTGACTTCAAATTGTCCAATTTTGACAGTATCTGTTTCATTTATTTTATATTCAATATTTCGGATATCCGTATTTACAAGAGTATTTGGAATATCATAAACTAACCTGAGCGGATTTTGCAAAACCATCGGACGTTCCAGTGTTACCGCACCAAAACCGCTTACCAAAACTCCGTTCAAACGTGTTGTAATTTGGCTTATATAATATTTTGTATTTAATTTTAAATCTTTTTTTATACGGTTAATACCGCCTATTTCTACATCAAATGCTTTTTGAATTTTATCAGCAACATTTTCACTTTGTGTAAAATCCGGCATTTCTACCGTTAAATACTCATAAAAATCACTTGATGAGGAATGTTCATCCCTATAAGTCTTATGGAAATATTCCACTTCATGCGAGGTTTCTTTTAACTTAATTATTATATTATTTTTTATCCTTAAAAATTTTAAATCGCCGGGATTATAGTCTTCATCAAAATATATTACTACCCTTACAACATTCGGGTCTGTAGTAAATTGGTTAATTTTAACTTCTTTTATACCTTTAGAATTAAATATCCAATCCTGCTTAGGAATAACAAGGATAGATGAAGGTATATCAAAATATGCTCTTTTAGGATTGTCCAGCTCTATAAGTTTAATTTCATTCAAAACCGGTAAGGTTGAGTCATCCTGCATGTTTAGAATAATAAGAGAATTTGAGGTGTCAAAGTTTGCAGCATTTATTTTAAACAAATCTTCGGCAAATGCACTTTGTGTAAACACGGATATAAAAAATAATATTATTAATATAAAGAATTTTTTCATATTAAGAAATCTCATATATAATTATATATTTATTTCTTAATACAATCAAATTGTAACAATATATTAGAATAAATTGTGTTTACCTGCCCAAAAAGTTGCTTCTGATCTGTTATTTGATTTCATTTTTCTGATAATAGCACTTACATAAGCCTTGACCGTATGCCTGCTGATATGTAGAATACGTCCGATTTCAGAATTATTTAAACCTTTTGTCATATAATGTAAAACTTCCATCTCACGATTAGTTAATGTATACATAAAAACCTCCTTTAATATCAGAATAACATATCTTTTTCTTGATACATTAATAATATTTCCCGTTTTTAAATTTTTTAAATTTACTTGAAAAAAAAATTTTTTTTGTGTAAAATCAAAACATCCGATATGCGTGCGTAGCTCAGTTGGATAGAGCGTTTGGCTACGAACCAAAAGGTCGGGGGTTCGAATCCCTCCGTGCGTATTTTTTGTAAATTTTTATTAAGAGCCTTAAAAAGGCTCTTTTTATGTGTATTTGGCACACAATTTGATAATTCTAAACAGTTTGATTATTACCCCACTGTACTTTTTTGTCTAGATTGATTTGTACGGATAGATAGATTATTTTGGTAAAATTGGCTTTGTGTGGGAGTTTTCGGGTCGGAAAAATTAAGTTTACCCAAAAAATCAAACTGGAAAACTGGACTTTTTCTAGACTGTACGGATAGATTGAGATTTGCAGAATTTCAGTGAGATACACACCGTTTTTGAGTTGTACGGATAATTTGATTATTTCGGAAAAGTCCAGTTCCGCAAAATTTCAAAAAATTTAAAACGAGGTCGGAAAATTTTTCATCAAGCTTGTAAAAATCATTATGTATAATTTTTATGATAGTATAGATATATGGAAAAAATTTATTGTTTATTAAATAAATACGTACAATCAATTAATGAATGTAATCTAGAATTAGCAAGAGAAATATGGGATAGCGAAGATTCAATTTCATTTATTCATCCGCTGGGCTATGAACATTCTTTTGAAGAAATTAAAGAGCATTTTTATCTCGGTACAATGGGAAATTTGTTTTCAAAGAGAGATTTAAAGATAAAAAATGTTTCGGCAAAATTTTATGACAAAGCTGCTTT
>CALVCA010000015.1 GCA_944325895.1 Candidatus Gastranaerophilales bacterium
TCTAAAGCATCTTTATCAGTCATTAACTTTTATTTCATCCTTTGCAATTTTATATATGTTATAAAATAATTCTTGTTCTTTTTATTAATTATATCATATGTGTCTTTTGGCACAAAAGACGCAACTACTGGTGCATAATCATAACCATTATAAAGCAATGTTCAGTCACTAACTTGTAAATGATATTCATTCCAAAATAGTAAACTTTTGTAACAAAAATGTAAACTTTTCTGATGAAATGTTTTTATATATAGGTAATTTTTATTTTTGAAAGAAAGTGTAGCAATATAGGTTTAGAAAAATTCGCATTAGAACAAACTGAAAAAATTGTGGAACATGAACAGATTTCTCGTGAAACGTTGAGAATTTTACTTGAAATTGCAAGTCGTTTTGAAGAATTTACTGCGGGAATGAAATCGCCCTGGAAAGATGCATTAGAAAAAGTAGCTAAAAACGGTAATACTGTAATTATAGGGAAAGCAGGTGCAAAACTTATTGAAAATCCTGCAGGAGAAACATTAGTTTGCAGAAGGTTTTTAGGTTATGGACCAGATTTACCTGACGGAACACCAACTTTAAGGTTTAAGCTAGTACGCCCGAGTGGTGAAACAAGATTGATTGTAAAACCTAACGTAAATGGGACTTTTTCACCTGTAAGGTTATAGCTGGTTTCAGATAAACTTGCTCAAATTATGAAAAATATTGCAGGGAATGATGATTAATAAAAATCATTCAATGCAAGATTATGCAACACAACAAATGTTAATAAATAATCAAATAAGCTTAATGCTATGCAAATGCACCAATAAGCAGCAGACACAGCTTTGTAAGCTCATAATACGGCAGTTTAAATGACAACCGAACGGATATAAATATGAAAATTTTACCCCAAAAAAACGTAAATAGTATTGTAAGACAAGCTGCAGGAGTTGCAAGAAATATAACTCAGGCCAAAGTTACCGAAACTTTAACGGAACTTCCCCGGTTTTCTTCTCCTGAAATGATTATGGCACGCAATTTAAATAAAATTGCATTAAGAGATATAAAAGTTCCTAAGACATATACATTTCCGAAAGCAACACCGCAGGATTTAAAACGTTTAACGTCTAATACGGTAAAAGATAGTTATTCAAGAGTAACGTGGACAAATCCAAAAAACGGCAAAGTTTATCATATCCTGAAAGAATCTGAATTGTCAGATGGCAATATATCAGTCAGGATTTTGAATGAGGACGGTTCATTTCTTAAAAATGCAAGTATTAAACCGAAAAAGATAATTATTATAGATGATTTTGAACAAAACCAAAAGTCTATTTACGGTATTTCTCATGGCGAAATTGTTACTACTAAGACGTAATAATCCTTTTGCACAAATTGAAACAATAAATACAGGGTTGGCTGATACAATGAACCCTGAATTTTTTGAACCTTTTAAGAAAATTCTTGAAAGAATTAAAAATGGTGAAAAAATAGATTATATAAGCTGTTCAAAAGGTGCTATTTGCTATTCGACATGTAAAAATATGCGTGGAAAAGTTCCGCAATTTCAACCGATAACGGATGTAGCTGATAGCGGAACACGTGTATTGTTTGCTTCCGGAAATTCTATTGATAATCCGACAGGTACAACAAATCAAGTATTATTACTTGCTGATAAAATTGAGGGAGTTGGTTCTCTATCACCTCAAACACACAAATTGTCGAAATTTTCATCCGCACGAAATTCTTTCTTTACACAACATTATGAAGTTGGAGAACATTATATCAGACCCACTGAATATGGTGCTAATATTACAGGATTAAGCGGAACAGATATTGTTATTGACAACCCAAAATACAAACAAGAAGTTGAAAATAACATTTTGATAGGTAAAACAAAAGAACGAGCGGATAGACTATTGGATAAAATTCAATCTGAAATAACAGAAGTTCAACAAAAAAGAGTTGGGCTGGTGAGGGGCAGAATAGATTTTAACGCTTTGCGTAAACTGGAGCAAAGACAAAATACATTGGAACAACGCAGGATTAAACTAATTCAGTTAAGAAATGCCACACAACTTGAGAACGGTAAATATGAAGCAGCTGAAAAATTTTTCGGTACAAGTTTTTCAACTCCTATACGTACTGCAAAACTGGCACTAACTGATATGTTACAAGATGTAATTTAGGTAATTATCCTTAGAAAATTTGCAGGATATTAATTTTATTTTCTTTTCACGGCAATTTTTTTTGCAGAAGTGCAGAGTTTGTAGATATATTTGTGATATTTTTTCAGTGCATCCCAAACATGTCTGTTGGTATCTACCGACAATTCTCCGCAGTCAATAATGTCCATGTGGTATTTTATCTCTTTAAAAGTCGCTTCAAGTTTTTGATACTTGGCTAAAATATATTCAGCTTTAAGGCGGTATTTCCTTTTTGGTGATTTAAAAAGTCAAACAAATAATCATCTCAAACAATTTTTGCCCATTTGTTGCTAAATCTGATTGTAATATTGTTAAAATCTTTGTCTAGAATTTCTGTAGTAAGCATGACGACTCCTATATACTACCTAACAGGTGAACTTATCTGTCCAACAGTAATATTTATGCAAAATCAGCAGAAAAGTCTACAGGCTGCTGTTGTATAATTGAAATATTGATAAAAATTTGTTAATATGAACAAAATATATCATGATTTCGTTGTAGTGATGCAGGTATAGGAAAGGAGAATTATGAAGAAGAAAATTTTATCATTACTGATTGCAGGTATTATGTTGACAGGTTCCTGGTTGAATGCTGCTTGTTTTGCAGCCCCTAACCATCATCGACCTAATGCTGTCCACAGTGAACAGCCTAAAAAACATAAAATTCAGAAAAAAGCACCAAAGCGTGTCGGTAAATCAAATTTAAAACATCAGGACAAAAAACAGTTCAAAAAATTCCATAAAAATAAAAAACAAATGGTTAAAAGACACCAAAAACAACACAAAAAATTTCAGCGAAGATCGTCCAAACGTCATTTCAGAAGATAAATTGATGTGTCAAACTGAAACTTTTACAAACAGTTCAAAACATTTCATTGATGGGTTTTACCCATCAATTTTTTTGCCGTATATTTTTCCGTTTTTGTATTCGGTCAACAAAACAGAACATACGGTATTTGTTAAATTTAAATCCGAAGAATTTAGATGAACGGTTAAATAGTTGGGAGTTACACCTTTAAGGCATCCGTCATTTTTATCAGGATGTTTTTCAATTAAAACATTACGAATTTTACCGATATTTTTTTGAACAAATTCATTGTATTTTTTAGCGGAAATTGATTTAATAATATCAGCTCTCATTTCTTTTGTTTTGTCATCAACTTGATCGGGCATGCCGGCACCTGCGGTGCCCTGTCTTACGGAATACGGGAATGTATGGATTTGAGAGAGTCCGGATTTTTCCAAATTTTTGCGGGTGATTTCAAAATCTTCTTCTGTTTCACCGGCAAAGCCTGTTATTATGTCACTTCCTAAAAACGGCATGTCAAATTTTGAATTGATTTTATCAATAAGTTTCAGATAATCGTCAACTTTATAAAATCTGTTCATAGAACGTAGTGTTTTATCACAGGCAGACTGCAGCGAAAGATGAAAATGCGGGCAGAATTTTTCTGATTTGCTCAAAAATTCTAAAAGTTCATCTGTTATTTCTGAGGGGTTTAAAGAGCCGAGGCGGTATCTTTCTATGTTTGTTTTTCTTTCTGTTTGTATCAATAAATCCAAAAGATTTTTGCTAAACTCTTTACCCCAAAGCCCTATGTGTATTCCTGTAAAAACAACTTCTTTAAATTCGTGTTTTTCAAGGTTTTTTATTTCATTTATGATAAAATCAATATCCGCACTTCGGCTTTTGCCTCTGGCATACGGAATTATACAGTAACTGCAGCGGTTGTCGCATCCGTCTTGAATTTTCAGACTTGCACGAGTTTTTTTTGAATTATCTATTGAAATTCCGGTAAAATCATTCTTTTCCATTATGTTTGTAACCGCAAATTTTTTATTCTCAATTTGTTCATACATATGGAGTTTATCATCGTTTCCGATAATATAATCAATAAAATCGTATTTTAATAAATTCTCTTTTTCAATTTGTGCAATACATCCTGTTAAAATAGTTTTTATTTCAGGTTTTTTGTGTTTGGCATTTCTTAAAAGATAAAATGCTTCGTTGTCGCTTTTATGAGTAACGGAGCACGAATTCAGTATGTAAAAATCAGCCTCTTTAAGGTTAAAAACCCTTTTAAATCCGTGTTTTGTCAAATTTTCTTCAATTATAATTTCTTCAAACTGATTGGACTTGCAGCCCATTGTGTGTATTACGAATTTTTCCATTTTTATATATTAGTTTAAATAAAATTATATGTAAATATTTATTAAGAAGGATTAATAAACTAACAAAATAATTTACTTTTTTGTTTTTATTGTTGTATAATAGAAGTGCGAAAGGTGTGTGTGGCATGCAGGTTAACGCAATTGGGACAAATGTCCAAAGGAATTCTCAACTTCGTCAAAATTTTGAAGGCAAACGTGATAATATAGATGCGTTTATTAACCTTGATGATGAAGCATTAAAAATGGCAGCGTATGAAGAAACTGTCAAGAGTGTTAATGATAAAAAACATAAAAAATTAAATAATTTATTGGTAGGATTAATACCTGTAGCAGCCGGTGTTGCATCAGCGGCAATTACAAAAAAGAGTTTTACACAAACCGGCAGGTTAGAAAAGTTAGCCGGATTTACTTCATCGTCGGTAGGTTTGCTGGCAAGTTTCGGTGTTATAGATTTAATATGCAAAGCACAGAAAAAACTTGCGGAAAAATCAGAAAAGGTTAAGAATTTTTCCAAAAACAATCCGCTTTTAACGTTTTTAGGTACAATAGCCGTTTCTTTGGGAGCTATAGCAGGCGGCAGCAAGTTGTTAAGCAATACTCTCGGCAAAGTTGCAGGTAAAAATGCCAAGCTTGTTTCCAAAGCCGGTAACTTACTAGTAAAAGCAGGTGGAAAATTAGATAAAAGCAGAGTTTTAAACAGGATTTCCAGGAGTTTTTCAAAACTTGCACAAAAGACACCGTCAGCATTGAAGGCGGCTGGTAAATCAGTTGTTAAAAATGCTCCGTTCCTGCTTGCGTTTGGTGCACTTTTCCATTCGTTAAATCACAGTGCGGTTAAAAATCGTGAATTCAATAAGCATTACGATTTTTATAAAAATAAACAAGTTGAACTTGCTCAAAAAAGAGTATCAGAGTTAAGTCTGCAAAATGATTTTATGTTAACGAATCCAAAGAATGCAGAGGATTTGGAACAGTTGTAAAATCCAAAAACAGATCAGTTTAAGTCAGGCAATGCCTGACTTTTTAGTATAAATTTAACGGAATTGTTCAAATGTTTTTTGTGCATTTTTATTTAAAAATCTCTTTTAACAAAAATTAACAAATAAGCAAAATCATTATTGACACGGAACTATGTTTGTTTTACTATCAATATGCTTGAAGCCGAAATTTAGCCTAAAGCAGCTCTAAAAAATAGGGTTTACACGTAGTACAAACAAGAAAAGGAATACACATGGCAAGCAGTACAAAAAGACAAAGAATACGAGTTTGTTTAAAGGCATACGATCACAAACTTATTGACGTATCATCCGACAAAATCGTAGAAACAGCAAAAAGAACAGACGCTACAGTAGCCGGTCCTATTCCTTTACCTACAAAAAGACGTATATATTGCGTTTTGAGATCACCCCATGTTGATAAAAAATCACGTGAACATTTTGAATTAAGAACTCACAAACGTATAATAGATATATACGACCCGACTCAACAGACAACTGAAGAGTTAAGCAGATTAGATTTACCTGCTGGTGTTGATATTGAAGTAAAATTATAATATCAAACCTTGAAAATTTAATAGCATTATGCATAATAATGTGAACTGCGACTTCCTGAAAGCAGGATGAGAGGTGAAAGTCCTCAAAGGTAAAGAAAACGTAGCGATCGCAAGAGAAGAATGCAAACCGACGGAAAATCCGTATCGGCGAGCTAGAAAGGCAGAGAATATGACACTAGGTGTAATAGGAACAAAAGTAGGAATGACCCAAATTTTTGACGAACAAGGTTTGGCAATTCCGGTAACAGTAATCAAAGTTGATGAAACTGTAGTAACACAGGTAAAAACAGTTGAAACTGACGGTTATAATGCAATACAGGTAGGAACAGTTCCTGCAAAAGAGAAGCATTTAACCAAAGCCGAATTGGGACATTTCAAAAAGAACAGCCTGAATAATTACAGACACTTGCAAGAGTTCAGAGTTGATAACCCGCAGGATTATAAAGTGGGTGATAAGATAGAATTGTCAGTGTTAGACAATGTAGAAAAAGTAGATGTAACAGGCAAATCAATAGGTAAAGGTTTCCAGGGTACCGTAAAAAGATGGAACTTTGGAAGAGGACCGATGGGTCACGGTTCAAAAAATCATAGAGAACCCGGTTCAATCGGTGCAGGTACAACACCATCCCGTGTAATCAAAGGTAAAAGAATGGCGGGGAATATGGGTAACGAAAGAGTTACGATTACTAAATTAAAATTAGTAAGAGTAGATGCAGCCAATAATATTGTATTAGTAAAAGGATCAGTACCGGGCTGCGAAGGAAGATTGGTAACAATAGTTCCTACAAGAACAAAATGGAACTAATCGGCGGTGAAAACAGATAAGTTTTAAAAATCCCGGGTTGCCATATAAAACGGAAAATTCCGAAAGGGGCAACAGGCAGTTAAAAGAAAAGGAAAATAAAATGTCAAAAGAAATATTAAGTACAAACGGAGAAAAATTAGGCGAAATTACTTTGAATAAAGAAGTATTCGGAGTAGAGCCGAATTTACATGTAATGCATTTGGCATTAAGAAGACAGTTGAATAACGCACGTCAGGGTTCAGCTTGTGCAAAAACAAGAGCGGAAGTTTCAGGCGGCGGTAAAAAGCCGTGGAAACAAAAAGGAACAGGCAGAGCAAGAGCAGGTTCTTTAAGATCACCGTTATTTGCAGGCGGCGGCGTAATTTTCGGACCAAAACCAAGAGATTACGGTTTTGCAATGCCGCAAAAAGCAAGAAAATTAGCTTTGAAATCGGCTTTATCTGCAAGAGAAGCTCAATTGGTTGTAGTAAAAGACTTTTCAGCAATATCGGAACCGAAAACTAAGCTGATGGTTAGTGCGTTAAAAACATTAAATGTAAGCGGTAAAACTTTAATTGTAGCTGACACAAAAGCAGAAGAAAACAAGAATTTGGAATTATCGGCAAGAAATATTCCGAGCGTAAAGGTTATATTACCGTCAAATTTAAATGTAAAAGATTTACTGGAAGCTGATTTCGTCGTTATGACAGAATCTGCTGTAAATGAAATAACTGAAAGGTTACAATAATGAGTAAAGAAAGAACAAACACAGAAAAGTTATACGATGTAATCAAAAAGCCGTTGATTACAGAAAAATCAGTAGGTGCAACTACAATGGGTCAGTACACTTTTGAAGTAAACAAAGACGCAACAAAAGTAGAAATTGCACAAGCAGTAGAATTAGCTTTTCCGGGCAGAAAAGTTAAGAAAGTAAGAACGGTTTATATGCCGTCTCATGCCAAAAGAATGGGCTATAAATTCGGAAGAACTGACAGTTCTAAAAAAGCTATCGTAACAATAGAAGGCGATCCGATAGAAGAACTCGTCGGAGCATAGCAGGGCAGATGTCCTGTGAGGACAATAACGGCAAGGACTTGTCCGAGCAATAATCCAAGATTCACTAAAGGGGCGAAAGGCATAAGTCCCAAAGCCAAAAAAAGGAGAAAACAAAAATGGCAATCAGAAAAATTAATCCGACATCTCCGGGACAAAGAGGTATGACAAAGAGTGATTATCAGGAAATTACGTCTACCACACCTGAAAAATCATTGTTAAAATCTTTGAAAAAAACAGCCGGAAGAAATAATACAGGCAGAATTACCTGTCGTCACAAAGGCGGCGGTGTAAAAAGGGCATACCGTGTAATAGATTTTAAACGTGAAAAATTCGGTGTTCCTGCAACAGTAAAGACAATAGAATACGATCCGAACAGAAATGTAAGAATTTCACTGGTATTCTATGCAGATGGTGAAAAAAGATATATATTAACACCGGAAGGTTTAAACGTAGGTGATGTAATTGTATCAGGACCGGAAGCACCGGTACAAACAGGTAATGCAATTCCTTTGGAATTGATACCTTTAGGTACAATAGTTCATAATATAGAACTTACTCCGGGTAGAGGCGGTGTATTGGTAAGATCAGCCGGAAATGCCGCTCAAGTAATGGCAAAAGAAGGCAATTACGTAACTATAAAATTACCGTCATCAGAAATGAGAATGGTAAGAAAAGAATGTCTTGCCACAATAGGTACATTAGGAAATGCTGAGTTTAAAAACCTTTCAATCGGAAAAGCCGGCAGAAAACGTTATTTGGGTGTAAGACCAACAGTACGTGGTGTTACAATGAACCCTTGTGATCACCCGCACGGCGGCGGTGAAGGTAAAACAGGTCCGGGCGGACATCCTAAGACACCTTGGGGTAAACCGGCATTAGGACAAAAAACAAGAAAAATCGGAAAAGCTTCTGATAAATTAATAGTCAGAAGACGGAAAAAATAGCGGCACACAATGATGTGACGAGCATCCGCAGGCAGTGATGCCAAAGCAATAATATACTCAAACAAATTAAAGGAGAAATTAATGGCACGTTCATTAAAAAAAGGTCCATATGTAGAACATTCTCTACAAACAAAAATAGAAAAAATGAATGCGAACTCTGAACATAAAGTTATAAAAACTTGGTCAAGAGCGTCAATGATAGTACCGGATATGTTAGGACATACAATAGCGGTACATAACGGAAAAACTCATGTACCTGTATATGTAACAGAGCAAATGATTGGACACAAATTAGGTGAATTCGCACCTACAAGATTGTTTAAAGGACACGCAGGTTCTGATAAAACCGCAAAAAGAAAATAAAGGAAAGTAAAAATGGAAGCAAAATCAAGACAAACAGATATCAAAATGACAGCAAGAAAACTTCGCAGAGTAATAAACGAAGTAAGAGGAAAAGCTGTTAAAGATGCTCAAGATATGTTACGTTTTATGCCTTACTTTGCAGCAAGAGTGGTAGAGAAGAACTTGAAAGCCGCAGTTGCAAACGCACAGGAAAAATACGGTGTAGGTGCTGAAAACTTGAAAATTTCAGAGATATACGCAGATGAAAGCGTTACATATAAAAGAGGTAAACCAAGAGCACAAGGTCGTATATATAAAAGATTAAAACGTACATCACACCTTACATTAAAAGTTAGCGAAAAGTAAAAGGAATAAAAAATGGGACAAAAAACACATCCAACCGGATTTAGAGTAGGAATAATTCAACCTTGGGCAAGCACCTGGTTTGCAAAGGTTAAAGAGTACGGCGAATTTGTAGCAGAAGACGCTAAGATCAGAAAATATATCAAGAAAAAATTGTATGCAGCCGGAATATCAAAGATATTGATTTCTAGAAAGGCACAGAATACAACAATTACGGTAGTAACCGCAAAACCCGGTATAGTAGTAGGCAGAGGCGGTCAAGGTATCGATGAATTAAGACAGGACGTAACAAAATATTTAGGAAAACCTGTAGTAATAAATGTTGTTGAAGTAGCAAGAATAGATGCAGATGCACAATTGGTAGCCGAATCTATAGCACAACAGCTGGAAAAACGTGTAGCATTCAGACGTGCTATGAAACAGGCAATGCAAAGAACAATGCGAGCAGGTGTTCAAGGTATAAAAGTTATGGTGTCAGGTCGTTTGGGCGGTGCAGAAATTGCACGTTCAGAATGGGCAAAAGAAGGAAGAATACCACTTCAGACATTAAGAGCTGATGTAGATTACGGATTTACTGAAGCTGATACTATAATGGGTAAAATTGGCGTAAAGGTATGGATTTTCAAGGGTAATTTATTACCTGGAGAAAAAGCAGACCAAAACATAAAAACAAAAAGCGGCAAAGGCGAAGAAAAAGGTATCAGACGCCCGAGACGCAGAGCAATCGAAACAGAATAAAGGAGTAAATAATAATGTTACAGCCTAAAAAAACAAAATATCGTAAAATGATGAAAGGCAGAATGAAGGGAACCGAAACAAGAGGAACAAAACTTGAATTTGGCGGTTATGCACTTCAAGCCTTAGAACCGGGCTGGATAACCAGCAGACAAATAGAGGCTGCACGTCGTGCAATGACTCGTGAAATCAAACGTGGCGGTAACGTTTGGATAAAAATATTCCCGGATAAACCGATTACGGCAAAACCGGCAGAAACTCGTATGGGTTCAGGAAAAGGTAATTTGGAATACTGGGTAGCAGTCGTAAAACCGAACAGAATACTTTTTGAACTTGATTATTTTGACAGAAATGTTGCAATTCATGCATTAGAATTAGCAGCTCAAAAACTTCCTATCAAGGTCAAAGTTGTAGAAAAAGCATAAGGAAATACAGAAATGAAATTAAGTGAAATGCGTGAAAAAACTGTTGATGAGTTAAAAGAACAAATTGTAAATTGGAAGAAAGATTTGTTTAATTACAGATTGCAGCTTTCAACACACAAATTGGAAAACACAGCGTTGATTTCTAAGACAAAAAGACTTATAGCTCAGGCAAAGACAGTAATAAAAGAAAAATAAATTTTCAAAGGAGAAATAAATGCCTAAAAAAGAAAAACAAGGAATGGTAATCAGCAATAAGATGGACAAAACAGTCGTTGTAAAAGTGGCTGATTATGAACCACATCCTAAATACAAAAAAATTATGGAATCAAACAAAAACTATAAAGCTCATGACGCAGAGAATGTATGCAATGAAGGCGACATTGTAAGAATAGTAGAATCCAAGCCGCTTTCAGGCGACAAACGCTGGGTAGTTGCTGAAGTAGTTGAAAAAGCACGTTAACGATATAAAGGAAACGAAAAATGATACAACAAGAAACAAGACTAGAAGTAGCAGATAACACAGGGGCAAAAGAACTTTTGTGTATTCGTGTTATGGGAAGCTCAAATAAAAAATTTGCGGCTGTAGGCGATGAAATAGTAGCGACAGTAAAGGATGCTACTCCGAATATGGCAGTAAAGAAATCGGAAGTTGTAAGAGCTGTTGTTGTAAGAACCAAAGCTGATATCAAACGTAACGACGGATCTGTAATCAGATTTGATGAAAACGCAGCAGTAATTATAAATAAAGACGGCAACCCGAGAGGAACACGTGTTTTCGGACCAGTAGCCCGTGAATTAAGAGACAAGGGTTATATGAAAATAGTTTCTCTTGCACCGGAAGTTATCTAAAAAATACAATTGGAGAAAAGAAATGACAGAGAAAAATAAAAAATTCTTGCACGTAAAAACCGGTGACAGGGTCATGGTAATCGCAGGAAAAGACAAAGGAAAAACAGGTAACGTAAAAAAAGCTTATCCTCAGGAAGGAAAAGTTTCAGTGGAAGGCTTGAATATGGTTACTAAAGCACAAAAACCGATGCCTGCAGCAGGAATTCAAGGCGGCTTAATTCAGCTTGAAGCACCAATGGACGCTTCAAAAGTAATGATAGTTTGTCCGGCTTGCGAAAAACCGACCAAGGTAAAGCATAGTGTCGTAGACGGCAAAAAAGTACGTGTTTGTAAAAAATGTGGTGAACAATTAGATGTGTAACGGAAAGCGCCAATCATCTTAAGAAAAGGAAAAAGAAAATGACAACAACTGAAAGCTTAAAGAAAAAATACGACAAAGAAGTTAAATCAGCATTAAAAGAAAAATTTGGTTACAAAAACGACCATCAAATTCCTAAACTTCACAAGATAGTTTTGAATATGGGGGTAGGTGAAGCTTCTCACAATTCCAAAATAGCTGAATCAATTGAAGCACAGTTAACCAAAATAGCCGGTCAAAAAGCTGTTATCACAAAGGCTAAAAAATCAATAGCATCTTATAAATTAAGAGAAGGAATGCCGGTTGGAGCCATGGTAACATTACGTGGAGAAAGAATGTATGATTTCTTGCAGAAAATCATTTGCGTAGTTCTTCCTAGAATTCGTGACTTTAGAGGAATAAGCCCCAAAAGTTTTGACGGCAGAGGAAACTATACATTAGGTTTGAAAGAACAGGCATTGTTCCCTGAAATTACATATGAAGAAGTTGATTTGGTAAAAGGTATGAACGTATCTATTATCACAACAGCAGAAACAGATGATGAAGCAAGAGAATTGTTAAAATTACTCGGAATGCCTTTCAAAGGAATGAAATAATTAGGTAAATAAAAAGGAGAAATTCATGGCTAAAAAAGCGATGATAAACAAAGAAGAAAAAAGAAGAATGCTTGCTGCAAAGGGCAAATACCCGACAGTAAGACTTCATAACAGATGCAGCATATGCGGCAGACCTCACGGATTTCATAGAGATTTTGGCTTATGCAGAATTTGTTTGAGAAAAATGGCACATCAGGGATTATTACCCGGTGTTACCAAAGCAAGCTGGTAAAAAGCACCCATAGGGTGCTTTTTTTAAGCTAATTTGTCAAAGTTTTGTCCGACTTTAGACATACTTGTTTCAAATATGGCATCCATATCGTCAGGAAAATCCAATTCTAAATTACATGGTGCAGATGGATTTTTTTTGTACATATCTTTGTAAAAATTTTCTAATTGTTTAGCCGCTTTTTGACCGTTTTTTGCATAGCTGCATGCTGTGCCCAGCATATAATCACGTTTCAAACAAGCTTCTTCATCAGGCATTGTTTGGTTGGCATTGAGCCGGTATTTTCCGGCAAAGTTAAGATTTGAGTTAATTCCATTCATCACACTACCGCCTTTCTTTTTATGTTAAAACGTATGAATTTAATTAATTGCTTTAAATATTGTCAGGCATTAAGAAATGTAAAGCAGATTATTCTAATTATTAACATGTTGCAACAAATTACTTGTAAAATAAAAATATTTGTAATAAAATAAACGTGTTAACTGCCGAAAGAAGCTTTAATATGAGCAACAATTAATTCGGTAAGAACGGGTAGAAGGAGCCGATTATAATCGGTTTTCGCAAGCAGTAAAGGAAAAAATATGAACACAGATCCGATAGCAGATATGCTTACAAGAATCAGAAATGCCAGTATGGTTTTTCATGAAACAGTTTCAATTCCTTCTTCAAAATTGAAGATTGAATTGGCAAAATTGTTGAAAGAAGAAGGTTTTATCACAGATTACGAAGTAAAAGAAGACGGGAAATTTAAATCAATTCTTATTACTTTAAAATATGATGAAAAACATAAACCTGTAATTACAAAGCTGGAAAGAGTTTCAAAGCCGGGCTTAAGAAGTTATTCAAAGGCTAAAAATTTACCGCAGGTATTAGGCGGAATGGGTGTAGCAATTGTTTCTACAAGCAAAGGCTTGTTGACAGACAGAAAAGCCCGCAAAGAAAATATAGGCGGCGAAGTTCTTTGTTACATATACTAGAGTCAGACATAATTGGTAGAAAAGTCTGATAAAACAATATACCAAAAGGAGAAATAAAAATGTCACGTATAGGTAAGAAACCGATTGAAATTCCGCAAGGAGTTGAAGTAAAAATAGAAGGTCAAACAGTTACGGCGAAAGGACCTTTAGGCGAAGAAACAGTTGAAGTTCGTCCTGAAATAGCCGTAAAAATTGAAGATAACCATGTTGTATTGTCAAAGGTTGGAGAATCAAGAGAAACCGATGCATTGTACGGGTTATTCAGAACGCTTGTTGCTAATGCTGTTCACGGTGTAAAAGAAGGTTTTGAAAAGAAATTGGAAATACAAGGTGTAGGTTATCGTGCACAAATGCAGGGAACAACTTTGAATATGCAGTTAGGCTATTCGCACCCTGTAGATATAGTACCGCCTAAAGGTATTACGATTTCAGTAGAAGCAAACACAAAAATCACCGTAAAAGGTTCAAATAAGCAAACTGTTGGTGATGTAGCAGCAGAAATCAGAGGCAAACGTCCGCCGGAAGTATATAAAGGAAAAGGTATCAGATACGAAGGTGAACACATCAGACGTAAAGCAGGTAAAGCAGGTAAAAAATAAGCCCGCATAAACCCTTAAAGGCGGTCTTTAAGAAGGTTTGGGTAAAATGAAAGGAAAAATAAAATGATTAAACAAAAGACAAGAAAACCGCAAGTACAAAAAAGACACAGATCAATCAGAACAAAAGTATCAGGAACATCAGAATTCCCGAGATTGGCTGTATACAGAAGTACAAAACATATATATGCACAATTAATTGACGATGAAAATCATGTAACATTATGTTCAGCTTCATCAGTTGATAAAGATTTAAAAGAAAAATTATCACACGGCGGCAATATTGATGCTGCAAAAGTTGTCGGTGAGGCGATAGCTAAAAAAGCAAAATCAAAAGGTATTGAATGCGTAGTATTTGACCGTGGAGGATTTTTATATCACGGTCGTGTCGCAGCCTTAGCCGATGCGGCAAGAGAAGCCGGCTTAATGTTCTAGTAAAAAAAGACTTCCTCATCGGAAGTCTTTTTTTTGCCTTTTTAACTGTAATCATTAAGTAATTTGTATGAAATTCATGTTTTTTTCTACATAGAACGTATGATTTTAGTGTATTAAGTTAACTCAAACCGGCAAAATTGCGGTAGAATATAATAAGAAAGGCAGGGCGAATGTATAACAATTTTCATTATGACTTGGCGGGGCGAATACAGCATACAAAACTTGATACCATAATGCCTTCAGCCCGATTGGACAGAGTAGAAACGACATCATCACCTGACTTTAAGCAGGTAATGTCCGGGCTTATTGAGAATTTTAATGCTGAACTGAATGAGCCGGATAATTTGTTGAAAGATGCAATGTCAGGGAACGGAAATGTTGATATTCACGATGTTATGACCGCAATGGCGAAATCAGAAATCAGCGTGAATGTAGCAACACAGTTAGTAGGAAAAGTTATACAGGCATATGAAAAAGTTATGCAAATTCAAGTGTAAAGATTAAGGATAAAAAATGGATTTTCAAAAACTACTTCAAAACAAACCATTATTATACGGGATAATAGGCGGTGTCATATTACTTTTGGCATTATTTATAACCATAGGTATAGTAAATTCGTCAAAAGGCGGAAACGGTGCTGCTAAAGTAGTGAGCGAAAAAGTTATAAAAGAGCCTTTGGATTTGTTGACAACGGATAATTTAGGAAAAGCAATAGAAATTCAGGCACTTTTGGCAAGAGAAGGGATAACGGCAAGCAGAAAATTAGACGGAACAAAGTCAACGGTATTTTTGGCAGAATACACTCAAAGCCAGCGGGATGCAGCACTTTTGGCAATAGTTAAAAGCGGGTTAATGGATCAAAACGTTGGTTTAGAGATTTTTGATAAGGGTGATTTCACATCAACAAAAGAGGATAAGCGGATAAGACTTGCCAGGGCAATCAACGGCGAACTTGCAAGATTAATTCGTAAAATTCCTCCGATAGAAAACGCATCTGTATTTATATCAATACCTGAACAAACAATGTTTACGTCAATGCAAAAACCAGTAACGGCGACAGTTCAGATAACAATTCCTGCAGGCGACAGACTGGATCAGATAAAAGTAAAAGCCATAACAAATCTTTTATTGGGCAGTGTTACGGGTTTGACAGCAGAAAATATTGCAATAACCGATACAAACGGCAATGTTTATACGAGCATAATTGATGCTCAAGACGAAATGCTTGAAAGGCTGCAGGAAAACGATAAATATATGCAGCAAAAAGTTGCAACGCAATTGGACAGATTAATCGGTAAAGGCAATTATGTAGTAACCGTCAGTACGTTTTTAAGACAGGCTCCGGTAGAAAAATACACGATTGAATATGATCCGACCAAAAAAACTGCGGTATCGGAACAAAATTTTACGGAAGGTTTGGGCGATCAAACACAGGATTCAAATAAAAATGTGAGTGCTGTTAGTGTATATTTGCCGAACGGGCTGGCACAGGGCGGATCTGACTCGACTCAAAACAGAAATTATTCAAGATCTGCAACAGAGACTCAGTACGGAGTTACAAAAACACAAACAAATGAATATATAAAACCCGGTGTTGTTGAAGAAATTTCTGTTGCTGTAACATTGGAAAAATCAGCATTACCGGCAAATACAACTTTAGAAGAATTAAAAGATTTGATAGCACATGCAGCAAGTCCGAAAGTAGATCCGGAAAATGTATCAATAGCATTTTCAGATTCAACAGATCCTTACCTTGCTTCAGACAGACCTGTTAATTTGCCAAAGCCGGATGAAACAGGAAATCCGTGGTGGCTTGCTATTGCTTTAAGCGGTGCCGGTTTGTTAATTTTATTCAAGGTTGTATCAGATAAAGTAAACAAAGTCAGAGAAGCTAATTTGAGAGAAGTTGAACAATTGAAACAAAAAACTGCGGCACAGGAAAAACAATTAAGTGATATTAACAACCGTGCGGCACAGTTGACGGAAAGACAGACAGAATTGGCACAAAATCTTTTGGAACAGCAGCAGAGAGAATATATACCGCAGCAGGATGAAGGTCAATTGCTGGATTCTTTGGCAAATATTTCAGCAGAAATATCTGACGCTGATGATGAAGAAGCAGCAGAAAAAATAAAAAGTTGGATTGAACAAGGTTAATGGCAATAAAAGGTTTTAATTATCAGGAATTTGCACAAAATTTAACGGCACAGGCACAAGAACTTGTACCGCAGGATTTTTCGCCGCAAGATAAACAATATGTAGTAAACACATTGCTCAATTTTTCCACTTTAGCCGGTGAAGCGATTTATAATGATACTGAATCGAATTTCAATGCAGATCAGGCAATGATGATTACCCAAATAATTGCGGAATGGTCGTTCCACAAATCGGTTGATTTAGTGCGATCAGAGTTGCCTCAGCAGTTTTGGGATCCGATAATGCAAAAGATTGCATTTACGATTTTTGAGATAGCAAAACAAACTTTTAAGCAGGGGCTTCCTCAGGATCAGATATTACAATTAATAGAACATCACGTTAAGAAAACATACCTTGACGCAATTGCGGAATTGAAAGATAAAGGTATGATAAATGAAGCCTTGATGGAGCAGGCAGCAAAGCAATCGAATATAGATGCTATGATGCAGCAAATGAGTGAAACGGAGCAAGAAGTTCCTCAAGAAGCACCTCAAGGAGTACCTCAACAAACACCCCAAAGAGCACCGCAAGAAGCACCTCCACCGCCTGCTACAAGTTCAAAAGTTTTAAAACTTGCAACGGTTGCTTTGTTGTTTAGAAAAATGAAACAGGAAAAAGTTCAGTCGATTTTGAATAAATTTAATCCTGAAGATGCTCAAACTGTTATAAAATATATGGGTATGCCTGATTTAGAAAGCAGGGTGAGCGTTAATACAGCGTTAAGATGTTTAAATGAAATAAGAACTAATTTACCCAAACCCCAGGAATTCAGTCCGAGTAAAATTGTGGCAAAAATTCAAAATGTTACACAAGGGATAGAACGGCAACAATTGGAAACAATATTGAAACATGAAAGAATGAAGGTAAGACGCCTTGTATTCAATGCTTTAGAGGGAGAATATTATGAAGTACCGCCAAAAGTTGCTAACATTATTGCCACCCATATACAAGATAGTGTATAATAATATTAATCATGATTATCAAAAAGAAAAAAAATGAACCGAAAGAAGAAGTTGCTGAGCCTAAGAAAGCCGATGATGATTCAATCGACCTTTTTAATTTGGATAACATTGACTTCAAGCAACGGAATGAACGCCGCAGGGGCGACAGGCGAAGGGGCTTCAGAAGGATTGATGACAGGAATTTAATATCCAGGGCACGGGAAGAAGCTGATGCAATTCGAGAAGCTGCGGCAAAGGAAGGGTATCAAGACGGTTTGACTAAAGCCCATGATGACATTGAATATTTAAAAAATTCAATGGCGGAATTTATCAATGCAAAACAGGATGTTTTTGATAAAATTGCACCTGAAATTCTTTCAATAAGTGTTGATATAGCAAAAAAAATCATTAAAAACGAAATAACCCAAAATCCCGAACTTTTGGCATCAAGCGTAATGGAAATATTAAAAGGACTTTCAAAAGAAGAAAGTAAAATTACAATACGCACAAGTCCTTTACAAGTGAGTTTGTTAAAAGGGCAAATTCCTGAGATGGCAGAACAGTTGGGTTTAGATGCAAAAATATCGGTCATCCCTGATGAATCGATTTCTGAAGGCGGTTGCATAGTAACAACGACAAACGGT
Organism: Candidatus Gastranaerophilales bacterium; assembly: GCA_944325895.1. Taxonomy (GTDB): domain Bacteria; phylum Cyanobacteriota; class Vampirovibrionia; order Gastranaerophilales; family Gastranaerophilaceae; genus SIG32. The sequence continues at coordinate 18,380 of CALVCA010000015.1, forward strand.
ATAGTAGATGCTACAATTGATACACAATTGGCAATAATCAGCGAGGCTTTAAAAGAAGTTTAATGGCTCAAGGTAGTACAGGCAACAATCCAATAAGTGAAATTTTTCTGGCGGTATTTGTACTGGCACTTCTTTTAATATTGCTTGTTGAAATGCCGACCTGGATTATCAATTTTTCAATAAGTTTAAACATAACCCTCGGAATTGTACTTTTGATGATAGCTTTATACGTTCAAAAAACGCTTGAACTAGCGGCATTTCCGTCAATAATCCTTTTAGGAACCATGTTCAGGCTTGTATTATCAATAGCATCAACGAGGTTAATTTTGGCAAAAGGTGAAGCTGGCGAGGTAATTCATGCATTCGGAACATTTGTAACCGGCGGAAACATGATTGTAGGCGGTGTAATTTTCTTAATTATAACGGTTGTACAATTTATGGTAATCACAAAAGGTGCGGAACGTATAGCTGAGGTATCTGCAAGATTTGCATTGGACGCTATGCCCGGTAAACAAATGACAATTGACGCTGATTTTAACGCTGGTTTAATTTCGCCGGAAGAGGCTACCAAAAAGCGTGAAGATTTACAAAGGGAGTCAAACCTTTTCGGTTCCATGGACGGTGCTATGAAATTCGTAAAAGGGGATACAATTGCCGGTATAATTATTGTAATTATAAATATTGTCGGCGGGTTGTGTGTCGGATGTTTGATGAATCAAATGCCGCTTGCAGACGCTGTTTCAAAATATACTATTTTGACAATAGGTGACGGTTTGGCATCGCAGGTTCCTTCACTTTTAATGTCAATAGCTGCCGGTGTATTTATGACCCGTTCATCAGCGGCAAGTGCTTCGTTAGGTGCTGATGTTGCCGGTGAAATTTTAAGTAAACCTTATTCACTGTTTTTTGCCTCGGGATTTTTAATGCTGCTTGCAATAACCGGTCCTATAACAGGGTTGCCGTGGCTGCCGTTTTTGGCTTTTTCAATAGGAATAGGCATTGCGGGATTTTCAGTATTAATTAACGCTGATGTTCAATCGCAGTTAGGTCAGTTAGAGAATGTTCGGCAAAACATGCAGGATTTGGTTAACCCGAACAGGATGTATGAACGTTTAGGTGTTGATGTTTTAAGTTTGCAGGTAGGATCTAACCTTCTTGTAATAGCTGACCCTGATCAAGAGGGACAATTACTTGCTAAAATTGCCGCATTACGTCAAAGGGTTACCGATGAATTGGGATACATTCTTCCGAATATAAGAATTATGGATTCATCAGCTTTGGATGCAAATGAATATATGATATCTATCCGTGGAAATACCGTTGCAACAGGCTATGTTTATCCGGGCAGGCTTATGGTAATTGCGGATCAGTGGGATTCTATGAGAAAAGAAGTTCCTGATGATGCGATAATCGGTATTGACCCGACTTATCAAACTCAAGCTTACTGGATTACGGCTGAAGATGCCAAAACTGCACGTTCTGTTACGGCAGTTGATTCTACTGATGTTATCGTGACACACCTTCAAGAATGCGTCAGAAAATACGTTGACGATGTTATGACAAAAACTGATGTATTAAAACTTATGGAACTCGTTCGTTCACAAGACCCGACTCTTGTTAATGACCTTGTGCCGACTATTATTTCCACAAGCGATTTGAGAAAGATTTTTGTTAACCTTATTCGTGAAAAAGTTTCTATTAAAGATATTATTTTTGTATTTGAAAGATTGTGCGATTACGCAAGATTTTCAAAAGAACCTGATATATTATCGGAACGATTAAGAGCTGCTTTGGGACGTCAAATTTGTTTGTCTAACGTTCAGGAAGACAAAGTTTTGTATGCACTGACGCTTTCTCCCGAATGGGAAAAGATATTAGATGACAGCTGCCAAAGAACAGAGCTTGGAACAATGTTTTTATTGAATCCTATGCAGGTGCAAGAACTTATTGAAACGGCTGCAACCACGTTAATGCGTGCACATCAGGCATGCGGCAAGCAGCCGGTTATTCTGTGTTCTCCAAGAATCAGACTCCCGCTTTATCAGCTGCTTGAACGTCATATCCCGACTATTGTCGTTATTTCGTATTCGGAATTGATTACGGATATTAAGGTCGAAGCACTTGATACTATCGGTGAATCTTATGCAGTGGAATAAAAAACTGGTCACGATTTTGATTACAATTTATCAAAAGATATCACGGCTAACCCCTCCGGTATGCCGCTTTACACCTACGTGCTCAGAATATATGAAACAGGCCGTTCAAAAATACGGTGTTTTAAAAGGCGGCTGGCTCGGTATAAAACGTATTTGCCGCTGTCATCCGCTTAACCCCGGCGGTTATGACCCTGTTCCTTAGTATTTCAGCATTGAAATTACTTTCAAATTTTTGTCAAATTTTTCTCTGCCGTTTAAATCTTCAAGCTCTATTAAAAACGCTATCCCGATAAGATTGCCTCCGGTCTTTTTAATAAGTTTGCATGCTGCCTCGGCGGTTCCGCCTGTTGCCAGTAAATCGTCCACAATCAAAACATTTGCACCTTTTTCTATTGCATCTGTATGGACTTCAATTTTGTCACTACCGTATTCCAGTTGATATTCCTGGCTGATGGTTTCTGCCGGAAGTTTGTTCGGCTTTCTTATCGGAACAAAACCTGCGTTGAGTTTGTATGCCATTGGCATGCCGAATATAAACCCGCGGCTTTCTATTCCGGCTATATAATCAATTTTTTCATCTTTGAATTGGTCGCAAAGATAATCTATCATATCTTTTAAAGTCTCAGGATCCTTTAATGCCGTTGTTATATCTCTGAATATTATTCCTTTTTTGGGAAAATCTTTTACTGATCTTATTTTGCTTTTTACATTTGCAACAGTGTCTGTCATTTATATTTCTCCTATTTTGCTGATAATAATTTTTTAAGTTCTTCTTTTGCGGCTTTAATTTTTTGTTTAGCCCTCTGAATTGCGTGTTCGTGTTGTACAAGCCCGTGGGTTGTTTTCCCCCAATTCATGTCCTTTTTCATAAATAATATTTTAAATCCGATAAATAGCACCAGCGGAAACCAAATAATTAAAAGATATATAGAGGTTTCAAATGCCTGATTAAATGCATCAAGTCTTGACAGATTGTCATATCGTCTTAAGCTGTATCTTGCAGCGACAAAAAATCCTATACCGATAACACAGCTTATTATAACTGATGAATAGAGCATGTGCGGTGAAGCATCTTTTGCCAAAACTTTAAACACTCTTATCAAAAATTCCATAATGAGCCATGCCGGCATGATAAATTCTGAAATATAAGCTATCAAATCTAAACTCACTCTTAAAGGCATGTCTTTTGAGGTTAAGATATCGCCCGCATATTCCAAATAACGTCTTATTGTTCCCTCAAGCCAGCGTCTTCTCTGTCTGTATAACGGCCAAAGATACATAATACCTTCTTCATAAACAATGGCATCTTTACAAAATCTTACATCCCATCCTTTTATATGGAGTCTTGTCGACATATCCAAATCATCAGTAATAGTGTAATTGTTCCATCCGCCTATATCTTCAAGAGCTGTTCTTTTTATCAGCTCACCGTTTCCTCTGAGTTCCACCGCTCCCTTAACTGAATCTCTGCCTACTTGAAAGTGTGTATCCATTGTCATTTCATTGTTTTGACAGCGGGTTAAAAGGTTTACATCTTTATTTCGGATAACTTTTCTTGCCTGCACTGCTCCGACGTCTTTTGGCTCTAAATTCGGAATGAGCTTTTTTAAGAAATCTTTTTCAACTCTTGCATCAGCGTCAAATACTAATATTGCTTCGCCTTTTGCATATTTAAGTGCATCGTTTAAAACAGCGGATTTACCCGGAAATGCGTCTTTGGGTCTGATTAATGCTTTTACTTTATCGTATTTCTTTTCCAAATCCGTTACGACAAGAGCGGTATTATCAGTGCTTCTGTCGTCAATTACAATTATTTCAAACGGGTCATAATCCATTTCCAAAATATTTTCAACGGTTTGAGCAATAACGCTTTCTTCGTTGTGTGCAGGTATCATTACTGATACAAAAGGTTTGTAATTTTCATTAATAATCTGCGGGTATTTTTGAAGCCGGCGGCTTTTTATTTTGCATGCTAAATTGGTTACTAAAGCATATAGTGCCATTCCCGTTATTAAAAATGCCAGCCCCCAAACAGTGTTAAAGTAGCTTTGGAATATATAAATAAATACTCCCAGCCCAAAAACTATTATAAATAGTAATACTCTTTCTTTCATCAATAATATTGTATCAAAAACTTTAAAAAATAACCTTATTTTATTGAATTTATTACTTTTTGTATACTAATGTAAAGTACTTGCATAATCAAAAACTTTCGGTATAATTAGCATGTACACAAAGAAAAGGAGTTTTATTTATGAACAAAGAAGAATTAGTACAAGAGATTTCAAAAAAAGCAAATGTTACTCAAAAAGAAGCTGCTGAAGTTTTAAGTGCTTGGGTTGATACAATCCAAAAAACAGTTTCAAAAGGTAAAAAAGTAACATTAGTAGGCTTTGGTACTTTTGAACCTCGTAAGAGAGCTGCAAGAATCGGCAGAAACCCTCAAACAGGTAAAGAATTGAAAATCGCTGCAAAAACAGTTCCTGCATTTTCAGCAGGTAAAAAATTCAAAGAAGCTGTTAACAAAAAATAGTTTCGAAAGCGGCTTAAAGCCGCTTTATTTTTTTGTGTTGTTACCTTGTGTATTTTCAGTGGCACCGTCATTCAGAGGGCTTTAGCCCGAAGAATCTCAGGAAAAGCTTGATGAGATTCTTCGTTTCGCTCAGAATGACGTGTAGAAGACAATGCAAAACCTAATGTGTCTACGTGCGTAGCACCTTCGCTCAGAATGACGTGTTGATGGGAATAAGTTCGTTAATAAATTATTTTTGCATAATAACAGCTTAAATTAGGTGAACACCCAGTGCCGGTATTAAAACCATGGATAATCATCAGGGATTTTCCACCCATTTTTTTGTATTACAGCCCCGCAATATGCAGAAGTGCTCAGACCTCGACCTTTAGCCGTGCATGCCCAAATAATTGTTCCATCTCCATTCATTAGGTATTCATAAGAATGATCAAAGCCGTACATTTTAAGGGTGTTATTGCCGCTGTATAATTGCATTGTAAATATATCTTTGCTAACAGTATTTGGCTTTTGAGGACCGTTTATGTCAACATATATTAACATATTTCCCATGGTAAAATCCCCTTGATAAGAGTCGAATGCTAAGATAACCAAAGTGGAATTATTCAAAATAAATCTATACATTCCTCTTAAATCAATCTTGCTTCCGTCAGTAGAATACATTGTATAATCACATTTTTTTGTTGTTCCGGTTTCGCAATCTGATGCAACTCGTAAATAGGGGAATAGATATGTGTGTGTAAATGAACGGTAAGCGTCATTTAAAGGTGTGTTGTCGCCGTCTACGGGATTTTTTGGTTTAAAACTCCATGAGGACATATCACCGTGATCTTTTTGAGCCATCGTAAAAGCATTGGAAAGAGTAGAAAAAGTTTTCTTTAGCTGAGTGGCTGTAACAATTTTTTGGTATTCATTAATAAGATTAGGAATAGTCAACGCAGCGACAACCCCAATAATCCCGAGGGTGATGAGAACCTCAGCGAGGGTGAAGGCGGCACGATGATTATTGTCAAACGTACCTACGTGCGTAGCACCTTCGGCGAGGGCGAAGGCGGCACGACGATTTTTGCCAAACATACCTACGTGCGTAGCACCTTCGGCGAGGGTGAAGGCGGCACGACGATTTTTGCCAAACATACCTACGTGCGTAGCACCGCTCCGCTCAGAATGACGGATGGAAGGGAATGAGGGAATTAGGAAATAAGGGAATAAGTTCGTTAATAAGTTATTTTGGCATAGTGCCATAGTAACTTTATTAAAAAATCTACCCTTTATTTTTTCAACCCAATTTACCCTTTTATAATTCATAATACTAGAATTATAGTTTGGAATAAGAAAGAAGTCAATAAACTTAAAAAATGCCGGAAAGCGTTCAGCTACTTCAGGTTTAGGGGGGGGGCGACTATCTTATCCGCTGATTTTTCAATCGTTCTCATAACTCCCTTTCCTTTTATAATAATCTTCAATAAATCCGGTGTTAAAGTTCCCGCTTATAAATACTTCATCTTCAACAATATCCTGATGAAACGGGATAGTCGTTTCAATACCTGTTATGACATATTCTTTTAAAGCCCTGTACATTCTTCTGCGGGCTTCGTTTCTTGTTCTGCCCCAGCAGATTAATTTGCCTATCATAGAATCGTAATAAGGCGGAATTGTATAATCCTGATATACGTGTGAATCAACTCTTACACCGAAACCGCCGGGTGTTACATAACCTGTTATCTGTCCCGGATTAGGCATAAAATCTTTTTCGGGATTTTCCGCATTAATCCTGCACTCTATAGCATGACCTCTTAAAACAATTTCTTCTTGAGTGAAGTCAAGCTTTTCGCCTGCTGCAACCATTATTTGTTCACGTACTAAATCAACGTTTGATATCATCTCTGTTACGCAGTGTTCTACCTGAATACGGGTGTTCATCTCCATAAAATACCATTTGCCATCGTGGTCGAGCAAAAATTCGCACGTTCCTGCTCCTTCATAGTTAATTGCTTTTGCTGCCCGTACCGCAGCCGCTCCCATTTCACGTCTTGTTTCTTCATTTATTGCCGGTGACGGAGCTTCTTCTATTAATTTTTGATGTCGTCTTTGGATTGAACAGTCACGTTCTCCCAAATGAACTACATTCCCGTATTGATCAGCAAGGATTTGAACTTCTATATGTCTTGGATTTTCCAAATATTTTTCGGCATAAACATCAGGATTGCCAAAGAAATTTTGAGCTTCTGACTGGCAAAGGTTCATGTTTGTTTCTACTTCGTCATCGCTTCTAACTATTCTCATGCCTTTACCGCCGCCGCCTGCGGTCGCTTTTAATATAATAGGATAGCCTGCCTGTTTTGCAAACGCTTTTACTTCTTCCGCTGTTTTTAAAATACCTGTTCCGGGAGTTACAGGAACGTTATTTTCTATCATTGTTTTACGTGCTGTTGCTTTATCTCCCATTTTATGCATAGCTTCAGGTGTAGGCCCTATAAATTTGATATTATGTTTAGCACAAATTTCTGCAAAATCAGCTCTTTCTGACATAAAGCCGTAGCCTGGATGTATTGCATCTGCTCCTGATACAAGTGCTGCCGAAATTATTGCAGGAATACTCAAATAACTCTGTGCACTTGCTGCCGGTCCTATGCAATAAGCTTCTGTAGCTAATCTTACATGCAGCGAATTTGCATCAGCCTGTGAATATATTGCAACTGTCGGTATCCCGATTTCTCTGCAAGCTCTTATAATCCTGACCGCTATTTCCCCGCGGTTTGCTATCAATACTTTTCTAAACATATCTATTCCATTATTCTATATACATTAATACTTGTCCGAATTCTACCGGTTGTCCGTTCTCTACACATATTTCCACTACCTTGCCTGAAAATTCGGATTCGATTTCGTTCATTAATTTCATTGCTTCTATAATGCATACAACATCACCTTTTGAAACAGTTTGTCCGACTTCTACAAACGGTTTTGCATCCGGTGAAGGAGATTTGTAAAATGTCCCTACCATAGGCGATGTCACAGGTTGACCTTTTTTGACTTCTTGTGCTGTTTGTACAGGTTGTACAGGCGGTACAGCCTGCTGTACAGGCATTGGTGCCATTGCGGATAATACTTCTTTTCTTACCGTTATAGCTTGGTTGCCGTCTTCCAAAGAAATTTCCGTCAAACCTTTTTGGGCTATTATGTCTGCTAATTTTTCTATATATTCTGTGTCAAATTTCATAATATCATGCCTTTCGTTTTCTGTTAGCATCTGTCTAAATATTCGTTTGTTCTTGTATCAACTCTGATTTTATCACCGTTTGAGATAAAGAACGGTACGTTTACTACTGCACCTGTTTCAAGAGTTGCAGGTTTTGTGCCGCCTTGAGCTGTGTTGCCTTTTTCTGACGGCGGTGTATCTACAACTTCCAATTCAACGTGTGCCGGTATATCTACGCCAATTATTCTTTTATCGTGCATTAATACCTGTACTACCATATTCTCTTTTAAATATTTGACCCCTGAACCTACTTGATCTTCGGTTAATTGTAATTGTTCATATGTTTCCATATCCATCATTACAAATTCTTTGCCTTCTTTATACAAGTATTGCATTTCTCGTCTGTCCAGCATTGCTTTTGCTACTTTTTCGCCTGCTCTGAAGGTCTTTTCAACCACTTGTCCGGTTTCTACGTTTTTAAGTTTTGATCTTACAAAAGCTGCACCTTTTCCCGGCTTAACGTGCAAAAACTCGACTACTGACCATAGACCGTTGTCTAGTTCCAAAGTCAAGCCTGTTTTTAAGTCGTTTACTGATATCATATTTTTCCCCTTTTACTAATGTATTTTGATTTTAGCACAAAAATCGAAAATTTCAAAATCATTTTACATTCGTTAATGTAGGGAGCTTATTCTACAGTAACTGATTTAGCAAGATTTCTCGGCTGATCCACGTCTTTGCCTAAAAATTCCGCAATATAATACGCTATCAATTGCAGCGGTATTACTGCTATTATGGGTGATAAAAATTCCTGTACGTCGGGAACTTTTATTATAAAATCAAATAAATTGTCAAGTTTTGGGTCATTTGAATTTGTCAAAGCTATCATTCTAGCATTACGTGCTTTGGCTTCTTCGCTGTTTGACAGCAATTTTTCATATACAATACCCTTCATTAATATTGATAATACCGGCATTGATTCATCAAGCATGGCTATAGGTCCGTGTTTCAATTCCCCTGCGGCATAACCCGTTGCGTTTATGTAGCTTATTTCTTTTAACTTTAATGCTCCTTCAAGTGCTGTCGGAAGATTTATTCCTCTTGCAATGTAGATGAAATCTTTCGTGTTTGAATATTTTCTTGCACATTGTTGGATAGCTTCGGTATTTGCTAATATTTGTTCAATTTTTTGCGGTAAAATCATTAATTCGTTTTTGACTGATTGTATAATTGATAAATCAGTGCTGCCTTTGATTTCTGCCATATACAATGCCAAAAGATAAAATGCCATCAACTGGGCTATATAAGATTTTGTTGCGGCTACAGAAACTTCAATCCCTGCATTTACCGATAACAAACTGTCTGCTTCTCTTGCCATGGAAGAATCCGGACGGTTTGTAATGATTAAAATATGCGAACCTCTTGATTTTGCCTGTTTTATTGCGGTTAGTGTATCCGCTGTTTCTCCCGATTGGGAAACCCCTATTACAAGAGTGTGTTCATCGGTTACGGTTTTTCTGTAAATATATTCGCTTGAAGCTTCAACATCAACCGATATGCCGCAGAAGGTTTCTATTAAATATTTTCCGACCATCGCTGCATGCAATGATGTTCCGCACGCTATAATTTGTATACGGTTTAAGCTTTTTAAGGTTTCTTTTGTCAGTTTGACTTCGTTTAATATAACGGGTTCTGCTGCTGTATGTAGTTTCCCGACTAATATATTTCTTATAACATCCGGCTGTTCGTGAATTTCTTTAAGCATAAAGTGCTTGTATCCCATTTTGCTCAAAGCAACCGGTTCCCACGGCAGCATTTCTATTTTTTGCGGAACTTCATATCCGTTTTCATCCGTTAATTTTATTGAATTTGGTGTTACCGTCAAAATTTGATTATCGCTTAAATACATTGCTTTTTTTGTGTATTTAATAATTGCCGGAACATCTGAGGCTATAAGGTATTCTCCTTCGCCTATTCCGGCTAATAAAGGTGCATTACGTTTTGTTGCAACAATAGTGTCTTTATAATCATTATGCATAACACATAGTGCATATGCCCCTTCAATTTCTTTTGCCGCCAGTCTGACAGCCTCCGTTAAATCGTGTGTTTCGTTGTATTTTTGTGCTATTAAGTGGGCAGCTACTTCGGTATCAGTTTGGGACTTGAAAACACATCCTTTTTTTTCCAGTTTTTCACGCAGTTCTTTGTAGTTTTCTATGATGCCGTTATGAACAAGCACTAAATTGCCATGGTTACATGTGTGCGGGTGTGCGTTTAAAACCGTCGGTGCCCCGTGGGTCGCCCAGCGTATGTGTCCTATTCCCATTGTCGATTTTTCAAACTCTTTTACGTGCGATTTTAATTCTTCCCGTAAATTGTTTAATTTCCCAATCGCTTTATAAACTTTTATGTCGTTCGGGCATTTTACGGCAATACCTGATGAATCATATCCCCGGTATTCAAGCTGCTCCAAACCGTCTAATAATATATCCGCTACGGATCTATAACCTACATATCCTACTATTCCGCACATTTATAATCTCCTTACCTATATTTTGTATTCTATCATCAAAATAATATGTTTTGAATATTTTTATAAAAGTTTTACATTTGTAGTTTGACATTAGTGCAGGATTTTTTGTATAATTGTTTGTATGGGGATATTAAAAAAATATTTCAAGCAGTCTGCAACATATAAACTCTATAAAGGAATATCCGGAATATTTTTTGATTTTGTGGATACACTCGGTAAAATTACTGAAAACGGACTTGAAGTAATAAAATTTATTTTGAAAGGCGAGATTAACAGAAAAGAATTGGTGGAACAGTGTTCCAGGTTTGGGGTAAGTTCTTTGCCGATTACTCTTACAATAGTAGGTATGACATCCGTAATTGTTGCCTCTCAGGTCGCATTGGAAATGGTAAAACAAGGCGGCGGACATTTTATCGGTATGATGATGACTATACTTATTATAAGAGAAGTCGCCGTTATAATGTCAGGGTTTGCAATAATATCTATGATAGGCTCCTCTCTTGCTTCTGAACTCGCTACCATGCGTGTAACCGAGCAGATTGACGCTATAAAAGTCTTGAAAGTTAATCCTGTTAGTTATTTATTTATTCCCCGTGTGCTTTCGGGGATAATTATGATGCCGTTTGTAACTATTTTGGCGGCTGCTATAGGAATTATCGCCGGTGCGGTAACTTCGGATATGTTTGCGGGGTTAAGCTACAGAGCATATTTTGATTCTGCCTGGCTCGGTTTGTATATGAAAGATTTATGGGTAAGCTTATTAAAAGCAGTATTCTTCGGCGGGACAATTGCTCTTATAAGCTGTTCTTGCGGTTATTTTGCCTCCGGCGGTGCTAAAGGCGTCGGGCTTGCTACTACAAAAGCCGTTGTTTGGTCTTTTGTTGCAATAGTTATTTGGGATATGATATTTGCTATAGCTTTTTTCTTTTAAATTATAGGTAAGGTTATGAGTATTGAAGTTAAAAATTTAATAAAAAAATTCGGTAATAAAACGGTTATAAATAATGTTTCATTTAAGGTTAATGATGGTGAAACTCTTGCGATAGTCGGTTTTAGCGGTTCAGGTAAAAGTACAATTCTAAAGCTTATTTGCGGGCTTATTCCAAAAGACAGCGGTGAAATTATTACTTCTGAAGGTGATATTGCCATGGTGTTTCAGTATTCGGCATTATTTGACTCTTTGGATGTTGCTGATAATATATCATTTGCGTTGCGTGAAAGACGTGATTTAAGAAAAAAATTTAGTGAAAAACAAATTAAAGATATAGTTGCTCAAAAACTTGAACTTGTAGGGTTGAAAGGTATTGAACATCTTTACCCGTCTGAACTTTCAGGCGGGATGCAAAAACGTGTAAGTTTTGCAAGAGCTATAGTGACCGAGCCTAATTCAATACTCTATGATGAGCCGACGTCAGGGCTTGATCCTATATCTTCAACTTTAATTGAAAATTATATTGTAAGGCTAAAAGAAGAAACAAAAGCCGCATCTGTTGTGGTTACACACCAAATGTCAACGATTACCCGTACCGCTGACAGGGTTATTATGCTTTATAACGGACAAATTGTCTTTGAAGGTACACCTGATGAGATGCTGAAACAAGATAATCCCTATACAAAACAGTTTGTTACCGCATCTTTAAACGGTCCGATGAAAATGACGGAAAGGAATAATAATGAGTAATTTTAAAGAAAATCTGTTTAACAAAGATGTTATGTCATTAGATACTTACATCATGTTTAAATTAAAAGAACAAACAGCAAAGCTGGAACCGGAATTGACAGCTAGAAACAGGGCTCCTATTTCGCTTTCTATGGGTGCCCCGACAGCTAATCCGCCTAAAGTTCTTGTTGAAAGATTAAAAGAAATACTTGATGAAGACGGTATTCATACTTATTCTACTCCAAAGGGAGAAAGTTATTTTAGAAAAGCGGTTGCTCTCAGAATGAAAAATCGTTTTGGTGTTGATATGGATCCTGATAAAGAAATTTTTTCACTTGTAGGTTCCAAAGAAGGCATATCTAATCTTATCAGATTTTTGATAACTCAAAAAGATACGGATAAAGATATTATTATGGTGCCTGATCCTTGTTATGCCTCGTATTTCCAATTTATCCAATGTGCAGGCGGTTTGGCTTATCATGTGCCTTTAACCAAAGAAAATAACTACATGCCCGATTTGGACAAGGTTTACGAAAAATTTATTCAAGACGGTTATAATCCGGATAATTTGAAAGCATTGATTATAAATTACCCTAATAATCCTCTAGGTGTCAGTGCTACCCGTGAATATGTGCAATCCGCAGTGGATTTTTGCAAAAAACATAAAATCCTTTTGATATCGGATTTGGCATATTCTGATTTGTATTTTAGCGATGATGAAAAACCTTTCAGCGTTTTTGAGCTTAAAGATGCAAAAGATATTGCCGTTGAATTCCACAGTTTTTCAAAACCGTATGCTGTGACCGGCTGGCGTTTAGGTTGGGTTTGCGGAAATGAATTCGTTGTACAGCGTTTCGGAAAAGGTAAATCTACTATTGATAACGGTATTTTTAAAGCTCTGCAAAAAGCTTGTGCTGAAATCCTTAATTCTAAAGAAGGCGATGATTATATTGAAGAAGGTAATTTAGGCTACAAACGCAAACAGCAAATTATGGTAAAAGGATTGAGTGAACTCGGCTGGGATATGTCAAATGTTCCTCATACCACTTTTTATCTTTGGCTTCCCATTCCGAAAAAATATAAATCTTCTTTTGAATTTTGTGAAGATTTGTTAAAAAAATCAGGCATAGTTGTTGTTCCGGGCAATGCCTTCGGACATTGCGGAGAAGGCTTTTTCCGGCTTTCTTATGTCTGCTCCGATGAAAAATTATATGAAGTTATTGAAAGAATGAAACAAGACGGATTTACATATAACTAAATTTATGTTATAGTATTTAAGAATATTCATCAAATTTATATAGCCCTCATAAATATTATGAGGGCTTTTCTTATATTATTATATAATTATTTGTTGTTAGCTTAATGCCATTAAAGCTTTTACGGAACGTGCATTTTCACGAACTTCTTCGTCTGAATGCATTTCAACAGTATCTGTTAAAATTTTCAAAGCTTCTTCTTTATTGTCTAATGCAAGTAATTCATTAATCGTGCTCATTGCAACGACAGTTGACATATCATTGATGCCTTTACCTTTATTAGTAATTGCAACTGCTAATGAATCGTGCTGATTTTTTCTTATTAATGCACGGGCAGTCAATTCTCTGACTTCATCATCGCTGCAATTTGTTCCCATTTCTTCTAAAACTCTTACAGAATCAGGGTCTTGGTGCAAGCATAAAGCCTCTATGATATTTCTGATTTTTCTGATGTCTTTCATTTAAATTCCTCCTTATGCTGCAATATTCAAACCTGAAACTTCTTTCCACATTGCTTCCAGTGTTTTTGGATCATTTTTTCTTAGTTTGGAAACGCTGTAGTTATCAATCATTGATGTGAAACCTGATTTGATAGCTTTGCCCATGCCGGCGAAGTTTATGGAAATTTCCGTGCTGCCTATTTCGTTAATTTTGTGTACTGCTGATGAAAATCCTTCTTTCATTCTTTTTCCGAATGCAGCAACTGATTCAATACCTTTTCTGAATGTAGGGAATGCATCACCTATTGAACCTACAAAAGTGCTGAGTTTTAATTTGTTTTTGGCTTTTGATGATACAAAAACATCTGCCGGTAAAACACTGCCCTTAAATGTTGACGGGTCAAAGGGGTTTGAGGAGTTTTTTACTACTTTGCCGGTCTTAATAGGGGTGTTGAGAATTTGACCAATCTTTGCAATTATTGCCATACTTATACCTCTCGCTAACTATTCACATTTTATAGAATATCATAGTATTTAAATAAAAAATCCTCCTTTTGATGTATTATTTATAATTTTATTTAAAATTTGTGATAAAATTTAGTTAACATGAAAAACGTTCAAGAATTAATAGAGATAATAAAAAAGCTGCGTTCGCCGGGCGGTTGTGAGTGGGACAGAAAGCAGACGCATATGTCTTTGCGTCCTAATATGCTTGAAGAAGCTTACGAGGCTTGTGATGCCATAGATGATAATGATATGAAGCATCTCAAAGAAGAACTCGGTGATGTGCTGCTTCAAGTTGTTTTACATGCTCAAATTGCTTCAGAAGAAGGTGCTTTTGATATTGAAGATGTTGCAAAAGGTATTAAAGATAAGCTTATACATAGACATCCGCATGTTTTCGGCAATGTGAAAGTTAATTCAACTGATGAAATAATTACTAATTGGGAAAAGTTAAAATCCGAAGAAAAGCCGCACAGAAAATCTGCCATGGACGGTGTTTCGAAATCTCAGTCCGCTCTTATGAGTGCTCAAAAAATAAGCAAAAAGGCTGTTAAAACCGGATTTGAATGGCCGGATGAAAAATCTTTGTATGATTGTTTATATTCAGAAATCGATGAATTTAAAAACGCTTCAGATAAAGAGGACGAACTCGGTGATATATTATTTTCAGTGGTTAATTTAGCGAGATGGAATAAGATAGATGCCGAGCAGGCTCTTTTGCGTGCTAATAAAAAGTTTGAAAAGCGGTTTCGTAAAATGGAAGAATTAAGCGAAAAACCTCTTAATGAATGCAGTTTTGAAGAATTTGACAAGCTATGGAAAGAAGCTAAAAACAGTTTAAGATATTGAGAAAATATTTTTATTATGTTATAAATTGAATATGCCGATATAGCTCAGTTGGTAGAGCAACGCATTCGTAATGCGTAGGTCAAGGGTTCGAATCCCTTTATCGGCTTTT
>CALVCA010000016.1 GCA_944325895.1 Candidatus Gastranaerophilales bacterium
CTATCCTATCCTATCCTATAAGGCATTATAACAGGGTTCCAGCCTTTTTTAAATCATCTTTACAATTCGTTACATTTGATATTATATTACAATCTCTTAATATTATTATGACTTATAAGTCATTAATTTGAATTATAGTTTGGGGCGACTTCACCGAATATCATGTCTTACGTTTTTAATAAACACTAAATTATTGTAGTATTTGATTTTTAAATTACAAATTGTAACAAAGTATTAGAAAAACAACAATTTTTATTTTGAGCATATTTATAATACTTAAAAGGTGAATAAATATTCATCCGTCTTACCCCTATAAATTTTCAATATAAAACAACTAAAAACAGTGTGCAAAATCACCGTGTAACGAAACCGACTCTTGCACCATTAGCGTATGATACTGTTTCATTCGGTGCAATGAAAAAAAATCAATTTAAAGGGATAGATTTAGCAGTTGTTCAAAAATTCAAAGCACCTATTGAAAAATTTAACAATAATGAAGATTTGCAGAACTGGGCAGGAGAAAAAGCAAGAGCGATTTCAGACAAAGACTTTGGCGGACGGAGCGAAGAAACAAAAATTCAGCGAGAAACAATGCTAAAAGAATGGTTTGACTACGTTTTCATTGAAAATAATGCTTACAAAAATACAACGGCTCTGTTAATTTTGACTGCAATCACAAAAAACTTAAAACCCGATAGCGATGATATTCCGCCAGCGTTGAATAAAGGTGTTCTTGCTGATTGTATATATGAAATTGATAAAAATAATGACCCCAAATACCAGTTTGATTTGAACAAAATGTATCAAAATAAACTGCGTACCTTTTATATGGATGACGCACAAACCTGTACCGGCTAAACTAATACAAAATGGGTAGTTATTCCGTCTAAAGAACACGACCCGGAAAATTTTGAAGCTAATGTAGAAAAATTAAAGGCTTTATCTTACAAAACATGGTGTACAAAAAGTTTTAACGCTGAACCTTATCTAAATAAAAGATTTAGGGAAGCTTGAAGCAATAAGCTGGCAGCGATTTAAAAGATTTACAAACAACAGATTTGGATAAAATTAAAGCTATCCGCAGGGATATAAAGACAAAAGTTTCCGAATTAGAGGAAAAATATTTGCTCTAGTCACCTAATAGACAAAAATAGATGCTAAATAATGTATAGACATTACCAAAAAAGCCCTTTATTAGGGCTTTTTTATTATGTATTGGAGACGGTGGGAATGTCTTGGTCGCTCGCATTTAACGGGTCTGCGGTTGACGCCGGCAATGGCACTGCCATTTTGTCGTCAAGCCTTCGCCCTCAGCTCGCTCCCGCTCGAACCCAATGACAAGGCTCCGCCTTGTGCGGGTTCTCTTCCGCCAACTGCACACACATAATAAAAAAGCCCTTTATTAGGGCTTTTTTATTATGTATTGGAGACGGTGGGACTCGAACCCACGTCCAAAATGGACCAACATAAACCTCTACGTGTGTAGATACTTATTTTCTCGACAGATTCAGGAAAGTATCACTACCCTTAAATCAGTCAAAGTATTTTTTCCGGAAATACTTAACCTTTAATGGTTATCTTGATATGTCTACCATCATCAACATACTGCGTCTTGCATAATGGACCCCAACAGCCGGCAAGCTGGGCTATTGAAGTGGCTGACCTTACGCAGCAAGAGCGTATGCTCTTGAGAAATCAGCTTTGATTACATTGTCTTTAGCATTTAATTTGCTATGCCCGTTGATAACCGAGTACAGCTCTCGGACACGCAGCCTATATTAATCAATCATCCTGTCAAATCCGGACGTCCCCAAGTTTTCAATGTTCTGTATTTATATTATAACTTCTATTTTCTAAATTTCAAGAGCTTCATGTTACATAATGTAAACTTGAATATAAACCGCCGCAAACATCCTATCCATAAGACTTTTCATTGATTAACCAAAGTTTATCCTGAAATTTCTGTTAAAGAAAAAATTAAAAAATGCCGATAACGGGAATAAGTGTGAATAGAAAGGAGAAAACATGGTAGATAAAATTCCTGAAAATAACCTAAATCGGGTAGATTTTACTAAAAAGAAATCAGACACTCCGCAAACAGACTCTACGCCGACAGTACCAATGGTCGGTGAAACAAAACCTGATTTGGATAAAGGTGTTTCTGTACAAAAAGCTGAACCGTTCCCCGATGCTGCATATGAAGCCTGGGGTATAAATAATTTATCAGAAGAAGAAATAGCAGCCAGAAAAGAAGCCGCAAAACAACAGCAAGGCGAATTAAAAGAACCGCAATCGGTGTTAGAAAAATCACGTAATAACTTCATATATAATATAAAAGAAAGTAATTTCTCTAAATATGTGGCGAATTTATTATATAATGTAGTTGGTATAGCTGCTCAAACATACGCTGCTATTGTTACAGCCCCAGTTTCTTTATCAAGCTGTTCTAATGATTTAAACGAACCCGTTGTAGATACAGGTGCAGAAGTTACGGTTGAAATCAATATAGATGAAGAAATAATAGACCAGCTTGATAAAACTGCTCCTGATGGCGGATATAAAACAAAAGATGGCATCAAATACGAATATAAATATGATTATTATGAAAATAAACCATATGTTGAATTTGAAAACAATTTTACACACTATATAGGTGAAAGAACAGATGTAGATCCAAATAGTGCGACAGCAGCATTAAGAAATGTTTTTGAACAAATAGGTATAGATGTTCCAAAAAAAAGTACAATCGTTTTAACGGATGTTTCTACTCAAAACGGGTCTAATTCAGGTAAAGCAGGTCTTTCGATGAGTATTGCACGTGGCAATGGATGGCCTGCTGACCTGAAGGAGATTGCCGAAGGAAAACCATGTATTAATTTTGGAGTCGGCGATTTACAAGTTCGAGGTGATCTTGAAAAAGTTGAGAATCCTGGCGTGTATAATTTAATATCTAACGGAAAAGATGGTGTAAGCCAGGCCGGCGGGCTTTATATTAAATCCGATGACGGTCGTGAAATATACATGCAATATGAAACAGGATTTTATACAGGGCCTACTGATCCGCACAGCGATTCACCCAATGATACAAAGGACTGTTTAGTAGTTTACATAAAAGGAAGTGACAAGAAATTTAAAGAAGCTTATGCATTAACCGTTAACCCGAATGATACTACAAACATCATGATTGGACAAATTAATCGAGAAAGAGGTACAACTTTTGAATTTTATGATAAAAATGAAGTAGGAACATTTAATGCTGATGTAACGGCTATTGATGATTTATATAATAATACAAAACTCAAAATTACAGTCGATGCAGATGCCACAACAGATATAACAATCAAATAATTTAGGAGCCTTTTGGCTCCTTTTTTATGTTATAATTTTTTTATGAAAAAAACTTTAGCACAATTTGTTCAAGAGAAAAGGGATAATTTAGGGCTTTCAGCCAAAGGTTTGGCAATGAAATCTAATTTGGATATAAATTTGATTGAAGATATTGAAGCCGGAAAAGAATTATTTTTGTCGGTTACTGTCAGACAAAATCTTGCAAAAGGATTGAAATGCCATCCTGAAGAAATCAGACGGCTTGAAAAAGATTTCAGAAATGATTTTGTATCACAACAGATTATTGACAGCTTGAAAGAATTGATACTTAACGGTGCAGGCGGTCTGAAATGTCCCAAATGCGGAGCATCGCTTGCTACTAAAATAGAAAAAATGTATGACTTGGAAGACAACCTCGTTTTACATCCCAAAGCTCATTGTACAAAATGTGTTTTTCAAATACATTAATCTGAATATTTTGCCATTTGTACAATTTCATCAAGGTCTTTTACGGTTGCTTCAACATTTATATAATGATAATCAGTTCCGTGGCTGCTCAAAATATCATTAATTAATAAATTATTACCGTACTGTTCTTTATCCAAATAACCCGGTTCTATAGAGCCTAATTCCTCAAAAGCACCGGCATGCTCACCATTTTTTTGGTATTGATAAACCATTACTTTTTTACCGTCACGGGATTGCATAAAAATATCATCATACATTACACCACCCATGCCTTTTCTGACACTTCCGTCTTTATCATAAAATTCATATTCGTTGCCGCTTTCTAAAATTTGCAGCGGGAAAGTTTTGGTTTTATCTTTTGTTCTATAATCATAGAATGCAATTTCTTTTGATGATTTAGGCAAATTTAACTCAAATACTCCGGGGTTATCATAATCCCAGTTATTTTCACCGTAGAGTTTTGTCAATACTCTGTTATCCAATCCGTTTTCATCACCGGCAGCAGGTATTCCCAAAATATAACGGTAATAATTCAAAGAATCAAATACTCTGACAGGTAAATCCGTTGTATCACTTGGCGGTTCATCCGGACAAGTCGGATCAATTGTTACTGTTGCCGAAGCACTTGCACTTACATTTATTTCATCACAACTTGACGGCAATGCCGCTAAAGGTATAAACATAACTGCAGCTAAAGGTCCTTTTACTGCATGCATAAAACCGTTTGAAGGTGCTTGATTAACCTGCACCGCCTTATCGTGTTTGCGTTTACCATGAAAATTTACACCGCTGAATGAATTAATCGCATTTACTTGCATAAAGAACCTCCTACTGTTTTATTAAAAACAAAAGTAAAATAATTTGCTATCTTGCAAAATTGAGATTTACAAATGTTTACAAAACTATTGTTCAGCAAGTTTTGCTCTGACAAGTGATTCAATTTCGCTTAACATTTCAGGGTTTTGTGACAAAAATTCTTTTGCTTTATCTCTGCCTTGCCCGAGTTTTTCATCTCTGAAACTAAACCAGGCACCTGCTTTTTTAACAATATCAAGATTTACCGCAACATCAAGTATATTACCGATTTTGCAAATACCTTTGCCGAAAATAATATCAAATTCAGCAGTTCTGAAAGGCGGAGCCACTTTATTTTTCAAAACTCTGACTCTAACGTGGTTCCCCACATCACCATCTTCACCTTTAAGTCCTTCAACTCGTTTAATTTCCATACGGACGCTTGCATAATATTTTAACGCATTACCGCCTGTTGTTGTTTCAGGATTACCGTACATTACACCAATTTTCATACGCAGTTGATTGATAAAAATTACGGTTGTATTGGTTTTGCCTATAACACCTGTCAACTTTCTCAATGCTTTTGACATTAATCTTGCCTGTAAACCCATCTGCTGATCTTCCATAGAACCTTCTATTTCAGCCTTTGGCACAAGTGCCGCAACAGAATCCACGACTACAACATCAACTGCCCCTGATCTGACAAGTTCTTCTGTTATATCAAGAGCCTGTTCTCCCGTGTCAGGTTGAGAAATTAACAAATCATCTATTTGTACACCTAAATTTTTTGCATATTCAGGATCAAGTGCATGTTCTGCGTCAACAAATGCTGCAATACCGCCTCTTTTTTGACATTCTGCAACAATATGCTGTGCTAAAGTAGTTTTACCTGAGCTTTCAGGACCATATATTTCAATTATTCTGCCTCTGGGGACTCCGCCTATTCCAAGGGCTATGTCAAGTGCCAAAGAACCTGTCGGTATAGCATCAACATTTACCGTAGCTTTATCGCCAAGCTTCATAATTGAACCTTTACCAAAATCTTTTTCTATTTTTTCTATTGCCAGCTTTAAGGCTTTATTTCTTTCTTCCGTATTAGTTGTTAATTCTTCTTTTACTGCCATAATTCTTTATTCCCATACATGTCGTTCTTTTTTCTTATACAGCCCCAAACCTACATGTTTGTAGCTGTTTAAATCATTTTTAAGCTGATAAATTTCTTTATTTAAATCAATAATCTTTTGTTTCAATGTTTCATTATCTGTTTTGCAACGAATCAGTTCAACCACAACCTCATCCATACCTTCAAGTTTTTCGTCTATGACTTTTGAAATTTTATCACTCAAGGTATTTTCCATATTCTTTATGGATGCTAAAATCCCGGCAACTGCAGAAGTCTTTTGCTCTACGGGATAAGCGGCTTTCTGTATTTCTCTTAAATGTTTTACTTCATCATATGAAAAATAAGTTTGTCCCTTAGAATTCTTTTTAGGCAAAATAGATGCACGCCTGCACAAATCAACTATTTCTTTATTATCGGCATTTAAAATATTTCTTACTTCTCTAGGTGATAAGGTTTTAACTCCTCTTTCTTCCATTTTTTGTATCCCTCAATGTTTCCCCAATTATATTCTATTAAAATTTTTTTTAAAAGACAAATAGTTAACATATTCTTGTTACATCGCTTAATATATTTTTAAACAAAAAAAGAGCCAAAATAATTTTGGCTCTTTATATCTATTCTTCTTTCGGCACATCCGGCATAGGAGGCTGAACGTCCGTAGGAAAACCGTCTGTCTGAGGCGATGCATCCGGTACCGGAGGCGAATAATCCGGCGGCATATCCTTTAATTCATCTTTAATACATCCGGTCATTAACCCCATAATAAGTGCTCCGGCTCCGCCAACAATTGCACCGGCGACAGTACCGGCTCCGGGAATAATACTGCCTGCAACAGCTCCGACAGCTGCACCGCCGCCAACCAAACCGGCTAAACTGCCTAATTGTTTTGCTATTGTCTTATTACCTGACGGTTTAGCTTCATTTTTTACATCTTGTTTTTGCTTTTCGACTACAACACCTTTATCCAAATCAGGTTTTGTTTCACCGACCATTGGTACTGTCGGCGTAGAGTCTGTTTGCGGAGTGTCTAATTTCTTTTTAGTAAAATCTACCCGATTTAGGTTATTTTCAGGAATTTTATCTACCATGTTTTCTCCTTTCTATTCACACCTATTCCCATTATCGGTATTCTTTATTTTTTTCTTTAATAAAAATGTAACAATTGATAAGAATTGTTACATTTAAATTATTCATATTTTAATACACCATCATGAATAAAAAATCTATGTACTGCAAACCGTATCAGCTGACGATTTTTCCGGCGACAGAACAATACTATTTTATAAACCACTCAATAAGAGGTTTTTTCTCGCCAAACTTAAATTTAAACCCGTTTTCAAAATCAGCATCCGTCAAAAATTCGTAATTTGTATTAAAAGCCAAAGGTTCTTCTTTAACACCGAGTTTTTTAAACTTTTCCATAGATACTTTATTGCCGTCCATTACATTTGAATAATTTAATCCGTCGAAACAGCAAAACGGCACTTTCATTTTGCCGTCAGAACCTACATTAGCCAACCCGAAAGAACGGCAGATTATCCCTCTATAATTATATACACTGCAAACATTATCTATTAAAAACGGACAATCATATCTGAAATTTTCACCTTCAAAGTTTTCTTTTTCTGCCAAAACTTTCCCTATATTTTCAGAAATAATATTTCTTGTTTCCATATCAAGTTGACGGGCACCTAAAAGTAAATATTCAAATTCTATCTGAGAATATGGAAATTGAGCTTTTTGGCAACATTTGGCACAACCTTTTTTGCAAAAAATATACGGCTTTTGCTTTTCAAAAAATTTATTCAGCTTTTGTTCCATAAATCTTAAATAAAGAACATAATTCTCTAACATAAACAACACCATAGTATACCTGTTAAGCATTTACATCATACAATATAAGTATTTGTTATTTTCCTGAAAAATGCTAATAATAAAAATACGGAGGAATAACATGTTAAAAAAATTATTCACGGCAGCTTTAATATTTGCACTGCTGCAAACAAATTTAGTACTTGCAAAGGAGATGAAAAATATGACAAGAGAAGATATTTGTAAAGCAAACTATAAAACCCTGTTTAAAGGTGAAGCATTAAACGGAGATGACATGCTGATTATTTTACAAAAATATATTTTTGGAGAAGTATTTACGGTAGGGAATTTGGATATAAAAACAAGGGAAATGCTGACTGTCACTTCTCTTGCCGTACAACAAACAATGCCGCAGCTGAAAGCTCATATAAATGCTGCTTTAAATGTCGGAGTTACGCCTGTTGAAATACGTGAATTAATTTATCAATGTGCCCCATTCATCGGATTTCCGAAAACATTAAACGCAATATCCGTTATGAATGAAGTATTTAAAGAACGTAAAATAGAACTCCCGAATGAAAATACAATTAGCGAAAATGACCGCTATAAAAAAGGATTTGAAATCCAAAACCCGCTTTACGGCGATGAAATTCAAACCTCACTGCAAGGTCTGCCCGATAACATGGGAGAAAACGTTTCAAAATTTTTAACAGAAGTGTGTTTCGGTGATTTTTACTCAAGAAAAGGTCTTGATATTAAAACAAGAGAACTTTTGGTTATAAGTATTTTGGTAACAACAGGCAATACTTCTACTTTAAAAAGCCACATCAAAGGTAATCTTAAAGCCGGAAATTCAAAAGAAGATATTACGGCTGCAATAATACAATGTCTGCCTTATGTAGGTTTCCCGAATACTATAGCAGCCCTAAAAGCACTTAAAGAAGTTTTAAAAAATATTGACTGATATCCGCCATTTTATATAATTAAATAAAAGGAGCAATAATGAAACGCAGAGATTTTATAATAAATTCAGCATTGGCAATTACCGGAGCAACACTTCTTTCAGGATGCGGAAAAAAAGAAGTTAAAAAGACTGAAAATCAAGTCGTAAAAAGAAAATTCGACAATTTAGAAATTCCTTTAATCGCTTTAGGATGTATGCGGCTTCCTATGCGTAACGGGAAAATCGATATGACAGAATTAGACAAAATGGTCGAATATTCAATGGCTCACGGAGCAAATTATTTTGATACCGCATATATGTATGTAGAAGGTAAATCCGAAAATGCAATAGGCGAAATTCTAAAACAATACCCTAGAGAAAGCTTCCTTTTGACCGACAAAAATCCGGCTTATCTTGTAAATTCTCCTTCTGATGTTCATAAACTTTTTAATGAACAATTAAAAAAATGTCAGGTTGAATACTTTGACAACTATATGGTCCATAACATTAATAAAAATACATTACGTAATTATCGTGACAACGATATGTACGGTGAATTATTAAAACTAAAAAAGACGGATTAATAAAACATTTGGGATTTTCTTTCCACGGAGATCCCGTAATGCTAAAAGAGGTAATTCACGAACACAAATGGGATTTTTGCCAGCTGCAAATCAACTACCTTGATTGGGAAGTTATAAACGCAAAAGAACTTTATGAAATAGCTGATGAAGCAAAAGTGCCGGTGATTGTTATGGAACCCTTACGAGGCGGTGGTTTGTGTAATTTACCTGAAAAGGCGGCACAAAAATTAAAAGCTGATTGTCCAAATGATACTCAGGCTTCCTTCGGGCTTCGTTGGGTTACAAGCAAAAAACGTGTATTTACTATTCTCAGCGGAATGAGCAACCTGCAGCAATTAAAAGAAAATATTGATACGTTTACAAACTTTAGAGAATTTACACAAACAGAAGAAAAAATTGCCGCAGAAATCGCAAAAATTATTCAATCTCAAGGTGCGATAAATTGTACAGCCTGCAGATACTGCATGGAAGTTTGTCCGAGAGGAATTAACATTCCGGCAATTTTCGGGCTTTATAATGTTTACAAATCAAACGATAACGGATTTATGTTTAATGTAAATTACGAAGCTTTAAAAGAAGATGAACGTGCCGATAAATGTATAAACTGCCACCTGTGCTCAAAAAATTGCCCGCAGGGACTTGATATACCGGCATTATTAAAACAAGTTGAAGACACAGTAAAAAAAGTCGGATAACAATTATGCAGAACAAAAATTTATACAAAATCAGAATTACTTCGGCAATTATTATTTTCATCATTGCTGTGATCGGTATGCTTGGAATATTCTATCCCTTAAACCTCTTTGACATACAATTTTTACCGGTTTTACAAAGAGTTTTAAATAACTTTTCCATAACCCCACTTCTGATTTTAATTGCCCTTATACTATTAACACTGATTTTCGGAAGAATTTATTGCTCTTTAATCTGCCCTTTGGGAATTTTACAGGAAATCATAGGTTTTATAAAAAATAAAACATCTGATTCAGTACATAAAAATTATCCATTAAAATATTTTCTTGCAGCATTTGTATGGGGAATATTTATAGGCGGAAGTTCTTTAGTAATAAGATATATCGATCCTTATACAATATTTGGTTCTGCAATATCAAAAACTACAGCCGGTTTAATTCTTGTAGGTTTAATAATTTTAGCAGTATTTTTTAAAGACAGAATTTTTTGTACAAATTTTTGCCCTGTAGGCACCATTCTCGGGCTTATTTCTAAAATTTCGTTCAATAAAATCTATATATCCGACGTTTGTGTATCTTGCGGACAATGTGAAAAAAATTGTCCGGCAGCCTGTATTAATTCCAAAGAAAAAACCGTTGATAATGAAACTTGCATCAAATGTTTAAAATGTCTTGAAATATGCCCTAAAAACGGCATAAAATACGGAAAAATACCGCCAAAAGCCCTAAAATTCGACATAAAAAGAAGACAGCTTATTATAGCATCAACTGCTTTAGCATTATTCGGAATAATGGCAAAAGCAGGACTTGAATTAAAAGAGAAAATTACGGAAAAAATAAAAGATGTAATTCTTCCGCCGGGAGCTGAAAATAAAGAAAAATTTTTAAACAAATGTTTGAATTGTAACTTATGTATAGAAAACTGCCCGAATAAAATTATAAAAAAAGCGGACAATGAATATCCTGCCGTCCACATTGATTATTCAAAATCATTTTGCAAATTTGATTGCAATGAATGTTCAAAAATTTGTCCGTCAGGAGCTATAAAACGAATAAATAAAAAAGAAAAACAGCAAACAAGAA
Organism: Candidatus Gastranaerophilales bacterium; assembly: GCA_944325895.1. GTDB lineage: Bacteria > Cyanobacteriota > Vampirovibrionia > Gastranaerophilales > Gastranaerophilaceae > SIG32. The sequence continues at coordinate 10,828 of CALVCA010000016.1, forward strand.
TTGCAATGGCAATGATTAATGAAGAAAAATGTGATAAATGCGGCAGATGTATTGAAGCTTGTCCTAAACATGCTATAATCAAAGAAAACGGTATGATATCACTTAATGCTGCAAAATGTATCGGATGCGGTGCTTGCAAAAATATATGTACAGCAATAGAAATCTTTCCGATAAAAGAACAAAAACTTATATAAAGGAGAATAATTATGTCACTCGGATTTACGGACTGCCGCCTCAGACTGCATAAAAAACTTGCCCGTATAGAAATCCCAACAGAACAATTTTCTGCTTTTGTATCATCAAACATAACATCTGAGCTAAAAAAACTCAACATTGAATACGTAACTCTTGATACAGAAGGCATAAGAAGTATTGATAAACAAAATTTCACAGCCTGATTACGGCATTATGACGGTTTGCAGTAGCATTTTCTTTTCTGTAAGAAAAAAACATATCATTATCCAAATATGTACAATAAGGACAAACATCAATAATTTCAACCCCGGTTTCTTCAAGCTGACGGGCATTAATAGCCTTTAAATCAACAAACATTTGTCCTTCAAAAAACCTGTATAAACCCTCAAAATTTTGAACCGTAGATTTCAATTTTTCAAATACATCTTCACCAACATTATAACAACTCAAAGATATTGCAGGACCGATAAGTGCAATAATATCTTTGGGATTTGAATTCATTTTTAAAACGGTTTTTGGAGCAATTTTTTCCGCCGTGCCTCGCCATCCAGCATGAGATATAGCAGCAATATTTTGCTTTTTATCATACAAAATAACCGGAGTACAGTCAGCAAAATTTAAAAATACCGCCTGCTTATCATTATCCAAAATCAAAGTATCCGTATTTGGATAATCAGTCTTACCGGGTCGTACAAAATCGACATTCGCACTATGCACCTGAACAGGAGATACAAGCTCTGATACATCCAAATATTCGCAAATATCATTTCGATTTTCAAGAACAATACCTTCTTTTGAGGTCAAAAATGATTGTCTTGTTGTAAAAAATCCCTTATCAAGAAAATCGGATTTCAAAATGTATTTATCTTTAATTTTATCAAAATAAAACATATAATAAATAATACAACAAAAATTATGATACAATAAAAACATCAAAGGATTTTAAAAAATGGATTTAAGAGAAAAACTTTATCAAATGTTCATCTTAGGAACTGACGGCGGAGGATATAAAACCGCATTACAAAACAACTTAGGCGGCATTATATTTTTTACGCACGATATAAAATCCTCAGAGCAATTCAAATCATTAATCAAAGAATGTAAATTATTAGCAAAAACCCCGCCTTTTTTATCAATCGATCAAGAAGGAGGAAGAGTTGAAAGAACAGAAAATATTCACAAAAAATATCTATCTGCAAAATACGCTTACGAAAAAGGATTGGAATTTTTAGAGCGGCAATCGAATGAAATAGCAAAAGAATTAAAAGATTACGGCATAAACCTTAATTTTGCTCCGTGTGTTGACGTAAATACAAACCCGAATAACCCTATAATCGGCGAAAGAGCATTTTCTTCAAAACCTGATGAAGTTATAGAAGCTGAAAAAATCGTTGTTGCTGCATTTCTAAAAAACGGTATAATACCATGCCTCAAACATTTCCCCGGACACGGAGATGCAAATGCCGATAGCCATCTTACATTACCTGAAATAAATTTATCGCTTGAAGAAATGGAAAAAACTCATATAAAACCTTTTAGTTTAAACAATGTCGAAATGATTATGGCAGCACATCTTCATTGCACATGTTTTGACAAAGAAAAAATCCCTGCGAGTTTAAGTAAAAATGCAATTTCTTATTTGAGAAATAAACTGAGCTTTAACGGAATAATAATTTCAGATGATATGATAATGAAAGGAGTTGCGGAATATGGGGCTGCAAATGCCATTGAAACGGGTATCCTTGCAGGTTTAAATATGTTTATTTACAGGAATTCAAATTCCGAAACAATTGACGCAATTGAACTTGTCGCCCAAAAGGCTCAAAATGACAAACCTCTTTCCCAAAATATCGAAAAGTCCTTTGAAAAAATTATTAATTTAAAATCAAAATTCCTAAATATTTAAAACCACGGATAATCCTCTTTAATCTGCCAGCCATCCATATAGATAAGACGACCGCAGGTTGATGCACCATCATCGGTTGAACATGCATTAAGATAATAAGTTCTACTATAGCCTGAAGACGTATTGCCAAATGTATATTGATACATTTGAAAAACTTTTTCCCTAAGATTAAACATCATATAAAAAATATCTTTGCCTTTAGTATTTGGTTTTTGAAACCCATTTATATCAACCCAAAAAATTACATGTGTATATCTGATATCAGTACAATTATCATTCTCATCGTATGCATAACAATGAGTACCTAATCCTATATTTACCAATACATTATTAGATAACAAGACTAAATATTCTTTAACTTGCGAAATTTTTCTATTTGAAGCCGGGGCATACGGACCATCATATCCTAAACTGCTTAATGAAGCATATCCGTAATCTTTGGCAACTTTTATGTATGGTATAAAATATGTTTGTGCAAACGTTGTAATAACGTCCTCTCTATTAAAATTTTCATCCTCAGTATTAGTACCTGTAATGCCGGCAACTTTCCAAGTTGTAGTATCACCATGTTCAGTCTGTGCCATGGTTAAAGCCTGTGAGATTATTGAATACGTCTGCTTTAATTTTGACAACGTTTGCTTCTTTTGATAGTTATTTATTAAAGTCGGAATAGTCATTGCCGCAACAATTCCTATAATCCCGAGGGTGATAAGAACCTCAGCTAAAGTGAAGGCGGCACGACGATTATTGTCAAACGTACCTACGTGCGTAGCACCTTCGCTCCGCTCAGGATGACGGGTAGAAGGCAAACCTGATGTGTTTACGTACTTAGTACTGTCATCCTGAACTTGTTTCAGGATCTTACCAGTGTTGAATGGTATGCAATCGTGCGGCTTAAAGATTTTTTTAAAAGATTCTTTGCTTTGCTCAGGATGACAGGTTGTATGGAATAAGTTCGTTAATAGGTTATTTTGGTGTAATACATTAACAACTTTATTAAAAATACCGCTCTTTATCTTCTTATTACTTAAACTATAATTCATTATATTAAAATTATAGTTTAATTTTAATACATAGTCAATCGGGGTAAAAAACAATCTTAAAAACGCTTTTAAACACTTTATTCCTGAAAAATCAATTCCGGCTAAGCTTTGAGCAAGTCGCCCCCCCCCCTATCTTTTTCATAAATTTCCTCCTTTTTGTTAATTATAACAATACATCAGAAATATTGCAATAGCAAATTTACCATATGTAAAGATTACGTTAAAAATAGACTTTGCAAGGATTTTTATGATATAATTTAATTAATAAAGAAGGAGAAAAGTTTTGAGCCAGCAAAATATATTTGATGACGGGAAAATTGTTCAGGTTAACATAAGAGAAGAAATGAAACGCTCATATATAGATTATGCAATGAGCGTTATTGTAGGTCGTGCACTACCGGATGTACGTGATGGTCTAAAACCGGTTCACAGACGTATTTTATACGCAATGAACGAACTTGGCATGACACCTGATAAACCGTTTAAAAAATGTGCCCGTATAGTTGGTGAAGTTTTAGGTAAATACCACCCGCACGGCGATACTGCCGTATACGAAGCACTTGTACGTATGGCACAAGATTTTTCAACAAGATATCTTACAGTCGATGGTCACGGAAACTTCGGTTCAGTTGACGGCGACGGAGCTGCTGCTATGCGTTATACAGAAGCACGTATGCACAAAATAACCCAATCTATGCTGGCTGATATTGACTGCGAAACAGTAGAGTTTGAACCGAATTTTGACGGTTCTTTACAAGAACCTTCCGTATTGCCCGTAAGACTTCCTATGTTGTTATTGAACGGTGTTTCGGGTATTGCTGTCGGTATGGCTACAAACATTCCGCCTCATAACCTTTGTGAAGTAGTTGACGGTACTATTGCTCTTATTGACAATCCCAATATATCAGTTGCAGAGCTTATGGAATATATTAAAGGTCCTGACTTCCCGACAGCTGCGACTATTATCGGCTTAAACGATATAAAACAAGCCTATGAAACCGGCAGAGGCTCTATAAAAATGTCTGCCGTTGCTAATTTTGAAGAAATTGCCGGAGGAGGCGGACGCCAAGCACGTACAGCAATCGTTGTCACTGAAATTCCTTTCCAGGTAAACAAATCAATGCTTATTGAAAAAATTGCAGAGCTTGTTAAAGATCAGAGGATTAATGGTATCTCTGATATCCGTGATGAATCCGACCGTGAAGGCATGAGAATTGTTATTGAACTGAAACGTGATGCAAAACCTGATGTAGTTAAAAATAATCTATTTAAATACACCCAGCTTGCAACAACCTTCGGGGTAAATATGCTCGCATTATGCGGAAAGCAACCACGACTTATGAATTTAAAGCAGGTTTTGGAAGAATTTGTTGAACATAGAGTTGAAATTGTTACCAGAAGAACTATTTTCTTCCTTAAAAAAGCCAAAATCAGAGCTCATATTTTAGCAGGTTTAATTATTGCTCTAGGTTCAATTGATGAAGTTATTGAAATCATTAAGAAATCAAAAACTATTGATGATGCAAGAACTGCCTTAATGTCAAGATTCGGACTTGATACCGACCAGTCAAATGCTATTTTGGAAATGCAATTAAGACGTTTGACAGGATTGGAACAAGATAAAGTTAAAGCCGAATATGACGAATTAATCAAAAAGATTGCCGAATATGAAGAAATTTTGGCAAGCAGACATAAAGTCTTAAACATAATTAAAACAGAACTTTTAGAAGACAAAGAAAAATACGGCGATGACAGAAAAACCCAAATCCTGCCGGAACAAGGCGAGGTAACAATAGAAGACTTAACTCCGAATACACCAATGGCAGTATTTATTACGCATCAAGGTTATTTAAAACGTATTTCTCTTGATACATTTGAACGCCAAAATCGTGCAACAAGAGGTAAATCCGGAATTAAAACAAAAGAAGATGATGATATTCAACATTTCTTTACTGCAATGATGCATGATAAAGTGTTGTTCTTCTCGTCAAAAGGTACTGTGTACAGCTTAAATGTATATGATTTTCCTGAAGGCGGACGTCAGGCAAAAGGATTGCCTATAATTAACGTATTGCCTATTGCTCAGGATGAAAGCATTACAGCCGTTGTACCGGTAAGCAATTTCTCACATGATTTAAATTTAATAATGCTAACACAAAAAGGTTACATAAAACGCATTGAACTTGATAATTTTGCAAATATAAGAAGAAACGGAATTATTGCAATAGGACTTGAAGAAGGCGACAACCTCAACTGGGTTAAACTTGCCACCGCAAAAGATGAAATAATTATCGGTACATCTTGCGGTATGGCAATCAGATTCCCTATTCAGGATTTAAGACCTCTTGGAAGAAGTGCCCGTGGTGTTACCTCAATGAAACTAAGAACAGGTGATGAAATCGTAGGCTGTGATATTGTTCCAAAAGATTACGATGCGGATCTTCTCGTTGTTACATCCGACGGATTTGGAAAACGTACTAAACTTTCCGAATTCAGAACTCAAAACAGAGGAGGCATCGGACTTATTGCAACAAAATTTAAATCAAATACATCAAGACTTGTTGCTTTAACTATTGTAAAAGATAGTGATGATATTATGCTTGTAACGGCTAACGGCATTGTAACAAGAATAAATGCCGGATCTATCTCCCGTCAAGGACGTCCTGCAACCGGCGTCAGAGCTCAAAACTTAATCGGTAATGATACTGTTGTTTCAGTTAATAAAATTATTAATCCCGATGAAGATGATATAAAATCGGATTTACCGAAAGAAATTGAACAAACAAGCCTTCTTGACTAAGCCTGTTCACTATATTTCTTATACGTATTCACAACCGTATTATAACCGGCAGGTATACGCAAAATTTTGTGTGGAATGTAATAAGGATTTGTAAATGCCGAAAATACGTCTGCCGTTACATTGAAAGCAGTATTTATAGTACTTCTCAAATATTTATTTTTAATCTTATCTTCCGAAAATTTAACCCTGAAAGGATTTCCGGGAGAATCATAAATATCATAAGTATACTTATCTATTTTTGATGTAATATCATTATAGGTTTCTGTACCGGTAAAATTTATTCGCATATTTATATAATACACGTAAAAAAATTTTTTTCCTATTATTTAACAAAAAATTGTGAAGCACATAAAGTCTTTGTCGGATTATCTTTTGAATATACTTTCATAATATATGCTCCCGGCTCAGATATCACAACATAATCATCGTAATAATACATTTGATCATCTTTTAAATACGCTGAATAACTCCAATACAATTTGTAGCCAAACCGTGCATATGCATTGTCTTTTTTAATAACTTGAATATCTATTGAACGGGTTAAAATCTTTTTAGGAATCAAAATAAGATAATAAATACGTTGATTAGCTTGGAATTCATTAGAAAAATCCATAATATTTTCTGCAGTTATTTTATTTTGATTAAACAATATTGCAGCTTTTTCTTTCGAACAAGCACAGCACAAAAGAGTTAAACTTAAAAAAATTAATATGTTTATAAAAATTTTCTTCATTTTTCCAAACTTTTAATTCTGTCTTGAACTTGAGAAACATTAGCTAAATCTTTGTTGTATTGCAAAAACAATTTATAATTTTTTAAAGCTTCTGTTTTATTTTTTTCAGTTTCAGCAGCAATAGCTAAAGCATAATACGCATAAGCATATTGGGGATCTGCTTCAATAACCCTGTTGAATGAATTCTTTGCTTCCGTAATATTATTCTCATTTGCATAAACCAAACCTAAATTAAACCAACCGTCTGTATAATCAGGTTTTACGACAATTGATCTTTTATAAAATTCTGCCGCATTTTTATTATCATTTTTTAATTTATAAATATTACCCATTTTCAACAAAGTAACTTCATCACTCGGATTTATATCCAACGCACTTTGATAATTTTTCAAAGCTTCTTCATAATCTTTTTTTCTGTAATTTTCATCCCCTAATAAAATTAAATCTTTATTCTTCTTCAACAAATCAGGATTATTATTAACCAACTGCCCGTCATCTGACAACGAAATTTCAGGCAAATCATCCGCAACTTCCGTATTTTGATTATACAAAGCAGCTATAAATTCACCGTACTCATTACTGTATAAAGTTTTTTCGGGATTCAAGGCAATAGCTTTTTCATACATTTCACCGGCTTTTTCATTTATTTCTAACCCCCGGTATGCTTTTGCTAAGCCGTAATATGCATAATCATTTGCACTATCTTTTGTTATCGCTTTTTGGAAATATTCTACTGATTTTGAATAATTATTTGCATTCAAATAAACAAAACCTTCAGATATAATCGCCTTAATTAAATTAGTTTCTACAGTAGGATTATCTTTTACGGCAAGGACTTCCTCGTATAAAATAATTGCGTCCTCAAACCTATCTAAAGCATGCAATGCAATAGCTTTGTTTGTTTTAGTATCAATATCATCAGGTTCAACTTTTAAAATTTCATCATAATATTTTAAAGCCTGTATATAATTTTTCTTTTGATGATAACAAGATGCCAAATCTTTCTTTACATCCAAATCATCCGGTTTAATCGTCAACGTTTTTTCATAATTTTCTATTGCCAAGTCCAAATTATTCATACGCTTATAGACAATAGCACTATTTTTATAGGCCCTGATATCATTAGGATAATTTGCTATATATATTTTATATTGTTCCAAAGCTTCAGGATTTTTCTTCATATCTGCCAAAAGATTTGCATAATCCAGTCTTATTGAATGTAAATTTGGAAGTTGTTTAAATACAATATTATACTGTTCCAATGCTAGATCATTATTTCCGAGTTCTTGATATGCCAGTGCTAAACTCACATGACAGGATGTATTTTCTGAATCATTTTCAATTGCTTTTTCTAAAATTTCAGCACCTTTTGCATATTCCCCAACTTTGACCAAAGCAATACCGTAATTTGCTAAATTTTTAAATTTTGAAGAATTTTTATTATAAAGAGTTGTATATTCTTTTACTGCTTTTTCAGGCATATTTAATGCCAAATAAGCCGCCGCCAAATTTTCACGAGCATCCCAATGCTGCGGATAAACCTCTAAAAATCTGCCGTAAGTAATAACCGCATTTTTATAATCACGCATTTGATATTGAGCATTTGCAATATTTAAATAATTATATTTATACTCTGGAAAAATCTCCATAGCTTTGCTATAAGCCTGAAACGCTTCATTAAATTTCCCCTGAGTTTCGTAGATGCTTCCCACACTGATATATATAAAAGCATCGTCAGGTTTCAATTCTATAGCTTTTTGATAAGCTTCCAATGCTTTATCATAATCACCTATATCAGAATATATACCGGCTAATTTAGTATACAAAAGACTGTCATTACCTTCCATACTTATAGCCTGTTTTAATTTTTCAATCGCATCAGGTATATTGTTTTGGTATTCAGCAGAACAGGCCTGTTGATATAATGCATTAACTTCTGCAGACATATACGCTTGTGCAGACATTACACTAAAAGATATTGCTACTATGAAAGATATTAAAAAACGTCTGTTAATTTTCGCTACTCCTCAATAATATTCTAACAAAAAATTATATTTGTGTAAAGTTATTAATTATTTTTGAAGAATAATTTTCAGCCAAAAATCTTTACAAAATTTTACATATTTTTTTCAATAATTAAGCAAAATTTAATTTTTAGCCGTTTTAGACCACTAGAAAAAAATATTATTTTATGGTATAATGCAAACGAAAAGTTATAATTTAACTTTAAGAAAAAGGAGAAGGATTCTATGACAACGCTTGTGACAAAAAAGAAAGAGAAAAAAGTCAAATCCAAATTCAACGATGAGTTCGAAAATTACCTGAAAGCTCAATGCCTGAAAACAACATTTAACGGAGTTGAATTGGAAACATTCTCATGGTACAAGAAAGTCTTAGGACTTGCTTAAAAAGAAAAATTAAAAAATCGGCTGTCATCGAAAGCCGATTTTTTTATGACAATTTTCTAATAAGCTCATGAGCTTCTTCGCAATCGGGGAAAATTTCGACAGCCTTTTCCAGCAGCGACAAAGCCGCATTATTATCATTTAATTTTTCCCAGCATTTAGCACTGTTTAAAAGTAAATTAATATTCATAGGATTTGTTTTAAGCAAATTATTGAAAATATTATTTGCCTGTTCAAAGTTTTTTAGCTCAAAATAACACAGTCCTAAAAGATTTTCGCAATCAACAGTCGGTTCTTTTTCAAATGATTTTATCAAATACATTTTAGCATCTTCATAGTCATCTGATAAAAATCTGATTTTACCGGCAATAAATAAGAAAAATGGCTGATCATTGGCAAACTTTAAAGCACGATCAATTTGTTCTTTTGCTTTATCTAAATTTTTAAGCTGAATTTTATTTAAAGCGGAAAATGCCAGTGCATTCGGATTGTCAGGTTCGATTGCCAAAGCGTTTTGATACATTTCATCAGCTTCTTTAAATTGAGTTGTTGCATGAAGATAATTTGCATACTCAAAAAGAATTGAAAAATCATCAGGAGCTATTTGGTAAGCTTTTTCAAATTCATCTTTTGCGTAATCAAAAAGGCGTTTTGTCAGATATATAACACCCAAATCCTTATGAGCCATGGCATAGTCAGCTTTTAACTCAATTACCTTTTTTAGAATTTTTTCAGCTTTGTCAAAGTCATTTGTCTTAATACAAATATGAGCAAATTCATAATGTATTTCAAAAGAAACATTTCCTAACTTTAAAATCCTTTCATAAACCTCTTTTGCCCGCATTGGCTGATCAATTTTTAAATACAAATTTGCTAACTTTTGAGCCATTTTTACGGATTTAGGGTTAAGCATAACAAGGTTGGAAAGAATATTAACAGCCTTTTCAAATTCACCGGTCAATTCATAACAACACACCAAATTATATTGAAAATTATGTTTTTCGGGATAATGCACTATTAAATACTTATAATGTTCTATTGCGGAAGTAATATTGCCTGATTTAACTTCAGAAAGAGCAAGTGCAACCATGTAACTATCCAGCGGTTCTTTTTCATAAGCCTTTAAAAAATAGTCACAAGCTTCTTTATGTTTATTTTGAATTTGTAAAATTGAACCTATGTTAAAATAAGTCACAGAACTTTCAGGATTTAGTTCACAAGCTTTCAAATAATTTTCATAAGCTTTTTCCAAATTACCTATTGTGACATAAGATGTTCCTAAATTATTATAAAGTTGAGCATGCTGAGGGTTAAGCTCAAGAGCTTTTTCCAAATAATATAAACTCTCCTCAAACTTTTTAATGGACATACAAGCCGTACCAATTATATAGTAGACAGAATAATCATCCTGAACAAATTGTAAAGCTTTTTTGCCTAATTCAATTGCCTTTTCGGCATCATTATCTTTCATGTATATAACGCAGAGATCTTTGTAAGCCTCAACATATTCATTACGCAATTCAATAACTCTTAAATAAGCACTTTTAGCATGCAGCAAATCATTCAAATTATCATAACAACCGGCGAGATAAAACCAGCTGGAAGCATCATCCGGCAAATATTTAACAACCGTTTCAAAAACACTTTTCCCTTTATCAAATTTTTGCAAATTAACATAACAAAGTCCGAGCAGCTTTAAGGCATCCAAATTTTTCTCGTCTGTTTCTAAAATTTTTTCCAATTCAAGTTCAGCTTGTTTAAAATTTTTATCGGCAATTAAATTATTAATCTCTTCCATAAGATTATTATACATTAAAAGTTTTTTAATGTATAATCCAAATATGAATATAACACAAGAATTTGAAACAATTGCAGCAATCGCAACGCCAATAGGCACCGGTGGAGTAGGTGTAATAAGGATTTCCGGCAGCGAGTGTTATGACATTATAAAAAAAATATTTCCTCAAAATAATCTTATAGCCGGTAAAATTTCACATGGATGGATAGAAAATAACGGTACAAAAATTGATGAAGTAATAATTTTACCGTTCAAAGCACCTTTTAGCTATACCGGAGAGGATGTAATAGAAATCCAATGTCATGGCGGGATAAATGTTGTCAGAAATATATTGGATTTAGTTTTACAAAATGGAGCAAGACTTGCCGAAAGAGGAGAATTTACAAAACGAGCTTTTTTAAACCAAAAATTAGATCTTGCACAAGCTGAAGCAGTAGCAGATTTGATACATGCAAAAACACAAAAATTCGCAATCAAATCAGCTAAAAATCTTTACGGAGTTCTTAGCCAAAAAACAAATGAAATCAAACGTATAATATCTGAAATTTTAGCAAAAATAATTGCGGGCATTGATTTTTCAGATGATGTAAAAGAACCTGATTATGATTATCTTAAAGAACAAATAAACAATGCTTTAAAAACAATTGAAGAAATTATTTCTTGTGCAAAAGCATCAAATATATTAAGACAAGGAATAAAAGTTGCAATACTCGGTAAACCTAATGTCGGGAAATCTTCACTTTTTAATAAACTATTAAATATGGAAAGAGCCATCGTAACTGATATTGCAGGTACCACAAGAGATGTTTTAAAAGAAACATTAGATATGGGTGTTTCAGTAACATTAATTGATACAGCAGGAATCAGAAATTCAAACGACACCGACAAAGTAGAAGAAATCGGTATTGAATATTCTAAACAATCAGCACAGGAAGCTGACTTAATCTTATTTTTGTATAATGCACAATCAGGAATGAATGATGAAGATAAAGCTATATATGAATTAATCAAAGATAAGCCACATTTAATAATAGCCAACAAATGTGACTTAATAAAAGAACATACAGACAACAACTGTTTATATATATCCACCCTCACGAGCGAAGGTTTGGATGAATTAAAACAGCAAATGGAAAATATAATACACAACTTTTCAAACGAAGATACAGAATTCATAACCAATAAACGCCAGCAAGACTGCCTTTTCAGATGTAAAAAAAGTTTATTGAATGCACTTGACGGAGTAAATAATAAAGTATTACAAGATTTGATATCAATAGACGTAAAAGAGGCACTCATGTGCTTAAACGAATTAACGGGCGAAAACATTACGGACGAAATTTTAGCCGACATTTTTGACAATTTTTGTATAGGTAAATAAATATGAAAACTCTAAAATCAATGAGATTACATATTGGAATATTTGGCGGGACAAACGTCGGAAAATCATCTATTTTAAACAGAATTGCAAATCAAGACATTTCAATAGTTTCTGATATTGCCGGTACAACTACTGACGTTGTCGAAAAATCAATGGAACTTTTGCCTGTAGGCCCTGTAACTTTTTTAGACACAGCGGGGGTTAATGATAAAACCGACTTGGCAGGCAAACGGATTGAAAAAACAGTAAAAATTCTTAACCGTACAGATATTGCTGTTATTGTATGCGACTACAACGGAATTGATAAAGAAGAAAAAGATTTAATAAAAAAGTTAACAGAGCTAAAAATTCCATACTTTGTTGTGATAAATAAAAATGATGAACAAAAAATTTCTCAATCCGAATATGAAAAAATTATAAATTTCACGGGCGGCAATATTAAAATCATTATAACTTCAGCTAAAAATGATAAAGAATTGGTATTTAAATTTAAAGAAACATTGATAAAACTTTTACCTGAAGATTATATAAATCCGCCTAAAATTGTCGGTGATTTAATTCCTGAAAAAAGCACGGTAATTTTGGTTGTACCTATTGATAAAGAAGCTCCGAAAGGAAGGCTTATACTGCCGCAGGTACAAACAATAAGAGATTTACTTGATAATAATTGCATAGTAAATGTTTTAAAAGAAACCGAGCTTAAAGAAGCTTTAAACAATTTGAATAAGAAACCTGATTTAGTAATAACAGACTCACAAGCATTCAAAAAAGTTGCCGAAATTGTACCGCAGGATATACCTTTAACTTCTTTTTCCATTTTATTTGCGAGATTAAAAGGTGACATAAAAGAATTTGTAAACGGTGCAAATGCAATTGAAAGATTAAGGGACGGTGACAAAATTCTAATACTTGAAAGCTGTACACATCACGCAATAGAAGATGATATAGGCAGAGTAAAAATTCCGAATCTTTTAAAACAAAAAACCGGAAAAAATTTGATTATAGAAAATTATGCAGGTCATGATTTCCCGAACATCGAAAAATACAGCTTAATAATCCACTGCGGGGCATGTATGACAAACCGACGTGAAGTTTTATCAAGAATTTTGACAGCCAATAATTTAAAAATTCCTATAACAAACTATGGCATAGCAATATCATACTGTTTAGGGATCTTACCGAGAGCAATTGAAATATTTAAAGATATACTAAATCTTGACAAAATTTGAGAAATAATATTTAATTAAGAAAAAAGGAGTTAAGAGATGAAAACTATTGAAATAAAAGCGGGTAAGATAGTCGCCCTCCCCCTGCAACGTGCTTAATTAGAACCTTTCGGGCTGTTTTTGGAAGTTTATTCCACGCTGCTCGTCATTCTGAGCGGAGCGGAGGTGCTACGCACGTAGACATATTAGATTTTGCATTGTCTTCTACACGTCATTCTGAGCGGAGCGAAGAATCTTTTAATGAGATTCTTCGGGCTAAAGCCCTCAGAATGACGAATACAAATATAACTACTTGTAAAGCGGCACACCATAACCACTTATTAACGAACTTATTACCTCATTCACTTATTCCCTCATTCCCTTCCACCCGTCATTCTGAGCGTAGCGGTGCTACGCACGTAGACACATTAGATTTTGCATTGTCTTCTACACGTCATTCTGAGCGTAGCGAAGAATCTCTTAATGAGATCCTTCGGCTGAAGCCTCAGGATGACGTATACCACCCAACCCCCAGAACATTTGACAAAAATCGTCGTGCCGCCTTCACACTCGCCGAGGTTCTTATCACCCTCGGAATTATCGGGGTCGTTGCCGCTTTGACTATTCCGACCGTTATTTCAAAAATTCAAAATATGGTGTATAAAACTGCATACAAAACCGCTTTCAGTGATTTAAATCAGGCATTTAAAATGCTTACCTATGAAGGAACTCAATTCCAAAAAATTGTTTATTTGAAAGATGAAAATGGTAACCCAAGACCCGGATATGCTCCTGCTTACGGTGAAAATTTTAAGATTTTGGCACAATATTTTAAAGCTACTAAAACTTGTTTTGATCATAAACGTGGAGATTTATGCTGGAAATGTAAAGGCGGTGAACAGGCAAATACAACATATACAGATAGCGAATGGAAAGGTACAAGAGAATGTACCGGAAACGCATATTCATTTGTTGATGCTCAAGGCAGAAATTGGGCAATGTATTCTAATAATGAACCGGTGTTTTTAGTAGATACAAACGGTTTTAAAGGCCCTAATCAACTCGGTAAAGACAGATTTCCATTTGCAATGGCTGCCAACAGTGAAAACGAAAATTTTAATTCAAATGCTGCCCCTGACCACGTTGTTCCCGGCTCAAAAACCGATTACACCAATAAAGAACGCTGGTGTCCTTCCGGTGAATGCTATTATATTTCATGGTTATTTGGAAGAAGCAGGTATTAAAATAAAAAATTTTTTAAATATGACAAAAGACCTCATACATCACAAAACAGTCAAAAAAGTTACAAATTTATCGCCGTATTTTTTTTGTTTTATTAATTTATAACCGCTAAAATCAACCTCATTAATGTGTTCCAAAATTATAATATCAGATGCAATATTTTTTATCACATTCAAACTCTTTTCATAAATCCCTGAAAAATACGGAGGATCAATATAAATTACATCAAACTTATAGTTAAGTTTAGGACAAATTTTCAAACTGTCACCTGACATTAAAACAGGTGCCTGATCAAATTTCTTAAAATTATTTTTTATAATAACCGATACCTTAACATTCTTTTCAATAGCAACAGCTTTTGCAAAACCCCTGGAAATTGCCTCAAGCCCCATAATACCTGAACCTGCAAACATATCAAGAAATGTTTTATCCTCAAAATCAATAATTGATTGCAAAGTATTAAAAACACTCATCCTTACTTTTGAAAGAGTAGGACGGGTAATATTTTCATCCGGTGCGGCAATTTTTTGTCCTTTATATTTACCTGCAGTTATAATCATATTAACTATTTTACAACGAATAAAATTTAGTGTATAATAGAGTTACAATGCCGCAAACAAATAAAACAGATGTAATAGTAGTCGGGGCAGGACCTGCCGGAATTTCTTGTGCAATAACGATTGCAAGAGCCGGCAAAAAAGTTGTATTAATTGAACGTGGTGCTTTTGCAGGAAGCAAAAACGTTTTTGGCGGGGCAGTTTATACGCAACCCGTAAAAGAAATTTTCCCTGACTTTGAAAAATCCGCACCTCTTGAACGCAGAAATGTTGAGCATAAATTTGCAATTTTAGGCGAAAAGGACAGTACCGTTGTTTCTTATAGAAACAAATCCGAAGTTTGCGGAAGCTATACGGTTATTCGGGCAAAATTTGATCGCTGGATGGCTGATGAAGCAAAAAAAGCCGGGGTATATTTAGTTGAAAAAACTGTTGTCCTTGAGCTTTTACAAGATAAAGGAAAAGTTATCGGTGTAAAAACCGAATTAGAAGATTATTATGCAGACATTGTTGTTTTAGCAGACGGAGTAAATTCATTACTTGCAAAACAAATCGGATTACGTGAAGATATTTTGCCAAAAGATGTTGCGTTAAGTGTTAAAGAAGTAATTAAACTTGACAAAGAAAAAATTAATGATCGCTTTAACATTTCCGATGACGAAGGATGCATTTACGAAATTTTTGGCGGACCTATGCTTGGTATGCTCGGCTTAGGATTTATATATACAAATCAAAATTCTGTTACAATCGGCCTGGGAATAACATTAAGCGAACTTACAGAACGGGGGCTTAGACCTTACGACGTTTTAGAACAATTAAAACAGCATCCTGCAATCGCACCGTTAATAAAAGATGGAGAATTGCTTGAATATTCGGCACATCTTATTCCTGAAGGCGGATATAAAAAAATCCCCAAACTTTACGCTGACGGAGTAATGGTTGCGGGAGATGCCGCAATGTTAGTTAACAATTTACATTGGGAAGGCACAAATCTAGCTATGATTAGCGGAAAACTTGCAGGCGAAACCGCATTAGATGCTTTAATCAACAACGATTTTTCTGCTAAATTTTTGCAAAAATATGAAGAAAAACTCAATAATTCTTTTGTAATGAAAGATTTAAAAACTTATAAAGACTTAATGGACATAGCACATCAAAAAAGCGATGCCTTTTTGGATTACTATTTAAAAACAATCAATGCATTTTTCAAAATGTTTACGTCAGTTGACAGCATACCAAAACGTGAAAAATATTATCATTTTATAAAAACATTTTTTAAAGAACGAAAATTTTTGAATATTTTAAACGACTTTTGGTACGGTATAAAACTTTTATGGAGTATCTTTAAATGGTATTAGAGGACAAATTATTTACAGTTAAATATACACCGGATACAGTGTCACACTTAAAACCTGATAACGAAGTTTGCAAAACTTGTGAGAAAAAAATTTGTACAATAATTTGTCCGGCTAAAGTCTATGAATGGGATGATGCAAATCAAAAATTAATTGTAAACTTTGAAAATTGTTTAGAGTGCGGAGCATGCAGAATTGCCTGCACAAAAAAATGTTTACAATGGCAGTATCCAAAAGGTACTAAAGGTGTTACATTTAAATTAGGATAAAGGAGAAAAAGATGAAAGAAGAGTACAGTAACCAGCAAAGAAGATGGTATGACAAAGATCCTGTGTTATCGCAAGCTATAAGGACATTAGAGCATAGTGATGATCAAACCCAAATAAGAATTGCTTTAAATTTGATTAAAATTATTATTGAACACAACATTGAAGACGAAAAATATGAAGCTGTAGAAGACATTATCAATGCAGTTGGCTCAGGGCTTGACGATGACAGAAAAGGCCGCTGGTATGATATTGATTCTACACTAAGAACAGCGATGAACATGCTGCAAAATTGTCCTGAAGCGACCCAGCATTTAATTGCAAAAGAAATGGCAAAAATGGTTGTAGATAAAATTAAAACCGATGAATGCTAAAAATTCAATCGGTTGATAATTTATATACAAATTAATTTTGGCAACTATTTTTAAAGCTTTCAATTTTATCTAAACTATCGCTTTCAAAATATATCCTTAAAAGGGGTTCAGTACCGCTTGCACGGACTAGAACCCAGCTTGTATTGTCTGTTAAATACAATTTTACTCCGTCTTTAAAATCTTTCTTTAAAATTTTCATGCCGGCAAAATCCTCGGCATTTTTAAACTTTTCAATAATTTCTTTTATATCTTCACGTGAATTAAGCTTCAAATCAATCCTATCATTGAAAAATTGACAACCGGTGAACTTTATCAAATCCTTTTGCAATTCAACTAAAGTTTTATTTTCATAAGCCAAAGCTTCCAACACCAATAAATTAGCAAGTATGCCGTCTTTTTCCGGTATATGTCCTTTTATAGTAAGCCCGCCTGATTCTTCACCGCCAATAAGAGTGTCATATTTTCTCATCGCTTCGCCGACATATTTGAAGCCTACAGCTGTTTCTATAACGTCAATACCTGATTTTTCAGCAAGCATATCAAGCATAAGACTGGCTCCGACCGTTTTTACAATACTGCCCGTCATATGTTTATTTTTTTTCAAATGCAGCATTAAAATTCCGATAATTTCATTAGGTGTAACATATAACCCGTTTTCATTTATAATACCAAACCTGTCACCGTCGCCGTCATTAGCAAACCCTATAGCATTTGAATAATTTTTAACCATTTCAATTAAATCGTTTAAATATTTGGGTTTCGGTTCGGGCATACCGCCGCCGAAATTAACATCATGCATCATATGTATACTGTTAAATTGTATATTTTCACTGCACAACAATTTATCAAAATAACCTATTGTTGCTGAATATAAACCGTCAAAAATAATATTTTTTTCAAGCTGACGTATTTTATCAAAATCTATTATTTTCTTTATATGTTCAAAATAAGCGGGAGCAAAATCGTATTTTTTAACGCAGCCTGAAATTTTTTTATCAAATTCCAACCCGATATTTGACACAATTTCATTTGTGATATCACTTGTTGCAGGTCCTGCATAATCAGGAATAAATTTTATACCCAAATATTCAGGCGGATTATGAGATGCCGTAAACATAACGGCACAAGCATCCAAAACTTTAGCACTGTATGCTAAAATCGGTGTCGGAATAATTCTTTCACTTAATAAAACGGTAAATCCTTTATCGGCCAAAATTTCTGAACATTGAAGTGCAAATTCATACGCTTTATTCCTTGGATCATAACCTACAAGAATTTTTTTATAAATCCCAAAATTATCAAAAACATATTTACCTATTGCTTTTGTAACCAAAGATACGTTTTCTTCATTAAAATCGCTGCCTACAACAGCCCGCCAGCCGTCTGTTCCAAAATTAATATTTGTCATCAAATTTGCCCTTTTTATTATTTTTGGTATAATTTTAACTGAAATACAAAGTTAAGTAAATATGGAATTAAAAAATGTTTTAAATATTGCATATCTTGGTCCGGAAGCGTCATTTTCAGAAATGGCAAGAGATATTTTTTGTCAAAAATACGGAATTAATACATTTTCCACACCTTTAAAAACAATAACAGAAGTTGTGGATTTCGTAGACAAAAACCCTTTCACACTCGGTGTTGTTCCTTTGGAAAACT
Organism: Candidatus Gastranaerophilales bacterium; assembly: GCA_944325895.1. Classification (GTDB taxonomy): domain Bacteria; phylum Cyanobacteriota; class Vampirovibrionia; order Gastranaerophilales; family Gastranaerophilaceae; genus SIG32. Next base: position 29,747 of record CALVCA010000016.1, read on the forward strand.
CAATAGACGGAACTTTAAGAATTGCTTTAGACAGCATTATGTATACAAAAAATCCTAATATAAGAATTCTATCAGAAGTAGTTTTACCGATTGAATACTGTCTTTTATCAAGGACAACGGAATTCTACAGCATAACCGGTATAATCGGGACACCTTATCTTTTAGGGAAATGTCAGGAATTTATAAAACATGAACTGCCCTTAAACTTAAATATTATTGAAAATACCACCATGTCTGAGTGTGCAAGAAATCTTTCCAATTACAATTTAACATACGGCTCCATAGGCAATCGAAAAACAGCGGAAACATTCAGATTAAATATTTTAAAAGAAAATATAAACGACGATAAAACAAATCAAACCAAATATATTTTAATAGGAAATTTTGAGACATCACCCACCGGTAACGATAAAACGACAGTAGCTTTTGCGACAAGCAACACTCCCGGTGCACTGCTTGAAATTTTGAAAATATTTTTAGAAAATGATATAAATTTAACATATATTTCATCACAACCGTCAAAAGATGATATGGAAGAATATATTTTTATTGTTAATTTTAACGGTCATATAAATGATGAAAAAATTAAAAAAGCACTATCCGCAATAAAAACAAAAACAGTATTTTACAGGCTTTTAGGTTCATACGAAAAAAGTCATGCATAGATTTATAAGAGGAAAAGATATGGAAATAAGAGAAGAATTTATAGAACAGGCAAAAAGACTTGCTAGAGGGGCAGAAGTATTACCCGGCGGCATTGAAGAACTTGCCGTAAAACTTCAACACGCAAAAGATACAAATACTCCGTTAAGAATAAAACTTGGTATGGATCCTACAAGACCGGATTTACATTTAGGACATACTGTTGTTATGAGGAAGTTAAGAGAATTTCAAAAATTAGGTCATAAAATTGTTTTAATAGTAGGAGGAGCAACGGCAATGGTGGGCGATCCGTCCGGAAAATCAGAAACACGTCCTTCTCTTTCAAAAGAACAGGTAGAAGAAAACGCAAAATCATATTTTGAACAGATGTCGAAAGTTGTTGATGTTGAAAAAGCCGAAGTTACCAACAATGCCGACTGGCTGCACAAAATGAGTTTTGTAGACTTGTTAAAATTAGCTTCTAAAATGACCGTAGCACAAATGATGACAAGAGATGATTTTGCGAAAAGATATTCTGAAGGCAAACCTATTTCAGTTCACGAATTTTTCTATCCGCTAATGCAGGCATATGATTCAGTAGTAATTGATGCGGACATAGAACTTGGCGGAACAGACCAAAGATTCAATACACTTTTAGGCAGACAAATTCAAGAAGCATACGGCAAAAAATACCCGCAAATGGTAATGCTTTTACCATTAATTGAAGGAACAGACGGGGTCGTCAAAATGTCCAAAACATATCCTGAACATTGCATTTCATTAACTGACAGTGCAAAAGACATGTTCGGCAAATTAATGAGTATCCCTGATACTCTTATTCTAAAATATTATACACTTTTGACAGACGTATCTGATTTAAAACAAATTGAAGAAAAACTTAAAAATCCGGAAGTTAACCCGAGGGATTTGAAACTTCAACTTGCACATATGATTACGGAAGAATACAACGGAAAAGAAAATGCTGATGCTGCACAACAGGAATTTATAAATGTTGTATCAAACAAAGGTATTCCAGAAGATATTCCGCAAATAGAAATTCAAAAAGGAAAAAATATTATTGACTTACTTGTTGAATTAAGTTTTGTTCAATCAAAAGGTGAAGCAAAACGGCTTATTGCAGGCGGAGGGGTCAAACTTGACGGTGAAAAAATTACCGATGTGACTTATTCTGTTAATACGGAAAAAAGCGTAATATTACAGGCAGGTAAACGTAAATTTGCAAAATTAAATATGAGGACAGATGTTTAAACTTTTAAAACGGGGAATTATAAAAGTAAAAGAGGATATTCAGGTAATATACGATAAAGACCCGGCAGCAACAAACATTTTAGAAGTATTATTATGTTATCCGGGGCTGCATGCACTGATAGCTTACCGGTTTGCACACAGATTGTATAAATGGCATATTCCCTTGATACCCCGCATAATTTCGTACTTAACAAGAATTATTACAGGGATAGAAATCCATCCCGGAGCAAAAATCGGGCGAAGATTTTTTATTGACCACGGTGAAGGCGTTGTAATAGGGGCGACAACTGAAATAGGCAATGATGTTTTGATTTATCAACAGGTTACCCTTGGCGGAACAGGTAAAGAACAAGGGAAACGACATCCGACTTTAGGTAATAATGTAATTGTAGGAGCCGGTGCAAAAATTCTAGGCAACATAAAAATTGGTGATTACGTAAGAGTCGGAGCAGGTTCAGTTGTTGTGGAAGATGTCCCTGAATATTCAACTGTTGTCGGAGTTCCGGGAAGAATAGTCCATCGCAAAATCCGTGATAAAAACGGTGTTTTAATGCACAACAGAATTCCGGATCCGGTAAAATGCGAGATAAACAGACTTAAATACGAAGTTCAAGAACTAAAAGAAAAACTAACATAATCAACTTGACAAATTATGTGAAATAATATTTAATTAAAGAAAAAGGAGTTAAGATATGAAAACAATTGAAATAAAAGCGGGTAAGATAGTCGCCCCCCCCCTGAAATTAACGTAGCTGAACGCTTTCCGGCATTTTTTAAGTTTATTGACTTCTTTTTTATT
>CALVCA010000017.1 GCA_944325895.1 Candidatus Gastranaerophilales bacterium
TTCGGATCATCAGTTACAGTACCAAAAATTCCGGCGACATCCCAGGTTGAGGTATCACCTTCTTTTACCTGAGCCATAGTTAAGGCTTGAGATAAAATAGAATAGGTTTGTTTTAATTTTGTAACAGTTTGCCGTTTATTATAATTACTAATCAAAGTCGGAATAGTCAAAGCCGCAACGACCCCAATAATCCCGAGGGTGATAAGAACCTCTGCGAGCGTGAAGGCGGCACGACGATTGTTGTTAGACATACTTACGGCTAAAGCCTCAGGATGACGTGTGAAGGCAAACCTAATGTGTCTACGTGCGTAGCACCTCCGCTCAGGATGACGTGTTGTGTGGAATAAGTTGTTTTGGTGTAATACATTAACAACTTTATTAAAAATACCGTTCTTTATCTTCTTATTACATAAACTATAATTCATAATATTAAAATTATAATTTAATTTTAATACATAGTCAATCGGGGTAAAAAACAATCTTAAAAACGCTTTTAAACACTTTAATCCTGAAAAATCAATTCTAAGTAAGCTTTGAGCAAGTCGCCCCCCCCCCTACGGCCACTGCTTGATATACTTTTGACCAATCTTTTAACATTTATCTGCCCTCCATGTCCAAATTATATCATAATTTTAAGTAAAAAAAAAGACCTTGTGATATTCAAGGCCTATCCGTTTAAATAAGAAGAGAGAGCTTTATATTATTATAAAGTCCCAGTTCTGATAAAAATTGCTAATTTTTCCTGAAAAAATTTACATAATTTTACAATTTAATTAACAGGCACCAAATCAAGTAAGCCTCTGATACGTAAATAGCGATCCAATTCCACTCTTAATTTTTTTAAATCAGTATAAATAGCATTATTTAATAATACCCTGTTATCATATTTAGGATCAATTATATAAAGTGTCGGGAAACCTGATAAAGCAACTTCTTCTACTAAAGCTTTATTTGCAGGATCTTCCGCATTCAGCATAACTACATTATATTTATCCTTGTAAACATTACTTATAATGTTATATTTAGGCATAAATTTCAAGCAATAGCCGCACCAATCAACATAAAATAATGCAAGCATCGGTTTTCTTGATTGAATAGCTTCTTCATATTTTATTCCTATTTTATAATCCGATGGTTTATGTTTCTGCTCCAATGCAGGATTTGTCAAAGCAAATGTAATTGCTGATGTAAATGCTACCGCTAAAATAATACCCAGTATAACAAATATTTTCTTTTTCATATCTTTCCCCTGCCAAAATATTACAACAAAAAATACTGATTTCAAAGTCTTTTTCAACATATTTTATGTTTTTATCTTTACATAACTTAATATACATGTTAAATAAAATATATATCGTGGTATATACTTTGTATATACTAGTTTGAATTCTCGTGTATTAAGTGTAAGAAGAGGAGTTTTAAATGAAAAAAGATTCATTGATCAAATTAAAAAAAACAGGCAGATTTTCAAATCCATCAAAAGATTCCGTATTAAAAGCAGAAAATGACACCGTGCTCGCAAATTATTTAAGAGAAATAGCACAGTATCCGTCTTTAAGTGCAAAAGAAGAAAGAGAAATTGCAAAACTTGCAAAAGAAGGAGATACTGACGCAAAGAAAAAACTTATACGGGCAAATTTAAAATTAGTAATTACTATTGCCAAAAAAGCAATTCATGCGTCAAATCTGCCGCTGGTGGATTTGATACAGGAAGGCAATCTCGGTTTAATGATAGCTGCCGAAAAATTCAATTACAAATTAGGTTACAAATTTGCTACATATGCAAGCTGGTGGATAAAACAATCAATGTTCAAAGCAATTTCGGAGCAGTCACATTGCATGAAAATACCTGTATATATTCAAGAAACATTATCAAAATTTTCAAAAATAAAATCAGAAATGGAAAAAACAGTCAATGCTCCCGTAAAAACAGAAGATGTAGCAAAAAAAATGAATATTTCAAAAGACAAAATAGAAACATTTTTATCAGCATATACAAAAACAATCTCAATAGAAAGCGGATTAGAAAAAAATGATGGTAAAGAATTCAATATTGCAGACATCTTAGCAGACGAAAACAGCTTTGTATCGACAAATGCAGAATATGAAAATTTAAAAACCGATATAGCAGCCGTAATTTCAACACTGAAAGACAGAGAAAGAGAAGTTGTCACAATGCGATACGGGTTAGGTGATACGACACGCCGCACGCTGGAAGAAATCGGCAATATGTACGGTGTTACAAAAGAATGCATAAGACAAACAGAATTGAGAGCATTGAAAAAGATGAAATTAACCGGACAAAAAATCTTGTCAGGATATATCTGTTAAAAATTTCTCGTGTGAATCGCCCTTGAGGCGATTTTTACTTCAAATGATTGGTTTACATATTAAAAAAAAACATTATTATAAGAGTATGAAAAAACTTTGGATAATAATTTTAATCATGGTATTTTCTATAGGAAATACAGCTTCTGCCGATATGTGGGATTATTTTGGAGATCAAAACTCATACGGACAGAAAGCTGTAACCGATGAAGAATTTGATAAAGCATTAGAAAGTAAAATGAAAAAAAAGCGTAAAAATAAAAACATTCCAAAAGGTGAAGAATTTCACCAAAGCAATGAAACACAATTTATAAAAGAAACAGAAGAAGAATTGCCTGTTTTATGCATACCGGCAGAACTTATAATATCAGAAAGCAAAACAGTTCCTCCGGGGCATTATCAGGTTATTGGAGAAAAAATAAACGGTAAACCTGTTTTAAAATTATATCAAGCACATTATTTAATCGGCGAAATTCCGGCAATTGAAACAAAAGACGATTTTAATCAGCCGACAGTACAATTTGTAAAATTAATAAATAACGGAGAAAAACAGGTAAAAATAATATTTGGCTCGCTTGATTTTAATGCTTACAGTATAATAAATACAACCGAATAATTTATGCTATAATAAAAAAGGGGTAAACATGAAAAGAGCAATAATTATAGTTATCGATTCCATGGGGATAGGAGCCATGCCGGATTGTAAAGATTTTAATGATATACCGGAATGTAATACATTGAAAAATGTTTGCAAATTTAATAACGGATTAAACATTCCTAATATGTCGAAAATGGGTTTAGGCAATATAGATGACTTTCAAGGTGTAAATAAAACTGACAAACCAATCGCACAATACGGCACAATGACAGAAAAATCCAAAGGTAAAGACACAACTACAGGTCATTGGGAAATAGCCGGTTACATATCCGAAAAACCTTTTGCAACTTTTCCTGACGGATTTCCAAAAGAATTAATCGACAAATTTATTCAAGAAACAAATTGCGGAGGAGTTTTGGCAAATATTCCGGCAAGCGGTACAGTTATAATTGAACAGTTAAATGATGAACACCAAAAAACAAAATTCCCGATAGTTTATACATCAGCTGACAGTGTATTTCAAATAGCCGTAGACACAGATATTATTCCCTTAGAAACTCTCTACGAATGGTGCACAATAGCAAGAAAATTATTGGACGACGGTCAATACAATGTTTCAAGAGTAATAGCAAGACCGTATAAAGTTATAAACGGAAAACCTGCAAGGATATCAAAAGACCGGAGAGATTATTCCATGACACCGCATCATACAATTTTGGATGATGTAAAAAACAAAGGCGGTAAGGTCATTGGCATAGGAAAAATAGAAGACATTTTTGCCAAAAAAGGCATAACTCATGCCATTCACACCGGATCTAACAAAGAAGGTCTTGAATTAACTCTAAAAGCCGTAAAAAATGAACTTGAGCTTGAAAATCTAGCATATGAAAAAAAAGCTTACGGTGAACCGACAATAATTTTTACTAATTTAGTCGATACAGATATGCTCTACGGACACAGAAATGATGCAGCAGGATATGGTAAAGCCATAGAAGAAATTGATGTATATTTAGGTGAAATTCTTAAATATCTGAATGATGATGATTTGTTAATAATAACCGCAGACCACGGATGTGATCCGACGGTACCCGGAACGGATCATACCAGAGAAAAAGTTCCCGTTCTTTTATATAATAAAAAAATAAAAGGTAAATCCTTGGGTATATTAGATGGATTTGACCATGTGGCTAACTTTATAAAAGACTGGATATTTTAATTTTTTTGTTTTATAATAAGTTTGTGGAAAAATTCCACGTGTAAAAATAAATAAGGAGAAACAAAATGACAGTAAAAATTAATGATGGATGCATTGGATGCGGTGCTTGCGAATCAATTTGCGATGCTGTATTCAAAGTAGAAGACGTAGCAACAGTTAACCAGGCAGCAGTTGCAGATAACATGGATTGTGTTAAAGAAGCTGCTGATTCTTGCCCTGTTGGCGTTATTGAAATTGAATAGATTATAAAAAAATCCCCTCTTTTGAGGGGATTTTTTTATAAAAATTTTACGACATTGTTACCGGCTTCTTTAATTAATGCTCTAAAATCCTTAAGGTCAAAACAATCACTGAATTTTCCTAATCCCAATAACAACCTTCTTGTACCGTCTTGAAAAATTCGATAAAGTTCATTATTTTTACCACATTCAAATACTTCCGACAAAAAAGTACCATTTGAATAATTTTTAGTAAATGTTATTGCACCAAATGGTTTTTTATTTTTATAAATTAAACGTTCTACACCCCTTGAGCCATATTTTACATACTCATCTTCGCCGGTTTGATAATTAACATATTTTCTGACAAAGTCTTTTGTCAGAAAACCTTTACGGTCAATAGCCGGCAAATCTTCCGTGGTTTTTATAAAACCGTCACGGGGCTGTATAAGTTTTGCAACAACTTCTTTATTAATATCTAAATTGTATCCGTATCTTGCAATGTCATATGCATCTTTTACTAAATCAATAGCCATATTTATATAAAAAAACTCAAAAAAAAATTTGCCATCAAACGGCAAAAATTTACAAAAAGTAACAGAGATCTATTGATCTCTGTTACTTTAACGAATTTAAACCCTGGCAAGAGCCGAAGCTTCTTTAACAACAGCTTCAAGAGCTTGTAAGGCATCTGCCGGAAGTTTATCAATTCCTGCTTTTTCTGTTTCTCTGGATTTAACGAACGCAATTCTGTCATACATACGTGCAACAAATTGTTCAGCGTATTCTTTATTAGAGAATGATGCATCAAATCCTTCAATATCCATAATTTCGATATCAGAGAAGTTTTCCCATTTATGGAATTTAGCAGTACCTTCAACAATAGCCTCAATAATACCTAATGTATGAGCAGGTTTAACTTTTTGTCCCATAAATTCACCGGTATTCAAGATATAACAATCAACACCGTCAGCAATTAATTGTTTAAATCTTGTATAATCAACTGATAACGGATAAACTCTGAACGGGTTAGCATAAGGTTCAACAACTAATGCATTAGGATCAACACCGGCTGCAAGTCTTTCTGCAGATGAACGTTTAGTAGCAAGTGTAGCACCCATAGCAGAACCGAGTGATGCTCCTGATAATTTTAAAACAGGAGGAATAGTCGGATCTTTCATCAACCAAAAAATAGCATTAATCGGCTGATCAATTCTGTCGACACGGTTTGGCGACCATAATTTTGATTTAACAGCACGACCGTTGCCGTTTCTGATATCTTCAGTCACAGATACGACTTTACCGTCAGCTAATTGTATAGCACCTGCATTTTGCTGTGTCAAAATATATTTATTATCATCACAGCCAATAGGATAATCCGCAGTTTTATCAAAATATGCCGGTTCAAGTGCAATTGTGTATTTGTCATGAACATTAATAATAAAAGCATCATCGTGAAGAACAGTGATATTATATTTATTATTATGTTTTGCATGAGTAATTGTTGACTTACCTGAGCCGGACAAACCAAATACAGCAACCTGGAATGATTTACCGTTATCCAAATTATAACGTTTCATACCGCCATGGCAAGAAGCATAACCGTTACGTGCAGCACATCCCCAAGCAAGAGTTAATGTACCTTTTTTATGTTCACCGAAATATCTCATACCCAAAATAGCAGCACAATTATGTTCAGGATCAAAGAACGTCAATCCGTAAGGGAAATCCGGATGTGACCAGTCAGGATCTGAAAATACATAAATATCTCCGTCAGGTAATTCTCTTGATTTTTCATACATATTTGCATAAGCTTCATTGATATATTGGAAATTTAACATCCAGGAATACATAATGTTTTCAAATCCTTCAGGTATCATCAAATGAGCTTTTACCATAAAATCTTCTTCTAAACCGACAACAACTTCTGTTTTATACATTAATTTATCACGGGTTTGATAAATAGCTTCACGAATTATCGGCAATAAATATTTTAAATCACAATTTGGTTCGCCGACAATCTTTCTTGCAGCGGCACAACGACCGACAACAGTTCCGTCGTTAAAAAGTAATTGATTAGCACCTTGAGGAAGTCCTATTTTTTCGGGTTGATAAACCGGCATGCCAGTTAGTTCAATAGTTCCCGGGCTTGATTTTGCCAGCTTATATGCTTCTGAAACTGTTTTTATTTCTTCAACATTATTGCCGAAAAACGGTGCCGTAATAGTTGCACGAGCTGCCGACATCAATTTTTTTAATTCTTCTGAATCGGTAAAAAATTCTTTTGTAGTCATGGTAATTTCTCCTTTTATAAAGTGTAATCAGTACAATTTTGACACACACACCGAGAATACCACAAACAAAAAAGGAAAACAAGAAAAATTTCTTGTCGGGTAGTTTAAAAAAAATAAATATTGTGATAGAATATAAATCAAAGGGGAAATTATGAATAAAAAAATTAAATTATTAATAATAGCACTGGCAGCGGGAATATTAATGCCTGTTTTAGCACAACCTCCCGCTACATTAGAAAAACCTGCTCAACAACAATCAACTGTAATATATACACCGGCAAATGCTCTTGATATAGTCGCCGAACCTGAACATTTTTTAAATAAAAATGTAACTGTTAAGGGTAAATTTGATAAATTTTCCACACTTGGTCTTGATTATCAACCGGCATATAAAAGTTCCGAAGATTATATAACGTTTCTAATTCAACGTGATGATGTAAAGGATCATAATATACCGTTATCAGAAATGAAAATATTTTTAAAACGAGCAGAAGCTGAAAAACATATAGATCTAAACGCAGGAGATGAAATAGAATTCAGCGGAAAAGTTTTTTCAACAGCATTAGGAGATGTTTGGGTAGAGGCTGAAAAATTCACAGTTTTAACTCAAAAGCCTAAAAACAAATAATATTATTTATACGGAGTTAAGCATGGCAGAAAAATTTTTAACTATACATGGTCACTTTTATCAGCCGCCACGAGAAAATCCCTGGCTAGAAGCAATAGAATTACAGGATAGTGCATTACCCTATCACGATTGGAACGAAAGAATAACTAAAGAATGCTATAACCCTAATTCCGTATCCAAAATTGTGGACAATAGAAACAGGATATTAGATGTTGTAAACAATTACGAACATATGAGCTTCAACTTTGGACCAACCCTTTTATCCTGGATGGAACAGTATGCTCCTTTAACATATGAAAGAATTATAAAAGCCGATATAGAAAGTATCAATGAACATAACGGCCATGGCAATGCTCTTGCACAAGTTTACAATCATATGATTATGCCGCTTGCCAACGAACAGGATAAACAAACTCAAGTAAAATGGGGTATAAAAGATTTTGAATACAGATTTGGCAGAAAACCGGAAGGTATTTGGCTGGCAGAAACAGCTGTCGACGATGACACTTTAAGAGTGTTAGAAGAAAACGGAATTAAATTTACAATTCTTTCGCCGTACCAAGCATTAAAAATGAAAAAAACAACGGATAAAGAATGGACTGATGTAAGCTGGGGCAACATTGATCCTGCAAGATCATATAAATATAATATAAAATCAGCTCCCGGGAAATCAATTGATTTATTCTTCTATGACGGTGCAATTTCTCGCTCAGTTGCGTTTGATGAATTATTAAAAGACGGAAACAAATTTATAAGACGATTAAAAGAAGGAGTTTCAGATACAAGAAATTATCCGCAATTAATTAACATTGCCACAGACGGAGAAAGCTACGGACACCATACAAAATTCGGTGATATGGCACTGGCATATGTACTAAAAATACGAGCAGAAGATGAAGGATTTACAATCACCAATTATGCGGAATATTTAGAAAAATATAAAAGTAATTATGAAGTTGATATAAAACAGGCATCTTCATGGAGCTGTTTTCACGGTGTCGGGAGATGGTGCGAAGATTGCGGATGTTCAACCGGCGGACATCCGGGATGGAACCAAAAATGGAGAAAGCCTCTTCGCAATGGCTTAGATTACTTAAGAGATGAATTTATAAAAATCTTTGAAAAAGAAGGTGTTAAATACTTCAACACTAATATTTGGGACGTTAGAAACAATTATATTGATGTGATATTAGACAGAACAGAATCTAATGTACGAAAATTTCAAAATAAATACTTTTTACCTGAGCTGAACGATGAGCAGCGGGTAAAAGGGATGAAACTTTTAGAAATGCAGCGTCAGGCACTTTTAATGTACACAAGCTGCGGCTGGTTTTTCTCTGAAATTTCAGGAATAGAAACTGTACAAATTATGAAATATGCAGCAAGGGCACTGCAACTTGCACAAGTCTTCAGTAAACAAGATTATGAAAAGAAATTTTTGGAAATCCTATCTGAAGCTAAAAGCAATATACAAGAATACGGCACAGGTAAAGATATTTATAAAAATTTTGTAAAGCCGTCGGTCGTAACCCCAAAACAAATTGCAAGTTTATGGGCTATATCATCTATCTATCAAGATTTTGAAGACGAAGAAGATGTATATTGTTATTCAATAACCAGATATGATTACCAAAAAGTACAAAAAGGCACATCAACATTCATTGTCGGAAATATTGAAATAAAATCGAAAATCACTTTAGAATCCGTTAATCAAATATTTGCACTTGTACAATTTGCTGGCGGAGATTTTCAATGTGCAATAAAAGAATTTTCCGATGAAAATGACTACAATAACATTAAAACAAATTTAATAAAGACATTTATGCTGAATCCGTTGACTGAGATTATAAGAGCAATAGATGAAAACTTCGGTAAAGAATACTTTACGCTTAAAGACATATTTATAGAAGAAAGACGCAAGATTTTAACAATAATGCTCAAAGGTAAATTACAAAAGTTTGCTCAGACATATCAGGATATGTATGATGAAGGTAAAGGCTCCATATACCATATGCAAAATTTAGGATTAACCATACCGAATGAATTTAAAATAGCAGCATCGTATGCATTGAGCCATAAATTTAATGATTTGGTAATGCATTCAGGAGGTTTTGTGGATCCTGCAATACTTCAACAGGCATTTGACATAAATTATGAAGCCAAAAAAATGGATATATTGTTAGACAAAACACCATCAAACAAAATTTTTGCAAAGAAAATTCTGCAAAATATAAACAGATTATCGCAAAGCTTTGAAAGCCAGCAGGCAGAAGTACTTTTGGAAATGTTTGATAATATTGAAAAACTTGAATTGGAAATTGATATTTCAGAAGCTCAAAATATTTACTTTAACAGGATATTCGTAAAAATTAACGATATTTTGAATAATTTATCCAAAAACACAAAATCAAAAGATAAAGAATTTGTCAATATGCTTTTAGATATAGGAACTAAATTAAATATAAACACTGAATTTTACAGAAATAAACTTTCTGATACAGTAAAAGCCTGATTTACCAATTTTCGGAGCCGTGTTTTTTGTAAAGCTCAATAGAATGATGCATTTTACTAATAACAGTAGTTATTTTTGATAATACCTCACTAGAACCCGTTTTTTTCTTAAGCAATTCTAATTCAATTAATTCTTCCTTAATTTTACGAATTTTTTGTTTAGCTTCTTCACGTTTCATAAAAAGCCAGCCTTCATAACCGCAGCCCGGCGGCACAATAGCCCAAGGTGATGCAGGAAAATGTTTACACAGTTGCATACGAGTCTCATATCTGCTGCACAAATTATCTTCAGTAAGATACCGGCATTTATAAAACGTCATATTATCTTCATTGTAATTACCGTCTTCTTTAAGTCCGTTTATAATGTTTTCAACAACAGCTTCGGAAACTTTTTTTGCATCTTCAATTGACGGATAAGGTTCAAATAATTCCAAAAAATCTTTGGCTCCTTCATCACCTTCTTTTGCCAACTCTATAATTTTATTGTAAGGTATGGAAGTTGTAGCGACACGACAGCACCAGCCGCACATATGACATAAATTATCAGGTCTTGTTCCTAAATAATATTTTTCATAACCGTCCATAGCAACATTATATATTTAACCGCAGTCATAATAAAATTCTGTAACATTTCTTAAAAAATAAAAAATTAAAGCAATAAATAAAATGTTCAATACTTTAATAAAATAGGTAGGTGTAAACATGCAAAATAATGTAGGTCAACAATATCCTGTAGTTACGCAATCGCAGCCTGTAATGTCATCACAGACTGCACCGCAAACCGTGCAGGTTCCTAACTATTCAGGTGTAAATATACAAATATTTAACCCGTCAGTAGGTGTTCCCGGAGCAGCACCCGTTTACAACGTCAATGCACCGCAATACCCAGGATGTTATCCGCAGCAATATTATACAAACCAATGGGGCGGTGGTACAAACAATGCAAACAATGCAAACAATGCAAGTAACGCAAACAATGCAAACACCACAACCACTACAAATACAACAAACACAACGACTACAACTAAAACAGAAAATAAAAAAGAAAAACGTAATATAGTACAATTAACAGATGAATACATAAAAAACCTTGAAAATTATTTAAACAGTCAGGATAAAGAAATAAGATTAATGGGTGCAAAAGAAGTTGCAGCAAGACTTGAAGAAGACGAATCAAGGAAAGATGACAAAGCTTTAACCGCATTAATCAACAAAATGTTACAAGACCCGTATCAGCCGGTAAGATTCATAGCACTTGCAGCTCTTGATGCACGGCAGGTAACGGGTGATGACTTTACCGTAAAAGTTCTGCAGCAAATGCAGAATTCCGATTTAGGTTACGGACAAGATGCACTGCTTGCAAGTCAAATCTTATTAAAAATGTCAGGTCAAATTGTTCAAAAAGAATTTGACGCAAAACCCAAAAAGGAAGATAAAAAATAATGAGCATTGTTAAGGCAATAAAATCTAACTATGGTAAATATATAGCAAGAGGTGTTGGAGCAGCCGCACTGTATTTTGTTGCAAAAGATGCACACGCTTTTGCAAAAACGCAGGCAGATGCGGATGTAAAGACCAAAGATGCAAAAGCTGTACAGCATTATCTTATGAACACAATGACTTTAGATAAACCAAGCGTTACAAAAGAAAAAATGCAGGATGCTGTTTTTCGTTTTGAATTAAATGAAAATTACAGAGGATTTTTCAACGCAATAGTCGGATATTTCAAAGGTTTTGGAGCAATGCTTGTATCGAATGTAATTCCGCTTGGTTTAGGAGTGACCGCACTGTTTGCAAAAAATAAAAGTTTAGCAAAAGCAGGTGCTTGGGGGCTTGCAGGAGTCGGCTTAATCACATTTTTAAAAGACGGATTAGGCATAGGAAAAAACCACGACCTGACTAATTCAATAAATCAGGACGTCTGATTTTAGTTCTTATAAACCTTTGCGAATTTCTAAACTCTTCAATTTCTTTATGATTACCGTTTAACAGCACTTCCGGGACTTTAAATCCACGGAAATCACGTGGTTTTGTATATTGCGGATATTCCAATAATCCATCGGAAAAACTGTCATTTTGTGCTGATTCAATTTTACCTAAAGTACCTTCCAGCTTTCTGCTAACAGCATCAATAAGGCATAATGCCGGTAATTCACCGCCGGTTAATACAAAATCACCAATTGAAATTTCTTTAGGCTTAATAATCTCACGTATTCTTTCATCAAAACCTTCATAATGCCCGCACATCAAAATAATTTGATTATAACGTGTCAAATCATTTACCAATTGGTCATTTAAAGGGGTTCCTTGCGGAGAAAGCATAACCGTTAAAGAATTTTCATTTTTCTCAATACTTTCATAAGCATCAACATAAGGCTGAGGCATCAAGACCATGCCTGCACCGCCTCCATACGGTGTATCATCAACTTTTTTATGTTTATTTAAAGCATAATCTCTCGGATTGATTGTATTAACTTCGATGACATTAACTTCAACAGCTCTTTTAAGAATACTGTACTTAAAATAATCTTCTACCATATCAGGGAAAAGAGTCAATACATCAAATCTCATTGTAACAACCCTTCTAAATTTTTAATAACAATTTTTTTTGATTTCAAATCAACATCAATGACTATAGCTTTCACAAATGGTACAAGAGATATTTGCCTGGAATTTGTTTTTACTGACAACAAATCACTGGCACCATTATTAGATACACCTATAACAAAACCCAATTTTTTATTATTTTCATCGAATACATCTAAACCAACAAGTTCATCAATTAAAAATTCATCTTCATCTAAATTTTCTCTGATGGTTTTTTCTTCGACAAACAATAGAGCACCTTTTAACGGCAGTAAATCATTGATTGAATCAATACCTGCAAATTTTACAATAGCAAAATTTTTGTTTAACTTTGAATACTGAATATTTAAAAGACAAAAGCTATTGTCCTGCTTAACAAAAACAGATTTTAAAGAAAGAAAAAAATCTGCTTGATTTTTAGAAAAGCCAACTTTTGCTTCACCTTTTATACCATGGAAGTTTAAAATCTTACCGACAGAAATATATTTATTCATCGGCAGAATCTTCTTTTTTAGATTTTCTTCCGCGTTTAGGTTTCTCAGTTTTTTGAGTTTTAAATTCGGCAGGAGCGTCTTCTCTTTCGGAATTCCAGCGTTCCAATCCCATTTGAGCACGTATGAGTTTTATACCGACGTGAACACGCCATTCATCCATTTTTAATTGAGCAGCAATAATCTTATGACAACCAATAGGCGGTAACGGCAATAAAGGTTCATAAAGATTTTTGATTGCAAACAATTGATCCGGAGAAATTGCAAGCTTACGTTTAGGGAACGGTAATTTAGGCAGCATTAATTTTTGTCTGACCAAATTTATACCAAAGAATACTTTTCTCGGTTCCAAACCTACTTTTTCAGCAATAACTTCATGAGCATCGGGATTCGGCAGAGGAAGCATCGCTTTGTAGAGCTTTTCGATCTGCTCCAGCTGTTCTTTACTGATTAGTAACTGTCTAGGAGCTTTAGGTCTTGGCTTACGGAAATTAGGACGTTGATTAGGACGTCTAGAACGATTATTACGATTAAATTTATTATCACGCCTGTTAAAGCCGCTTCTGTTTTGTCTGTTATCACGACTAAATTGCCGCGGTTTATAATTGCGTTGTTCACGACCTTCACCGGCACTGTAGCTGCTATAGAACTTTGGTTGTTCTTCAGTGCTGTAACTTGTAAGAGGTTTTGTTTCCTGAGGAGTTTCAACAGAAGGTTTTACTTCTGAAATTATCATTTTCTTATCAGGATACAGACAATCAGGACAAATAACTCTTTTGGGGTTTTTAGTCTCAAACTCGCGACCGCACTTAATGCACTTGTTTACATACATAATTTAATAAGCCTCTTAATTAAAATAATTTAAATAACTCCTCGAATAAAATCGAAATACAAATTTGCATTATTATTTTATCATGAAAAATAATTCTTGGCAAGAGGGTAAAGTTTTATTTTTCCAGCCAAAAGGTGACCGGACCGTCATTCACCAGCTCAACATCCATCATTGCACGGAATTTACCGGTTTTCACCTTAATGTTACGCTCATTAACATTGTTGATAAAATATTCATATAAATCATTTGCAATATTAGGTACTGCAGCCTTGTCAAAACTCGGACGTGTTCCTTTTTTACAATCACCGCACAGAGTAAACTGCGATACTACAAGCATTTCGCCATTAACATCTTTTAAAGATAAATTCATTTTTTCATTTTCATCTTCAAATATACGCAAATTGACAATTTTTTCAGCCAGTTTTTCCGCATTAAATTTTTCATCGCCATTTTCCACACCCAAAAACACCAGCAAACCATGACCGATTTTAGAATAAAGTTCGCCGTCAATTGTAACAGAAGCTCTTTTAACTCTTTGAATTAATGCTTTCATAAAATAATTATATCATAACCACGGATAATCATCCCTGATCTGCCAGCCGTCCAAATATATCAAATATCCGCATACTTGTGAGCCGCTGTCGGTTGCACAAATTGATTTATAAGAATCTCTTGAGTTGTTATTAGTATATTGATGAAAGCCAAATTGCTTGCTCGGGATATCAAACTGCATCAAAAATACATCTTTTCCTAAAGTATTAGGCTTGTTCAAACCGTTTATATCAACATAAAAAACAATATTTCGAAATTCAGTAGATACGCAGCTCCCGTCAGGGTTTGTTCCGCCGACACATCCTGATGTGGCTATACTTGTCATAACTAAAACATTATTTGATAACAAAAAATAATGCCCTCTCGTATAAGCACTATAATGATTACCGGAAGGAGCATAATATGCGTCATAACCTATATTAGACGCATTAGAAACACCGTAATTTTTTGAAACTTTTACATACGGGATTAAATATTTATCAACGAATTTTTCTATACTTTCTTCTCTGTTAAAATTCGGATCGTCAGTAGGTGTGCCGAAAATTCCGGCGACATCCCAAGTTGAGGTATCACCTTCTTTTACCTGAGCCATAGTTAAAGCTTGAGATAAAATAGAATAGGTTTGTTTTAACTTTGTAACAGTTTGTCGTTTATTATAATTACTAATCAAAGTCGGAATAGTCAAAGCCGCAACGACCCCAATAATCCCGAGGGTGATAAGAACCTCTGCGAGGGTAAATGCTGCACGACGATTGTTGTTAGACATACCTACGTGCGTAGCACCTTCGGCTAAAGCCTCAGGATGACGGGTGAAGGCAAACCTAATGTGTCTACGTGCGTAGCACCTCCGCTCAGAATGACGGGTTGTGTGGAATAAGTTCGTTAATAAGTTATTTTGACATAATGCCATAGCAACTTTATTAAAAATGCCGCTTTTTATCTTCTTATTACTTAAACTATAATTCATAATATTAAAATTATAGTTTAATTTTAATATATAGTCAATCGGGGTAAAAAACAATCTTAAAAACGCTTTTAAACACGTTGATCCTGAAAAATCAATTCTAAGTAAGCTTTGAGCAAGTCGCCCCCCCCCCCTACGGTCGGTTTTTGATATATTTTTGCACCTTCTTTTAACATTTTTCTGCCCTCCGAATTTATTATAACAATAAAACCCTAAATTTGCAAATATTTACCTTTTAGTTGACCGCAGGCAGCATCAATATCAGCACCACGTTCAAGCCTTACGGTTACTTTTTTACCGGAATGCTCTAACAAACACTTAAACTTCATTACCGAACTATTTGAGGGCTTTTTAAAATCATTATACTCAACGGAATTATACGGAATAAGATTGATATTACATTTCAAATCATGTAAATAATGTGCAAGTTCCTTAGCACAATCAAACGTATCATTTAAATTTTCGATTAATAAATACTCAATAGTAATTCGTCTGCCGGTTTTTGCGATATAATTTTTTAAAGCTGATTTTAAATCAAGTATGTTGTATTTATTTTCAACAGGCATAATTTGTTTACGAATATCGTGATTTGGAGCGTGAAGCGAAATAGCAAGAGTAGACTGCATATCAATTTCAGCCAACTGATTAATTCCCGGGATAATACCGCTTGTTGAAACAGTAATGCGTCTTTGACCGATTTGAAGACTCTCATTAAAAATTTTCATAGCTTTTAAAACATTATCGAGATTTAAAAGCGGCTCACCTTGCCCCATGAAAACGACATTTGTGACTTTTAGTCCGGTATCACGCTGGATTGTCAGGACTTGTTCGACAATTTCTTTATAATCCAAATTACGGATAAAACCTCGTTTACCGGTAGCACAAAATGCACAATTAACAGCACAGCCGATTTGAGAGCTGACGCATGCCGTCAAATTAGCACGGTTATCAAACCTCATCAAAACGGTTTCAACACATTCACCGTCAGGGTATTCAAGCAAATATTTCAAAGTGCCGTCAACACTTTCCTGTTTAACTTTTATTTTGACATCAGAAACTTTTGCAATTTTTTTCAATTCTTCCCTAAAATCTTTTGACAGATCGGTCATATCGTCAATAGATTTAGCGGATTTTAAATAAATCCAATTATGGATTTGTCTTGCACGGAATTTTGACTGATGAAGTTCATCCGTAATCTTTTCTATTTCTTTTTGGCTAAGTCCTGTCAAAATTTGCATTAATATGCTCCTTATAATATTCAATTATTTCAAGCATGGAATGAAGCATCAAAGCAATAGGTTCAACTTCACGTTTCCAGGGGGCAAAGCCGCATGATTCAGGTAAAAGCGTAAGCGGATTATCAGGGAAATCACGGCAAATTTGCGGGCGGTTGTTATAATCGGTACACCTGCAACAGTCGTTTATTTTCGGGCAATGATAGAAATATACCTTATCTTCTTTGTTTTTTTCAAGCATTTCTATATATTCAGGATAAATTTCCCTTGCTTCTTCTTTTGAATTGTAAGGGATAAACACACTCAAAAACTGATTGGCAAAATTATCACCATGCTGAGCTTTAATTTTTAATTCATCTGATGAAAATTCACTGCAGGCTAAACGGCAGCAAGTTCCGCAGCCTATGCAGGAAAACTCTTTTCTATAAGCTAAAATTTCATTCCATTTTCTGAAAATTTCACGGCAAATATCTTCATCAAACATTTTCAAAACAGATTTTTGCCAAAGCATGCCCGGGGAATTTGCCGGATAATTATCAAAAATATCACCGGCTCCGTCGGGTTTTATTTCATCTATCCGTTTTTGAATTTCTTCAGCAGAAATTTTAAATATCTCACGATACTTTTTTCTCAAATTTTTAACAGATGCTGCTAAATCTTCCATAACAACAGTTTAGCACAAAAAATTATTCTGATTCTTCATTGCCGAAAAATTTGGTGTGAAGATCTTTTAATCTTCCAGTAAAGTCCGAACTACCCGTTACTAATTCATCTGAAAGTCTTGTATAATCATCTATAGTAATACGCCCGTTAACATTGCCGTCTTTGTCATAATCCATAGCTGCCAAGAATGAAGTAATTTCTTCATTATCAAGATTTTTATCTGCATTTAAATCCAAAGTCTCAAAAGCAGCATCATATACAGCTCGCTTAAGTGCATCATTATTAGCAAATTCAGGCGAATTAAATATTTCGCTTTTTTTGAATTCTTCAAATGATAATTTACCATCGCCATTACCATGCTTTTTATCTAACTGCTGTATATATTCAGCCCCGAATTCTTTGACAAGTTCAACATATTTTTCCTGAACCTGCTTCATTTTTTCGGGGTCATCACCGGCTGCATGACCCATTTCACGCCATTCATCGTCAACCATTGATACACCGTTTTCAGGAGAATCATCCGTTTTCATCTCATCAGGAGTCATATCCTTCATTTTTGCTTTCATATCTTCAAAAGCTTCAAGAGGTGATTTTTCAGGTTCTACAGGGGTTTGCGGAGCGGGAGCTTCAGTATTTTTATTACCGCCGAACAAACTTAAGATAGATGACAAAAGAGAAATACCGCCGGTTGCTAATGAAGTAATTCCCATAGCTTTTTCGAAATCAGAATTACCGCTGCAGCAATCGCCGCCATATCTAAACGCAGGATTAAAATTAGTGTAATTATTTACCGTAACACCGCCAAATCTGCGTGGTGCAGGCATCGGTTTAGGTTTCGGACCTTTATATGCTGTTATTGGACGTGTACCGCCTCTTGGTGATGATACGTTAAATGAACTCATAATATCCTCGTTAAATATATAAAATACATATGAGTCAAAAAATTGCTGATATATACATAGTATATAAAAATTATTTACATTTTTTAACAATAGATATTGGGTAAAAAATATTAAGAAATATTACCGAACAAATTTTTATAAGCCTGACGGAGCTTAAAAGAAAACATATTATCCGTATCTTCTTTAAGTTCACGGTAAGCAACTGCATAATTCATCGGTGTAATTTTTCCGTTCAAGATAAAACCTGAGAATTTGTTATTTTCATCACGTTCTGTTTTCATATCCAAAGCATAAATATATGCGGCAATATCTTTATTATCGATTAAATTATCACCTGAAACTTCGCCGTGATTTGCAAGTTTTTTAAATTCGACCTCAAGCTTTTTATTAAAATCTTCAAGAGAAATCTTGTCATTTTGTATGGAATTTTTGTCGGAGTTTAAAATATTTAAAAAAGTTTTATAATCATCGAGCGAAAATTTATAGCTTTTGTTATTAGTTTTAGCAGCCATATAAATAACGCAAGAATCAGCCAGGTCACGGATTTCCATTTTGTAATCTTCATCGATTTGCTTAAATTCATCGGGGGTTTTGTTATCTTTATTGGCAAGTTTACGCCAGCTTTGAGAAACAATTTCGAAATCACCTATTTTAGTAAACGGAATACCGTCAGCAATAACCATCTTACTTACAATTTGGAAAAAAGCTTCACCTAATTCAAAATTTGCGAAATCCGACAAAGTTTCAGCCATACAAAAATCCTTACGCAATATCCCAACGACCGCAAGTACCGCCCCAACGTGCGATAATGTTACCTTTTATATCTTTAATTTTTTCAACATGCTGAACTTCATCAACACCTTCGACAATAGTAATCACTTCACAATTGTTTGAACAACCGTTACACTCGCAAGTAATTGATGAAAAATGCATATCACCGACTTCCCAGCCTTTGAATTTAGTCGGGACTTCAGTATATTGATGATTTTCCATAGCTAAAAGAGCAGCACCAATAGCACCCATAGTTTGGTGATTTTCAGGGACAACAACTTTATGTCCCAAAGCTTCTTCAAAAGCTTTAACCATGCCGGTATTTGTGGCGACACCGCCCTGGAAAGAGAATACAGGAAGCAATTCTTTACCTAAAGCAAGATTAGAGAGGTAATTTCTGACCAAAGCCTGACAAAGTCCGTACAATAAATCTTCTACCGGATACCCTAATTGTTGTTTATGAATCAAATCGCTTTCTGCGAAAACACCGCATCGGCCGGCAATTCTAGCCGGATTTTCGGATTTTAAAGCAGTAGGGCCGAACTGTTCAATAGGGACATTAAGCCTGTTAGCCTGTTGATCCAAAAAGCTGCCTGTACCTGCGGCACAGACGGTATTCATAGCGAAATCGGTAACAATCCCGTCACGGAGCAAAATAATTTTACTGTCCTGACCTCCGATTTCAAGAATTGTCTGAACTCCGGGGACATTAATACTTGCAGCAACAGCATGAGCCGTAATTTCATTTTTAATAATATCAGCACCAACCAAAGCACCTGCTAAATTTCTGCCTGAACCGGTTGTACCGACGCCCATTACGTTATAATCAGTTAATTTTTTGGCAAAAAGTTCTTTCAGACCTTTTTGCACAGCCATAACGGGTTTGCCGGCTGTTCTAAGCATATAACTGTCGACATACTTGCCTTTTTCGTCTACAAGTGCCAATTTTGTGGTAACGGATCCTACATCTATCCCTAAATATACTGTTAAGCTCATGATTATACTTCCTTTTCTGAATAAATTATAACACAAAAAAAGAAACCGCATGAAGCGGTTTCAAAATCTTTTACAGGCCTGTAATCTAACCTCTCAAATCGAGCCTTTGAAGTTCACCGTGCAAATCAACAAAGCCATCATCTGAATTGTTTTTAGAAAAATATTCATGAAACATATCATCAATATTTTCCTTTCTGGGAAACATCGACTCAAATCCGAAATGTTTAGATTTTACGTCAGGTCTTGTAGCATGTCCAACAGCAAAATCACCCATAGCAAACCCCGCAGCTTGTACCCTTATTTATTATGCCCAAAATTTGGGATCTAATATCAAACTATTTATTTTTGTTAAAAATAAAGATTTTTTCTCAAGTTTATAAGGGGTTTGTAAGGTTTATTGCGTTGCCTTTCTCATCAAATTTAAAGACATTACCGTCTTTATCTTTGATTGCGTAAAAAGTTGTGCCTTCAGGAGTAACTTCTTCTGAAAACATTGTAACCTTTCTATCTGACTTTGATTGGTCATACAGCATAACTTTTTCGCCAAAGTCATTTAACCCTTCGGTAAAATCATCGCCGTTGATTTCAATAAATTTTTGATACATAGGGCTGTTTAACATAACCTTAAAACCGCTTATATTATAAGGTCGTCCGGCTATATCATGTCCTTGAAGATCTCTTTTTGATGCGTCTGCATCCGTAATTTCAATATAAGCATTATCTATTTCAGGAGTTGAACGTGTATGTTTTTTAAATTCAGTAAAAATATCTTCTTGCCTGAAATAATTTTGATTATTTTCTCCGGGAGCAAGTGCTTTTTTGTAATCCGTTCCTGAAAAATGTAATGCGTTTAATTTTAATTCGCCTTCGCCAGCCATAAAAATCTCCTTATATTATCTACACAAAATTATTTACGGCATAATATATAAAAAACTTTAATTTTTTTACACCATTTTTTTAAGTATCTTCATAATAAACGGTCTTACAATGAAGTTATAAGGAATAGATACCCTGAGTGCTACGTAATTTATAACCTGTTCCAAATGATTTTTTAATGCAATAAATTCATCATGAGAAATTGCAATTCCTTTGATATATTTTGTGAGTATGGAATACAAATATTTTTTGTCACATTGAAAATCTCTGATCATATTATCCAGCAAAACAACCGTAACCATTTTATTCTGCCAGGCTAAATTGCTTTGAGAAACACCGTCTTTATGTAGCCTTGTAAAAGTTAAAACTTCGGGCAGCACCGCCAAATCCGCAAAATACGACATATCAGACCAAAACTTGAAATCTTCCGCATAAATACAATTTTTATCGTATTTAAGATTATTTTCCAATAAAACTGACCTACGCATCATAGAAGATGAATGCCTTATACAACCCATTACATAACGTGTGAGAAGTTTTACATCCTCCGGCTCCGTCGGAAAATGTACTTCTTCATTTGTATGCAGACGTTTAAAAGAAGTACCCAAACCGCCGATATTCGGATGTTCTTCCATATATTCAACCTGCCGTTCGAGCCGCTCGGGGGCACTGTAATCGTCTGCATCTAATCTTGCTATATATTTGCCCTTACATAAATCCAAACCTTTATTGGCACTTGCTATTATGTGCAAATTTTTTTCATTTTTAAAATATTTAATCCTGTTATCTTTATAAGATAAAATAACATCCTCGGTGTCATTGGTTGAAGCGTCATTTATTATTATAAATTCAAAATTTTCATATGTTTGATTTAAAATACTTTCTATAGCCTGCCGTAATTCATCAGAACGGGCATTATATACGGTCATTAAGACAGAAATTAACGATTCATCCATATTATCTTATTTTCCCCATCATCTATTTTAAAATGTCTTAGCATTGATGTAATATATTTTAAAAGATAATCATTAAAAGGTGCCGATATTTTTGGGTATAATAAATTTAAAAATTTTTCTAAAAGAGTTTTCAAAGCAAAAAATTCTTCTTTAGAAATTAACAAACCTTTAATATATTTAACTAATATTGAATACAACAATTGCTTATCACATTCAAAATCACGTATAATATTTTCCAATGCAATTACTCTGAGCATTTTATTTTGCCAAACTTTATTATTAGCACATATACCGTTATCCGACATTCGATAAAATGTCAAAACTTCGGGCAGAATATCAACGTCACACACTCTGCTTAAATCAGACCACATCTTAAAATCTTCTGCATGAACACAACCGGTATTATAATAAAGATTATTATCTTTTAATACCGATTTTCTAATCATTGCAGAAGAATGCAATAAACATCCCGGCAAATATCTTATACAAAGTTTTATATCATCAAAACTTTCCAGCTGCACGGGCTTCTCATTATTTGGAAAATATTCAAAAAAAGTCCCCAAAAGTCCGACATTCAAATGACTTTCCATATATCTAACCTGACGTTCAAGCCGCTCAGGCACGCTGTAATCATCAGCATCTAATCTTGCTATATATTTGCCGCTGCATAAATCAAGACCCTTATTTAAGGTTGCAATAAGTTTTAAATTTTGGTCATTTTTAAAATATTTAATACGTTCGTCTTTATAAGACAAAATAACATCTTCCGCATCATTAGTGGAGCCGTCATTTATTATTATAAATTCAAAATCTCTGTATGACTGCTCTAAAATACTTTCTATTGCTGCCTGTAATTCACTACTTTTAGTATTATAAACAGGCATTAATACGGAAATTAATATCACCGACAATACTCTTCCAAACGCATTGAAGTAGGATGCCTACATGCACCACGCCACTCAAACAGTAAACAACCATTTTCATTTCTGCTTAAATTTATTAAAGCAATACAAGCTTCAGACGTCATACAATTTTGAAAATTTTCTACAGTACATGGTGGTTGAGTTAAATCATCCGACACATCAAGAACCTCTGCATTGCCGCTTACGGAAAACTTGTACAAATCTTTCTTTAACTTATTGGGGTTTGCTGTGCCGTTTGTGTCTGCATATACATAAAAATTATTAAGCGTATCCGATTTTTCAATTCCGAATAACATACCGTCAGATACAGAAAATATATAAGGTACATTATTCCAGTTAAATGGAAGTTCTTCATCACTCTCTGATTTTACATAGTTTGTCGGTAATGTACTTGAATATGAACCGCCTGCATTATCTTTTAATATTTTAAATACTTCACTATGCTCACTTGAAATTAAACCGATTGCATCATTTTCTTCACTGTTTAATTTTGCAACAAACGGTAACTGTGAAACATCAAACACCTCATGTCGTGCCAGCATCAATTTATAGCCGTTTATTAAAATATTCCTTGCTTTTTTGTATTTTGTATCATTTAATTTGTCCTGATAATTACTTACCAGTGACGGAACGGTAATTGCTGCAACAACCCCTATTATCCCCAGTGTTATCAATACTTCCGCCAATGTGAATGCGTAATTTGCCTTGCTATAAAACTCTTTGAGAGGTAAGTAGCCCCCCCTGCTATTGTACATATTCGCTCCTTTCATGATTTATAAGTATATATTATTTTTAATATTTTGTCAATATAGCAAATTCCACCAATAAAAAAGTGCCCCCTTTCGGGGACACTTTTTAAGTTTGCAGCAATTATTGTTTTGTAGTCGGTATTCTCATTCCGTAGAATGAACGAACTACAAATATCAATGCAATTACCAACAATACCCAGCCCGCAATAGGAGCAATAGCTTTGAAAGATTCGCTGATTGCTATTTCCATTGCCAAAAGTCCGAATAATGTCGTAAATTTGATAATCGGATTCATTGCAACTGAAGAAGTGTCTTTGAAAGGATCACCTACAGTATCACCGACAACAGTTGCTTCATGAAGCGGTGTACCTTTTTCTTTCATATCAACTTCAACAATTTTCTTTGCATTATCCCAGCATCCGCCGGCATTTGCCATAAATACAGCCTGGAATAAACCAAATACCGCAATTGCAATCAAGTAGCTTACAAAGAATGCTACCGGATGAGTATTTTCACCTGCAGGTGCTGATAAACATGCAAGTGCTAACGCAAATGCAAACAATGAAATAAAGATATTTACCATACCTTTTTGTGCATATTGAGTACAAATTTTTACAACTTCTTTTGAATTTGAAACGTTTGCACTCTTACAATTTTCATCATCAAGTTTGATATTGTCTTTGATATATTCAGTAGCACGATAAGCACCTGTTGTAACAGCCTGCATTGAAGCACCGCTGAACCAGTAAATTACCGCACCGCCTGTTAAAAGACCAAGCAACGTATACGGATTTAACATGTTCAAAATCATTTCCGGCTGAATGCCTAATGTGTTTTGAATTACCAAAATCAATGAGAAGATCATTGTTGTAGCACCAACGACCGCAGTACCTATCAAAACAGGTTTTGATGTTGCTTTGAATGTGTTTCCTGCTCCGTCGTTTTCTTCCAAATACTGCTTTGCGTTTTCAAAATCAGGTTTGAAGCCGTAATCACGTTCAATTTCTTCTGAAACACCTTCTCTTTCTTCTATCAAAGATAATTCATAAACTGATTGAGCGTTATCGGTTACAGGACCGTAACTGTCAACAGCAATTGTAACAGGTCCCATTCCTAAGAAACCAAATGCTACCAAACCAAATGCAAATACTGATGAATATACCATTATCTCTGCAGGTATAAATGTGCTTGCATAATATGCAAGACCCATCAGTAATACGATTACCATGCCTATCCAAAAAGCAGAGAAGTTTCCTGATACAATACCTGAAAGAATTGTAAGAGATGCTCCGCCTTCTTTTGAAGCCGTAACAACTTCTTCTGTATGTTTTGCTTTTGGTGATGTAAAGATTTTTGTAAATTCAGGGATTAAAGCGGCACCCAATGTTCCGCAAGAAATAATACCTGAAAGTACAAGCCATAAGCTTCCGCCTAAAGGAGCCAACAACCAGTGGCTTACACCAAAAGTCATGGCTATTGATAAAAGACTTGTAAGCCATACAAGATTTGTCAAAGGCTGTTCAAAGTCAAATTTAGAAGTTTTTGATGCATAAATTCTGTCTACTACGTTGTTGATCCAATATGAAACAACTGAAGTTACAATCATCAAAAATCTCATTGTAAATATCCAGGTTAAAAGTTGAACCTGATATTCAGGCATAACACCCAAAAGAATGAATGAAACAAGTGCAACACCTGTTACACCGTATGTTTCAAAACCGTCAGCAGTAGGTCCGATTGAATCTCCTGCGTTGTCACCGGTACAATCCGCAATAACTCCGGGGTTTCTCGGGTCATCTTCTTTTATACCGAATTGAATCTTCATCAAGTCTGAGCCGATATCTGCAATCTTTGTAAAAATACCACCTGCAACACGAAGTGCAGAAGCTCCCAAAGATTCACCAATAGCAAATCCTACAAAACACGCTCCTGCCAAATGCCCCGGCACAAACAATAAAATTGTAAGCATCAAAATCAATTCAACTGATACCAATAATACACCGATACTCATGCCGGCTCTTAAAGGAATATTTAAAATGTTTAAAGGATTTCCTTTAAGCGATGCAAATGCCGTTCTTGCATTTGCTAGAGTGTTCATTCTGATACCAAACCAGGCAACACCGTATGAACCTAAAATACCGATTACTGACCAACCTAAAATAGTCAATACGCCTGACCATCCCATTTGCTGCAAATAACCGAAATAAAATGCTATACACAAGCCGATTAATACTTCTAATACAAGTAAAAACTTACCTTGTTGTATCAAGTAAGTTTTACATGTTTCAAAAATTGTGTTACCTATTTCTGCCATTGCTGTGTGTACTTGCAATTTTTTAATTCTTAAAAATTCAATAAATCCGAATATACATCCGATTAATGAAATCACCATACCGATTAACAATAAGTTAAAACTGTCCGGTGAAAGCTGCTGAATATTCGGAACTACCAAATCAGCTTCTCCTGCAAGTGTCGGAGAAATTCCAAAAGCTAATGCCATAATTAAAGCTCCCAGTGCTTTTGGATCAAAAAACTTTTTAATCATAATATCCTCCACTAAAAGTTTTACAGCCTAATTATAATATGAATATTTATTTTGACAAGTTTGTTACAAAAAAATTATTATTTGACAACAATATTTACCAATTTTTTTGGTACTACAATTACCTTGACAATTTGTTTTCCTGTAATAAGTTCTTTGATTTTTTGACTGTTTAATGCAATCTCTTTCATTTCATCCTGTGAAAGTGCTTCGTCAACTTCAATTTTATCCTTAACTTTACCGTTAACCTGAACAACTAAAGTAATTGAACTTGCTTTTGCTAAATTTTCATCCCACTTAAGCCACGGTTCGTCATGTATAGAAGTATCAGCACCCAATTCATGCCATGCCTCCTCAGTTAAATGAACAGCCACCGGTGACATTAACTTCATCAATGAAGTTATGGCAAAACTCATAACCGCTTTGTCTTCATCGTTTAATTGAGATTTTTTAGCCCGCCAATCGTAAATTGCATTAGTAAGCTCCCTGTATTTTGAAATGACCGTATTAAACTGAAAATCATTCGCTATGTCATTGGTTATGCCTTTTATTGCCATATGAACGGTTCTTATCAAATTATCATTTTCTTTGCTGAACGTTAAACCGTCCAATGAAAATTTTAAATTGATATTATCAGCGTTTGCTGCAATAAGCCGCCAAACTCTGTTTAAAAATTTATAACAGCCTTCTACACCTGCGTCTGACCAATCAAAATCCCTTGCCGGCGGCGAATCGGACAATATAAATAATCTTGCCGTATCAGCACCGTAATTTTCAAAAATTTCATCGGGATCTACAGTATTTCCCTTTGATTTTGACATCTTAGCACCGTCTTTTAAAACCATTCCCTGTGTTAAAAGATTTTCAAACGGCTCGTCAAAATCCAATAATCCTAAATCTCTCAATGCTTTTGTAAAAAATCTTGAATACAATAAATGCAAAATTGCATGCTCTATTCCGCCGACATATTGATCCACCGGAAGCCATTTGTTTACTAAATCTCTATCAAAAGGCTTTTCGCTGTTTTTCGCATCAGAATATCGCAAATAATACCAGCTTGAACACATAAATGTGTCCATTGTATCGGTTTCACGCCTTGCTGGACCGCCGCAATGCGGACAGGTTGTATTTAAAAATGTTTTTGAGGTTGTTATCGGTGATTTGCCTACAACACTAAAATCAACATCCTTTGGTAATTTTACCGGCAAATCTTTTTCATCAACCGGTACAATCCCGCATTTATCACAATATACAACCGGTATTGGAGCACCCCAGTATCTTTGACGTGAAATAAGCCAATCACGTAATCTGTATTGAGTCTTAAACTCTCCATACCCGCCTTTTACAGCCTTTTCGGTAATCGCCTTTTTCGCTTCTTCATTGTTCATCCCGTTGAATTCTTCAGAATTTACCAGTATCCCCGGCTCTGTGTAAGCTTCATCTACACAATTGGAAGGAGTTTTCGGGTTTTGTATAACAACTTTTAACGGCAGATTATATTTTTTTGCAAAATCAAAATCACGGGCATCATGAGCCGGAACCGCCATTACCGCACCTGTTCCGTATTCAACAAGAGCGTAATCAGCCGTCCAAAGCGGAAATTTTTCTCCTGTAAACGGATTTATTGCATGAGTACCTAAAGGAACTCCCGTTTTAACCCTGTCTGTAGATAATCTTTCTATTTCAGTCATTTTACGTGCTCTAGAACGATATTCCTCAACCGCAGCTTTTTGTTCAGGTGTTGTAAGTTTTTCTATATCCTTGTATTCCGGAGCTACAACCAAATATGTTATGCCGTATACCGTATCAGGACGTGTTGTATAAACCGGTATTTCCAAATCTTTTTCTACTACTTTGAATTTCAAAACTGCACCTTGAGATTTTCCTATCCAATTGGCTTGCATAGTTTTTACATTCTCACCCCAGCCTGTAAGTTTATCCAAATCCTTTAGCAAAACTTCCGCATAATCCGTAATTTTCAAAAACCACTGTGAAAGATATTTCTTTTCAACAATACCGTCGCATCTCCAGCATTTGCCGTCTATAACCTGCTCGTTTGCCAATACCGTTGCACAGTTATCGCACCAGTTTACGGCTGCTTCTTTTTTATAAGCAAGACCTTTTTTGTACAGCTGCAAAAAAAGCCACTGTGTCCATTTGTAATAATCAGGCTTGCAGGTCGTGACTTCTCTTTCCCAGTCATAAGATAATCCCAGCATTTTAAGCTGTTTTGTCATATATTTAATATTCTCATCCGTCCATGTTTCAGGATCAGCACCGTGTTTCATCGCCGCATTTTCCGCCGGTAAACCAAAACTGTCCCAACCCATCGGATGAAGAACGTTATATCCGTTTGCTTTTTTAAATCTTGATATTACATCTGTTATTGTATAATTTCTTACATGCCCCATATGAAGTTTCCCCGACGGGTACGGAAACATTGATAAAGCATAATATTTTGGCTTTTCACTCTCATTTGAAGTTTTAAAAGCTCCGGTTTCTTCCCAAATTCTTTGCCATTTTTTTTCTATTTGCTGCGGAAAATAACTTTCTTTCATTCTTTTTCTCTCCCTTTGCTTATAGTAACATGAAGAAATATTTTTTCAAAATAATTTAATTATATTATTACTTTTTTGAAACTTTTATCATATAATAAAACTTATGAAAAAAGTTATATTATTTATACTAATAGCAATATTCACGGCACTAGCCGCCCAAGAGCCATCGCATGCCGGATTTTTTGCTGATAAAAAAGCTGAAATTACAAATAATTATCAACTTGCAAAAGATAAAAAAGCAATAAAAAAAGTAATGGAACAGCAAACAAAATTCGCTGTAAAATATGATTATACAAGACTGTATAATTTATATTCTGATGATTTTGTCAATGATGACGGTTTTACCAAAGAAGTTTACTTTAAACTTATAAGAGAAACTTGGGCATCATATCCTGATATAACATATACTACAGAAATTAAAGATATCAAAATTGACGGAGATAAAGCATCCGTTGATGTTTATGAAACATCCCTTGCAACTTCAACACAAAAAATTGAAGGAATAAATATTTTCGGAGAACTGCATTCAGCTTCAAACGGCACATATTATTTAAAAAAGATAGGTAATAAATGGCTGATATACAGTGAAAAAGTTCAAAATGAAAAATCATTTTTAAAATACGGGGATACAAGATTTGTGGAAATGGACTTAAATTCTCCGCTAACAGTAGCTCCTGGGGAATATTATAAGTCTTCTCTTAAAATAAATACCCCTAAAGATGCATTTGTTGTTGCATCAATCGCCCGTGACAAGATTACCTATCCGCAGAACAAAGCCGAAGAAATATTCAGAAATTTACCTGATGATAATATTTTGGAACGGATGTTTTTGGCGAACAAAGACGGAAAAAATGAATATAATGTTGCGACAATAGGTATGACAAAATCCGAAGTTGTCAACAACGACAGAATTCAAATATATATGGCAGGTATAGCATTTATTATGACACGAGTTAACGTAGAGGAGAAACATGAAGATAAGTAAGTACCTTTACTTTTCAATATGCTTTGCGTTTTTTGTGTTCGGAACACTTTACTTATCCGACATACTAGTTTCGAGGTTGTTGGACGGATTTTCGTATACAAATGAAATATTTTCACTTAACTATATTGAAAATACCGGTGCTGCCTTCAGTATATTAAAAGATTCAAGAGAAGTTCTGATAATAGGTTCTGTCGCAGCTATTTGCGGAATAATTGCTTATATAATCAAACATGTTTCAACAATTTCGATGAAAACATTGTTTTTTCTTGCAATGCTTTGCGGCGGAATTGGCGGCAACCTCCATGAACGTATCGCATACGGATTTGTAAGAGATTATGTTCAACTTAATATAATTGATTTTCCGGTATTTAATATTTCCGATATTTTAATAAATATCGGTGTAATTGCTGTTATAATAATAATTTTACTTAAGAAAAAATTATGATAATTTATATTGACGAAAATGATGAAGATACTAGAATCGACAACTATCTTTCAAGTTTATTTAAAGATATTTCAAGATCAAAAATTCAATCTGCAATAAAAGACGGCAAAGTATTGATAAATAACGTCATAAAAAAACCGTCATACAAACTAAAAGATAATGATAAAGTTGAATTTGAAGAAATTGACACATTAAAAATAGAACCGCAAAATATACCGCTTGATATAGTATATGAAGATGAAAATATGCTTGTTGTAAATAAACCGTCAGGAATGCTGACCCATCCGACAGCAAACGAATGCGAAGGTACGCTTGTAAATGCACTCTTATATAAATACGGGGATAATTTATCAGATTTAAACGGAGAGTTTCGAAAAGGAATTGTTCACAGACTTGACAGAAATACATCGGGTTTACTGATGATTGCCAAAAACAACACAACCCACCAATATTTAGCCGAGCAAATAAAAAATCATTTGATAACAAAAAAATACAGAGCCATACTAAAAGGGAATTATCCAAAAGACAACGAAACTATAAATCTTTTAATCGGTAGAAATCCAAAACAGCCGCACAAAATGTCAGTTGTAAGTTCCAAAGGGAAAGAAAGTACTACCGTTTTAAAAGTATTGGAACGATATAAAGATATTACATACGTTGAATTAACTCTTATAACCGGCAGAACTCACCAAATAAGAGTTCATATGAGCTATAAAAAACATCCCGTATACAACGACAGCCTGTATGGAGCAGGGGAAGGGAAAGTAAAAACCGATGAACAAGTTTTACAATCATACTATATAAGGTTTACAAAACCTGTAACCGGTGAGATAATAGAATTGGAAATTGAACCTGATGAAAAAATCAAAAAAGTTTTAAAATATTACAGGAGCCGCAAATGAAAAAAATATTGAATATTATATCTTATTTATTAATACTTTTTGTTGTGTATGTAGCAATAATAAATGCAGCACAAATACTTAACATTCAAGGATTTGACCTGACAAACAAGCTAGAATATCGTATTAATTTGGCATCATACACTTTTATAGTCCTATTAACCGGTTTTTTTGCAGGTTTATGCTGGATGGCACAGTTTTATCTGACACAAAAAGAAAAAATTAAAGCATATAAAAGAGAATTAGAAAAAAGTTCTGTATCAAATTCGTCAAACAGTTCAAAAGTAGAGGTTTTGGAAGCAAAAATTGCCACCCTTGAAAAAGCTCTTGACGATGCTTTAAAAAAATAAATCCTTGACAAAAACTGAAA
>CALVCA010000018.1 GCA_944325895.1 Candidatus Gastranaerophilales bacterium
GTGCTACGCACGTAGACACAATAGGTTTTGCATGAATTTTAGTGAGTAATGTGTGGTGGACACCATACCCACTTATTAACGAACTTATTCCCATATTCCCTTCGACTCGTCATTCTGAGCGAAGGTGCTACGTAGCACCCTAAGTATCTTTTAAAAATTATTACAAAAATTCTCCAGGGGCAAAATACTCTCTTTGTCCGCAGTTTACTTGTGTTTGCTTTGTTTTCTTTCTTCTACTTTATTTTGTGTATTGGCAAATTTATGGTCCAATGTTATAATTATTTATATGACTGAACAATTTGATGTAATAGAATTTCTAAAAAATGCCGTGTCTATCGGGGCTTCAGACATTCATCTTAATGTCGGTGAACACCCCTCTGTCAGACGTGACGGTAAAATTATTAAAATTTCCATGCCAATTTTGACCGAAGATGACATTAATGAGACTTGTAAAATACTTTTACCCCAGTATTTAAAAGATGAATTCGGTCATATATTGGACATGGATTTTGCCTTTGAAATCAAAAATTGTGCCCGCTTCAGGGTTAATTTGTCCCGGCAGCTCGCTAAACATTCGGTCGTAATCAGGGTTATCCCGTATAAAATTAAAAATTTGCAAGAATTAAATTTACCTGAATCTATAATTCAGTTTGCAAATTTGGATAACGGGCTTGTTTTGGTTACCGGTCCGACAGGTTCCGGTAAATCCACAACTATGGCGGCTTTGTTGGATTATATTAATTCTTCTTATCAAAAACATATTATTACTATTGAAGATCCGGTTGAATTTATTTTTTCCAATAAAAAATCTATTATTTCTCAAAGGCAGATTGTTATTGATACTCTCAACTTTAATGACGGGATTAAGTACGCTCTAAGACAAGATCCGGATGTTATTTTTATCGGCGAAATCCGTGACAATGAAACCATTTCTAATGCACTTAAAGCTGCTGAAACCGGGCATTTGGTATTTGCTACTATTCACACTAACAATGCTGTTCATACCGTAAACAGAATTATTGATATGTTTCCGCCTGCTGACAGACTTTTTGTCAGAAATCAGCTCGCAGAGGTTTTGAGAGGCACTGTTTCGCAAAAACTTCTGCCTGTTATGTCAGGCTCCGGCAGACGGGCTGCCTGTGAAGTGCTGGTCGTTACTCCTACTATTAAAGATTTTATTATCAAGGATGAACTTGAACAAATTTACGATTTGGTTAAAAAGGGTTCGTTTAATAACATGATTACTTTGAACATGTCTTTATTCAAACTCGTTAAAGATAAAATTATTACTCAAGAAATTGCTCTGCAGGCTTCCGAAAATAAAAGCGAACTGCAGCAAATGTTCAAAGGGGTTTACCACGGAACCGGCATGGATAAAAAATGAATAATTTCGTTACTGATGCTATTAATCTGAAATCTTATAATTTATCGGAAGCTGATAAAATTATGGTTATGTATTCTAAAGACAAAGGGCTTATAAAATGCGTTGCCAAAGGCGTTAAAAAACCTAAAAGTAAGCTCGGTGCCCGTATGGATTTGCTCGTCGCAAATAAACTCATGCTTTATAAAGGCAAAAATTTGGACAGAATTTGTCAGGCGGATGTCTTGAATACTTTTAATAAAACCCGGCGTGATATGGATAAAATTTTTTATTCGTTGTATATCTCCGAAATTGTTACTAATTTCGGGGTTGAAGATGACCCTTGTTCTAAAGAAGTTTATGAGCTTTTGTACAAAGCACTGGAGAAAATCTCCGAAGCCGAAACTAAAGAACAAATCTTGATTTCCGTTATTAAATTTCAGCTGAAAATGATGCAGATATCAGGGTTCGGGATTGAATTTGAAACATGCCTTTGCTGCGGAAAACATATACAAGATGACAAAATGTTCTTTTCCCCTGCACTGGGCGGTGTCGTCTGTTCTCATTGCAACAAAACTCTTAAAACCGTTATGCATAAAAAAATCCGTGACTTTCTAAATGCCCTTGTTCAGTTTGATTTTGATTTTAAATCCGAATACGAGCACAAAGCCACGGAAAAAGTCTGTATGGTTTGTTTTAATCTCTTAAAAGATTATATCAGCCTGCATTCTGTTAAAAAATTTAAGGCTATTCCTCTATAAAATCCCTGAAATGCTGAAATTCTTTTTTAGTGCGGATTTTTTTTAATGCTTCTTCTTCTAATTGCCTTATGCGTTCTTTTGAATAACCCATTATGGCACCGAGCTGCTCAAGTGTTTTTGGGGTTGTGCCGTCGATACCGAAACGGTATGTGATAATTTTTTTCTCACGTTCGCTCAGGGTTGACATTAAATGCTCCACACTTCCCTTTATTATACTGCTGTTTGTCCGGGTTTCGGGCGATTCGTTTGAGGCGATGTAATCCCCTACATTAAGGTCGTCTGTTACAGGCGTTTCCAGGCTTATAGGGTCTTTTATCATGGATTTTTTTATAGTTAACAGCTTTTTTAAGGATATCCCCATCCTCCTTGCTATTTCCTCGTCACTCGGCTCTCTGCCCAGTGTGAATGATAAATGTGTATAGTGTTTGTTATATTTACGTATTTTATCCGCCATATGCACAGGTATCCTGATTGTGCGGGAATTGTTTGAAATCGCCCTTATGATTGTCTGCTTTATCCACCAGGTCGCATATGTCGAAAATCGAAAATTTTTTGTGTAATCAAATTTCTCTACAGCTTTTATTAACCCTAATGAGCCTTCCTGTACCAGGTCCATAAATAATACTCCCTGCCCTATGTATTTCTTTGCAATGCTCACCACTAAACGTAAGTTCGCCTGTATCAGCTTGCGTTTTGCTATTTCTGATTTGTTTTCCTTTATTTCTTTGCCTAAAATTTTTTCTTCATGTGCTGTTAACAGCTTAATTTTGCCGATGTCTTTTAAGTACATTTGTAATATATCATCATCGTGCGAGATTGAATTAAATGTTTTCGGCTCTTCTAAAAGATACTCTTCCATATTCTCCTCCTCACTATCCGTGACGAAATTATATTAAAAAAGTTTCCCAAATCTTGACAAAATTTTTTGTTGCTGTTATTATAAATTTTGTCAGGGGCGTTTAGCTCAGTTGGTAGAGCGTCTCCCTTACAAGGAGAGGGTCGGGGGTTCAAGTCCCTCAACGCCCACCATTTTAAACACTGTACCACATTCATTGAATGTGGATTTTTTTTATCAGGTCATCCTGAGGTGCTACGCAGCGGATTTGTACAAGAGTGAGCGAAGCGACACTCGTCCCTGCGAGCAAAACCACGCTTTTGCGAGCCGTACAAATCCAAGACACGTAGGTATATTAGAGTTTGCATATCATCTAACGCTGGTAAGATCCTGCGGGAAACCGGACATTTTTCACAAAATCAAAGATTTTGGAAAAAGTAGTCAAACACGTTCAGGATGACAGTGCTACGCACGTATATTGGGTTTTGCATGAATTTTATTGAGTAATGAGAAATTTTACGCAGCGGATTTGTACAAGAGTGAGCGAAACTCGTCCCGAAAACCACGCTTTTGCGAGCCGTACAAATCCAAGACACGCAGGTACATTGAGTTTTGCATGAATTTTATTGAGTAATGTGTGGCGGACACCATACCCGCTTATTAACGAACTTATTCCCTTATGCCCTCATTCAATTAACATGTTGACAAAAAATATTGAGCAAATATTATTATATTATGGCATAAAAACCAAAAATAGTAGTATATAGTAGAAAAAAAGGAGATTAATCTCATGGCACGTGAAAAGTTTGAAAGAACTAAACCGCACGTTAACATTGGTACTATCGGCCACGTTGACCACGGTAAAACAACATTAACCGCAGCTATTACTGGTGTTATGGCTGCTGCAGGAAAAGCTCAAGCAAAAAAATTCGATGAAATCGATGCTGCTCCTGAAGAAAAAGCAAGAGGTATTACCATCTCTACTGCTCACGTAGAATACGAAACTGATTCTAGACACTATGCTCACGTTGACTGCCCGGGTCACGCTGACTATGTTAAAAACATGATTACCGGTGCTGCTCAGATGGATGGTGCTATCCTTGTTGTTGCTGCAACAGACGGTGCCATGCCTCAAACTCGTGAACACATCTTGTTAGCTAGACAAGTCGGTGTTCCTAAGTTGGTTGTATTCTTGAATAAATGCGATATGGTTGATGACCCTGAATTGTTGGAATTGGTTGAAATGGAAGTTAGAGAACTTCTTTCTTCTTACGAATTCGACGGTGACAACATTCCGTTCATTCACGGTTCTGCTTTAAAAGCTTTGGAAGCTGTTCAAGCTAATCCGAATGTTCAACGTGGTGAAGACAAATGGGTTGACAAAATTTGGGAATTGATGGATGCTGTTGATTCTTACTTCCCGACTCCGGAACGTGACTTAGACAAACCGTTCTTGATGCCTGTTGAAGATGTTTTCTCTATCACAGGTCGTGGTACTGTTGCTACAGGCCGTGTTGAACGTGGTATTGTTAAAGTCGGTGATGAAGTTGAATTAGTTGGTCTTGGCGAAACTAAGAAAACTACCGTTACCGGTGTTGAAATGTTCAGAAAACAACTCGATCAAGGTCAAGCTGGCGATAACATCGGTGCTTTGCTTCGTGGTATCGATAAAACTGATATCCAACGCGGTCAAGTACTCGCTAAACCGGGTTCTATCCACCCGCACACTAAATTCACTGCTAACGTTTACGTTTTGACTAAAGAAGAAGGCGGACGTCACACTCCTTTCTTCCCCGGTTACCGTCCTCAATTCTACATCAGAACAACTGACGTTACCGGTTCTATCCAATTTGACGGTCAAATGGTTATGCCGGGCGACAACGTTGTTATGACTGTTGAATTGATTGCTCCGGTCGCTATCGAAGAAGGTATGAGATTCGCTATTCGTGAAGGCGGACGTACTGTTGGTGCCGGTGTTGTTGATAAAATTATTGAATAATAAATATCCAACATAATGAAAAAAGGACTTTTTTAAGTCCTTTTTTTTTATGCGAGCAGTGCTTCGACTATTTTGGCATTTGTTTGTGCCTGACGGGCATTGATAATATATTTCTTCAGTGCCCTGGTCAGCATGCCTGTTTTTTTGGCTGATTTGATTTCTGCTAATGCTTTTGCCGGTATGGCGATTACTGTTTCTTCCGCCGGCAGTGCCAAAAATTCTTCAATTGTCGCCGTTAAGTATCTGCTCATTTTTTTCCCCTAAAAGTGCTTCTAATATCTCTGCGTTGCTTGCTGCGTTGTTTCTGATTTGTGATCTGTACATATATGTTCTTAATGCTTCTCTGATTAATTCCGAACGTGTACGATTTTCGGTCGTTGCTATTGAATCTATTTCGTTCAAGAATTTTTCAGGCATTGAAATTAGTACTCTTGCCATTGGTGTAACTCCTTTTCCCTCTTATATAAAAAATTTTTTTCTCAAAAAATTGCGTCTGAGGATTTAAAAGTTTAAGTTTTCTTAACAAAAGTTAATCGTACATAGTAATTTGGGTCCTGTTTAAGTTTACGCTGCATTTCAACCAAATCGGGGTCGGAAAAGTCTTTTGAGAGGATACGTGCCAGTTTTTCTTTAATAGTGTAGTGTTCGAGGTCAAGGCACAGGACGGATTTGAGAGTATCTGCGGGGATGTAATCCGAAAACTCATACAGGGTTTCGAGGCACCAGTAGAGTTTGAATATTTTTTTATTGGATTCGTATTTGCCGGAGTCGGATTTTTGGGCGATTATATTTCGGGTTAAGTCGATTAGTTTAGGGGCAAAGTAGTTGATGAAATCCTGATTATACATCAAGGTTTTTACGGCAAAGATTATATTTCTGCAGACATTGGAATTTACATCTGTTATGGCTTTGAGGAAAATGTCACAGATTTTCGGGTTAAGAAAAAGGTTTTTGTAATCTAAGATAAGCTCAGCGACTTTAAAAGCAGCGGCTTCCCGGACTTTGCCGTCCTGATTAATGAGGTTTTCCGCAAGGATAAGGGCTTCTGCTGTATCGTTAAGCTTTTCAAGCTTCAGGGCTGCTGCCTGACGCTGTCCTATATTGCCTGTTTTTAGCAGGTTTAATAGCTCTTTTTGCGGCAAATTACTTTCCAATAGTTCTAAAACTTTGTTGAAATTTTCATCTAAAGTTTCATAATAACTATTATTCAGATTTTGTAAGTCTTTATTCATACATAAACAATATAACATAAAGTTTAATGAAATTTGCAAAAAATGGGGTTTTAATATATTATATAATTAAGGAGATTTGCAATGCACGAAATAATAGCATTTTTTAAGGATATATTTACCCTAAAAGAGAGTAATGACAGATGTATAGGTTTATGTGAATTCGAAACCCCCGACAAACGCCGTTTGGTGTTAAAATCATCAAAGAATGTAAAGATTTCAGATTTGATGAAACGAGGGGTCAGATAGTTTAACCACGACTTTTTTAACTTTGCCGTCAACGAGTTTTATTTGGGGCTTGTGGGCTTCGTAAGGATAGAGCATCACAAAATTCCCGTTACCTAATATTACTTTGTTTACGAAAATTGTTTCATTGTCGTAAAACATTACATCTTTTTGTTTATCATAAGGAATTTTGACGTTTAAATTTTCTGTTTTGGTAAATTCCAGTGCTTCAATGCCTTTTAAAAGAATTTGGATGTCAATATAATTTTTATGTGATTCAAAAAGCGGGTCGAGTTTAGGTTCATATTCATCGACATTTGCAAAAGTATTCTCATCAATTTCATACCTGCCGCAGGGCAAATCAGGTGTTAAATTTTTTACAAATTCTTTTACGCAATCGGGAATTTCGTGGTACTTATTAATATTTTCTAAACTGTCGCTTATCATCTTAAAACACCTTTATCGGTTCGTTAACAATCATTCTGCAGTCGTGGACTTTGTCTTTGCAGATATCATACTGGGTTTTGTCCTGGCAGTAGTTTGGAGATTTCATCAGTCCTATTGCACAGGCAGCACTTTGGAAATTGGAATTTCTCATCAACAATTTTATTTGTCTTAAATCGGTTGTATAATCGTCATAGATAACGTTGACGCTCAAATGTTCATTGTTATTTGCACCTGATTTGGAAACCGTATCATATGCGGGAATAACTTTACCTGAATATAGCAGATAGAAAGGAAATACGTCCGTATACAATCTGCTTTTGCCTGACGACCCGTTTACGTCTATATAAACCGCCATAGCACTTCTGTCATCTTCTGCGGTGCCTTCTCCTGATAACAAAGTAGTTTCCTGCATGCTTGAGCCGATATATATTCTTAATCCGTTGGAAAGAACAATATGCGGGGTTAAGTTTGAAAAATCGCCGGTTGATGCTGCTGCACGTACACTGCTTATGGGTTCATCACAGTTATCTTCCGCAATATTATACGTATCTTTTATGGCTTTGCATAAGCCGGGGTCTTGTTCTTTTTTACGGCAAAGTCCTAATTTAGGTTCGTGGCTGCGGGTTCCCCAACTTTTTATAGTACTGTCAGGAGTATAATTTCGGTATGCACCTGAAGCAGAACTGTTTTCGTAATCAAACCATACGTCATATGATTCGCCGGCAAGGTCAACAAAACCGTATTTTGCATCTTTTACCGCATTTTTTGTCGCATATGTTGTTATCCTCCAGGCGGTTTCGATTTCCTGATTGTATAAATCCCTTGCAATTGCGTCAATATCAGCCTCTTTTGCCATTTCTCCTTCTTCTTCAATAATACATTGATACTTTGTACCACCCCATCTATCACCGCTGCGGCAGTATCTTATTCCGGTTTTATCACGGGTTGAAAGACATAAAGAACTTGATAATGCCATCGGGTAAAACGGTTCTAAAAAACATTCTCCGTTTATTTCAAATGCACAGGGTTTATTTATTTTGTCTATTTTATCTTTAACATCAGGGTATGCGTTTGCGGAAATGTCGGTCATCATTTTATAACCCATATAGTATGCCGCACTGTCCACTTTATCAAATTTCTTGCGGGTTATAGGCAGTGTCGCTGTTACGACTATTGTTATAACAAGCATTACAGTGACCAGTTCCGTTAATGTAAAAGATGTTTTTTTCATACCTCTAATTCCTTTAAAGCTTTTTCATATTCTTCCGCATTAGGGGCTTTACCGTGCCAGCCTGCGTTGTTTTCCATAAAACTTACTCCTTTGCCCTTGATTGTATCGGCAATTATAGCAACGGGTTTTTCGCTTGTATATGTCAAAGCTTCGTATATCTCATTTATATTATGCCCGTTTATTTCTTTAACATCCCAATTAAACGCTTCTAATTTAGCTTTCAAAGGCTCGAGTGATTTAATATTTTCGGTGCAGCCGTCTATTTGGAGTCTGTTTCGGTCAATTATTACCGTTAAGTTATTCAAATTTCTTTGCGGTGCCTGCATAAACGCTTCCCAAATGTTACCTTCCTGTAATTCTCCGTCGCCTGTTAATGCATAAACTCTTGCCGGATTTTTGTCGAGTTTTAAAGCCAGGGCTATCCCGCAGGCAAGTGAAACACCCTGTCCCAACGAACCTGTACAAACTTCTATCCCCGGGCACCAAAGGCAGGGATGTCCCTGCAGCCTTGTCCCGAGCTTTCTGAACGTCATCAACTCGTCTTTTTCTATAAAACCCAATTGTGCCAATACCGAATAGTATACGGGCGAAACATGACCTTTTGATAAGACAAATCTGTCACGATTTTCATAATTCTTTGAATTTGGTTTGAAATTTTTCATGCATTTGTGAAACAATACCGTCATAATCTCTGCACAGGAAAGCGAACCGCCTATGTGCCCCGACTTTGCATTGTAAACCATCTTAATTACATTTATACGGTTTTCTCTTGTTAAATTTTCTAAATTTTTTACTTCTTTATCCGTTAACATGTCAATTTTTCCTTAAACACTCTCAAAACAAACAGCGGCAATGCCGGAAAAATCCGTTTGAACCTTTTCGGGTCTTTTATTGTTCTGTATAACCATTCCAAACCCAGTTTTTGATATATCTCCGGTGCCCTTTCAACCTCGTTTGCCCAAACGTCAAAACTTCCGCCTACACCTATCATCACCGCATCCGGTAACCTCGTTTTCAGTTTATATATAAATTCCTCCTGCTTCGGTGCTCCCATTGCCACCAATACCAAAACAGGTTTTTTTTCGGCTGTCTGTGACAAAATTTCTTCCTCATTATCAAAATAACCGTCATGTTTATATATAACGTTCAATTCGGGTATTTCCGATTTTAAATTGCCGACAGCTTTTTCCAAAATATCAGGCTTTGCTCCGACAAATGCTGCGGGTTCTCCTTTGTATTTTATTATTAACCTTTTGGCAAATTCTATCCCAGCTATCCTTTTTACGTTAAACCCGAGTATCTTTAAGCCTAATTCTATGCCTATTCCGTCCGGAATTATCAATTCCGCATTCTTGATTATTTCCGCATATTCAGGATGCTGCAGTGCATAATCTATCATCTCCGGATTTATCGTTACGACCTGTCCTTTATGCTCTAATGCATTTTCAATATTGTATGTGTCTATCGGAAAACCTAATAAGCTTACTCTTTCCATATTATGATTATAACCTATTTATCCGTTTTGGTAAATAGCTTTTACTCAATTATTTTTGCTAATTTGTATAAATAATCGTCTTTATTATTCCTTTGAATACCTATCGGGATGAAATTCTCTTTGAATTTTTCAACGGCATATCTGTCTGTCATGCCTGATATGTAATCCGTTACTATCCGCTCTATTTTGCTTTCTTCGCATATAGGTTTAAGTTTTTCGGTATACAAAAAGAATAATTCTCTTATAACTTTTCGTGCTTTAGTTTCTTCGAGTTTTGCCGGTGAATCAATGTAAACATTTTCAAACATCCACTTCCGCAGTTTCGTCGTATAATACCAGCCTTCCTCGCTCATTGAAACTTTCGGCGAGTTAAAAGAATTATTTACGATTTCCGTTATCATTTTATTAAGACGTTTTGATTGGTTTGATGAAAAATATTTTATGCAGTCCTTTGGCAAATCATCTTCTGATATTATGCCGGCACGGACGGAATCTTCTATATCGTGGTTTATGTAAGCAACTTTATCTGCAAGCTGGACAATTTGTGCTTCGGGTGT
This sequence comes from Candidatus Gastranaerophilales bacterium, assembly GCA_944325895.1. GTDB lineage: Bacteria > Cyanobacteriota > Vampirovibrionia > Gastranaerophilales > Gastranaerophilaceae > SIG32. Next base: position 10,140 of record CALVCA010000018.1, read on the forward strand.
TTTCGGGGTATATCCCCAGGTGTGCGTTAATATCCCGTCTGTTGTTTCTTCGCAAAGGTTAAGGTTTTCCAATACTTCAACAACCCTGACGCTTTGAATATTATGGTGAAATCCCCCTTTTACAAGCTCGTCCAATACCCCCTCGCCGCAATGTCCGAACGGTGTATGCCCCAAATCATGCCCCAACGCTATGGCTTCGGTTAAATCCTCGTTAAATTCCAGTGCCCGGGCTATTGTCCTTGCTATTTGCGAAACCTCTAAAGTATGCGTTAATCGTGTCCTGAAATGGTCGTCAAAAGGCGATAAAAATACCTGAGTTTTGTGCTTTAACCGCCTGAATGCCTTTGAATGCAGTATCCTGTCCCTATCCCGCTGAAAACACGTGCGAAGTTCGCACTCTGCCTCTTGTTTCTTGCGGCCTTTTGAAAACTTGCTTTTTGTTGCGTATTCGTTTAAATTTTCTATTTCTCGCTGTTCTGTTTTTTCACGCACTGTTGTCATATATTAATTATAACAAAAACATAAAATTATGCTGTTTTTGCCTCAGTTCCTGATTTTACTTCAGTCCCTGTTTTTGCCTCAATTTCAGCCTTGACCGCTTTTGCGTGTTTGTCGTCCTCAACTTTTTTGTGGTGGCGTTTCCTGTATTTATCAAGTTTTACACCTATATCGCCGACTACTAAGCTCGATATACTGCTTATTGCAAGTGCTTTGAATGCTGATACCAAACTTACCGTCAGCAACAACGATGTTGCAACACCGCCTATGACAGGTATTCCGTATTTCAGCATTGCGGATTTCCTCTCATCACTGTTGTCCGCTTTGGTCAAGCCTAATCCGACACCGCCGACCGCTCCCACTAATGACAGTGCATCCGTCGGTCCTGAACCTAAGTTTAAATCCCGCAGTTTGTCAAAAAATTTGTCGTTTTCAGTGTTTATTGCCTTATCTAATGTCTTGACTGCATTGTTTGATTTGCCCAAAAGCTTTGTATATTCTTTCTCAGGCAAAATGCCTTTATAAATTTCCAAAATCTTTTGCAGACTGCCTTCGGGTGTTTTAGACATTAAATCATTCAATTCCTTTATTGAAGATTGTATTTCCCCTATCGCATCTTTGTTGTAATTTGATTTCTTTAAGATTTCTGACAAATTATTTAAATCATTGCTTATCTCATTATTTACCGCCGATAAAACTGTTTTTTGCTCGGGCGGTATCTTTTTGTATGCCGATAATTTTGAACGCAGTGATTTGATTATTTTATTTGCCTCTGCATCTTTCGGGTCTACAACCATATAAATATTGTTCAAAATTTCTTTTGAATTCTTATAATTGTCTGAAACTGTATAACTTACGGCATTCCTTAAACGTCCCGTTTCTTTGTTTAATGCTATTTTTTCAGGTGCCAAAAATTCTTCCGCTATAAATGTCTGATTTAATTTTGAACCCTGTAATTTTTTGAGCTTGTTTATTCCGTCTTTTCCAGTTTCATATACCTTTTTATCAAGCCCGTCATTGGCTCGCTTCATTTTTAAATACCTTTTGTTCAATGCATCTTGACCAAAATTCTCTTTCAAAACCTTATTTAAGTCTTTTTGATGTTTTTTGATTTCTTCCGCCCACTGGGCACCTGTTTTTTCAACATTGCCTATTTTTACAAGTCTGTTTTGAGCAGCTATTTTTTTATTTACATCATCAAATGATTCAAACAACTGTGTAAATTTGCCGGTTGATTTTGCATATTTGCGTTTTACCGTCCGACGTGCAAGCCTTTCAAAAAAGCTCGTTGTTTTTGCGTGTATTTTCCTCGTAAGTTTAGTCTTTGACATTAATTTTTTGAAAAGTAAATCTTTATATGAGGAAATATTATTAATACTTTTTGCACGCTCACCGAATTTTGCGAGTTTTTGCAAAGAATATTTGTAAAAATTCGTTATAATTCCGGTTTTGCCTTGTGCTGTTCTTTTGCTGACACGTTCTTCCAGTCTTTGGATTAAATCTTGAACTCTTTTTGCAGTGCCTTTCGGTAATCTTCTTGTCACAACAAGCATTGCAGCTGCCGCCAAAATCGCACTGCCCGCAATTATTATACCTACTTTCCTGCCTTTTTTGTCGTCATCTTTGATTTTTTTCTCAAAAATGTCTTTTGCGGTCGTTGCGTCAAGAAAAAAATTGTTGTTTTTTTTCGTTTCCGCCGGAATATTCCCGAAAGTAATATTTTGTACACTGCCTATCATATATTATTAAACACCCGAAAAGATTATATATTGCTATTATTTGTATGTTTGTTAAGTTTTGTTATAATTTCAAAAGCTGCTTCTTTTGAGGAAATTTTATCAGAAAGTAATTCTTGAACTTTTCCGAGTTCATTGACCATATATTCCCGTGCTGATTTATTATAAAGCAATTTTTCGATTTCATAAGAAATTTTATCTGCTGACACATCCCCTTGAATAATTTCGGGTACAATCATCTTATCCGCAATGATGTTCGGCAGAGAAACTTTTTTTATGCATCTGACAAGCAGATATATAAAATACAATATCCACGGTCCCCGATAGGCGATTATCATTGGTGTTTGGTACAGGCAAGCTTCCAATGCCACGGTGCCGGAAGCTAAAATTAAAGCGTCTGATGTGCTTAAAAGTGCGTGATTTTCCCCTTTTATAACTTTTATATCCGTATTTTTTAAATATTTATTAAAAACTTTGTCGTCCAAATTCAAAGCGTGCGATATGCAAAACTGCAAATCAGGATGCTTTTTTTGCAGCTTTTGTGCTGATTTGATAAATACTTTCATCAATTGTTTCAATTCAAAAACTCTTGAGCCGGGGAAAATGGATACCAGTTTTTTGTTTATATCCAAACCGTGGGATTTGAAAAATTCTGTCTTATCTGCTTTTTCAGGCAGCTGCGACACCAAAGGATGCCCGCAGTAGTGCGTTTTTATACCGTATGCTTCATACATATGTTTTTCAAACGGAAATATACATAGCACTTCATCCACGTATTTTTTTATCTCATTAATCCGCCATTTGCGGCTCGCCCAAATTTGCGGCGGGATATAATAAAATACTTTTATTCCGGATTTTTTCAAAAATTTGGCTATATTTAAGTTAAATGCTCCGTAATCAATACACAATACCAAATCAGGTTTGTATTCTTCTTCTAAATATTTTACAAGTCTTTTGCCCAAAATCAGATGATTCCAAATTATAGCGGGAGAAATTCCGACGGCTGACATTTTTTTGTGGTCTGAAAACAGTTTTACTCCTGCGTTTTTTAAATTCTCGCCGCCGACCGCCTCTATTTCTATATCGGGATTTAAATTCTTCAACTCTTTTGCAACACCCGCTGCGTGAATGTCGCCTGAATATTCCCCTGTTATAATAAATATCCTTGTCATCTCTTATACCGCCATTATTACAATATTGTTTTTGTTCGCAAATTCAATTACTTTTTCCTGATCAACAATTATTGTTTCATTTGCTTCCACTGCCAAAAGGCTTGCTTTATAGCGTTTCATTGTCTTTAATGTTCTTAGCCCGACTGCAGGTATGTCAAAACGTTTGTCCTGCTTGGGTTTGGAAACTTTTATAACACAAGCGTTTGATTTTGCAAGTTTTGCACCGCGTTTTATGCACGAATCCGTACCTTCAATGGCTTCCACAGCCATTATCATCTTGTCTTTTATAACAACTGACTGTCCTACGTCAACTCCGCCCATCTCTTTTGCCAGCCAAAATCCGTAATTTACATCCTCCAGCTGGGCTTGAGTGGGTTTGTGTTTGCCGAGTACTCCTGCCGGTATCATCAAATTCTTGATAAATATTGTCTGATCAAGCACTTTTATTCCGGCTTTTTCAAATTCGCTTACTATCAAAAGCATTACTTCATCATCATTAAGCCGCTTTACATTGCGTAAAAGCTCTATTGCACGTGCGTCAAATTTATACAACTGCAGCAAAACACGTTTATGGACTTTTCCCAAAAAAGTCGCCTGTTTGATTTCTTCTTCTTTTAATATTTTTTCTATCCTGTTTATCTCGCCCGGATGGCAGGAATATACCCTTTTGCAGTATTTTTTTAACTGCTTTACGTTGTCGTTTGCAAGCGAAATACAAATTACTTCAAATCCGTTTTCCGCCGCATACTGTGCCATTTTTACGGGTAAAACCCCGTCACCTGCTATTAATCCCTGTTTATTTTCCAATAATACCGACACTTTTTACCTCAATCCATATATTTCTTCTACCTGTTTGTAGTTCAATGATACCGCTCCGCCTAATATCTTTGAGTTTATAACTACCTGTGCGTACGATTCTGCCAGCTCCAAAAGCAAAAATGCTTTGTTTATGCTGTCTGCCCCGACTATAAACCCGTGGTTTGCCAGCAAAACTGCGTCATAATCCTTAAAATACGGTGCTGTTTTTTCAACAAGCTCTTTTGACGACGGCAGTGCGTAATCCGCTAAAGGTATTCCCCCGAAATAAAATACATTCTCCGCTAAAATCGGCTCTTCCAATGCTTTCCGGCAGGCGGCAAATGTGCTTAAGTACGGTGAATGTACATGCATTATATAATTTATATCAGGACGCATCTTATAAAATTCAACGTGCAGCATTCTTTCGCTCGACGGGTTTTTGGCTCCTACTACAACTTTTCCCTCAAAATTTAGTACCGAAAAATCTTTAGGTTCCAAATATGCGTTTGACGTGCCTGATGCTGTTATTACTATTGTTTCACGGCAGCGGGCTGACAGATTACCTGACATGCCGGGAGTTAAATTCTTTGCTCCCGCTATTTTTCCGTATTCAATCATTTGGCGTATTTTTTCTTCTATCATAAATCTTCCTTATTTGGGTCTTCTATATCTATTACCTGTGCATATTCAAGCCGTTTTGCAGCTTTATTTTTTTTGCCTGTTTCTTCAAATGCTATGTTATCGTTGTGTTTTGTATCCGAATGCCCCAGTCTTTCAGGGTCTTTTATCACTAATTTATTAAACGTTACCTCTGTTCCTTTTGTGTCGAACATCATCGCTACCGTAAAATATGTCGTGCCTCGCATAAAATCATAACCCAAATTTACTTTAAAGTCATCAGGTCCTATTGAAAATATAAATGCGTTTTCCTGAAATAAATTGCCGTTGGGGGCATCGTTCGTTAATGTAACGGAACCTGACCAGCCGACAGTCAGGAATTTGTTCAGCCTTATTGCTTCTCTTATGTAAACGTTTGACCTTCCGTAACGGTACATGTCAAATACAGGCATGGGGGTGTTGTCATCAAAGGCTGATAAGAAATATCCGATATCCTGCATCCAGTATTTATATTGTGTATGTATTCTAGGTCCCAGCCTTCCCACAAACTGCGTGTCGCCCGTTCCGTACAATGCCGCCGAACCCTGTGCCACTAAACTTAATTCAAATGCTTTTCTCTTTTCTTTGTTTTCGTATTTGTATAAGGATTGTCCGACCTGTGCCATGTATTTAAACCTTGTGGTCGAAAGGTTTGTGCTTTTAATGTTTTCTGTATGCATGTTCCACTCGCCGTCGTGGGCAAAACCCGCTGCCACTCTGTGTCTGAAACTTAAATCCTTTCCTTCCACCAAAAAGTCTTTTAAGGTTTTATTTTTATCGTAAACAAGTTCCGCCAAATATTTCGGCATCCTTCTGCCCATAAACCAATCATCCATATACGCATTTGAACCGTATTGTAAGAATAAATTGTCATCCAGCTTTTGTTTACCTTTTACCATAAATATGTCGGAGCCTGTTCCGTACATGATTTGTGTGTCGTTGAAGGCTGTTTTAAATTTCGCCGCTCCGCCTATCCCGAATTCGTCTTTATAATTCACTATCGGGGCAACTTTTAAGGTCGACCCGAAAGGTGTGTCAAATACAAACCCCGGACCTGCAAACATACCAAACCTCGATATCGCTCCCAATTCAGGATAATTCATCTCCACATATTCCTGCTCTTTGTTCGTATGTGCCGTGAATGACGGAAGTTTGAATAAATATTTGTCGTTATAATAGACTTCGGCGTCCTTTAATTGCACCGTGTCATGGTCTTTTCTCGCTTTTACGTCTATTGAATCTGCTACTATTCGTAATTTCGCAGTTTCATCGCTCATCAATAAATTCTTGTCTTCATCGCTTATTATCATCCTCGTAAAATCAGGTCCCATCATTCGGGTTATGAAATTGAATTTGTTTGATTTCTCCGAATATATTTTCCCCTCGGTTAATACGAGTTTGCCGTTCTCGCTTAAGGCGTTTTTTGCCTTGATGTTTAACGCTGAAGGCTTTGCGATTATGTTATCCATAAATACGTTTTCTTCGTTCATGTTTATTTGGATATAATCACCGTATACAGGCATGCTGCCTTTGTCTAATACAACGTTGCCCGTTGCCTTTAAAATGTTTGATGCCTGATTGTAAATCATTTTATCGGCACTTAATTTTATCCCCTGTGACGGCAGTATCAATACCGGACTGCCCGTTGCCTCGATTTCGCCGGTTTTTTCGTTGACTTTGACGTTATCGCAGTCCAGCATCATTTCGCTTTCTGTAGTCTGTGTTTTTACACCGCCCGTGATTGCCGCAGGCTCTTTGGCAGGTTGTTCTGCTTGTTGTTCTGCAGGCTGTCCGGCATGTTGTTCGGGCTTTTGTTCAGGCAGATGCTCTGAAAACTGTTCCCCGAATTCGCTGTTATAAAAATCTACTTCTATATCGTCTATATCTTCATCCGTTACTTCAAATTCCGATTGCGGTTTTATAAATCTTGCTCTCTTTTCTGCCGCACGCTTTTCTCTCATCTTTAGTGCATACTGGATTTTTAATCTCGTTTTTTGGAAAAACGGCAGGTGATTACTCTTTGGTGCCGGTTTTTTATTCTCATCAACCACTTTTACGGACGGCAGTATCGGGGCTTCAAAAAATTTTTCGTTGATATTTAAAACATCGTTATATGTTTCTTCAACCTGCTGGGCACTGTATGCCGGAAGCAGTGTTAATACGAAAATTGTTAATATTATAAATATCTTTTTCAAATTTTACCCTCTTAAATATAGTTTAACGGATTGTTCGGTTTGCCGTTTATTCTTACTTCAAAATGGCAGTGCGGACCAGTGCTGTAGCCAGTTGTTCCTTCTAAGCCCACTACCTGACCTTTTTTTACGTAATCTCCCTGTTTTACTTTGATTGTCGACATATGGGCATATAATGTTGTCATCGGGTTTCCGTTTATTGTTCCGTGGTCTATTATTACCACCTTGCCGTATCCGCCGTACCAGCCCGAATATATTACTTTACCCGAATTGGATGCCATTATGTTGCCGTAATTGGGTCCTCCTATATCTACCCCCGAATGGAATGTACGGCTATTAAATATAGGATGTGTTCTCCACCCGAATGGCGATGTTATTCTGCCGCTTATCGGTTTTAAAAAACCCGATGATGACGCTTTTACACTCGTATCCTGCGGCTTGTGGCTTATCATTGTCTGTAAATTCTCAGATTGCCGTGCTAATTCCCGCTCTGTTCTTTCGTAATATCTCCTGTCGGTTTTTAGCTTGTTTATCATGTTTTGGTTTTGAGCTATCGCTTTTTGGATGCTACGCTGCTGGGAATTTATGTCCTTTATCGACTGTGCCAGTATCTTCTTTTTGGCTTCAACATCTTTTTTCATTTGGGCTATTTTATGGGCTTTTTCTTTTGCCGCAACCATATGTTTGTAATCATTTTTAATTATCAGTCTTTCAAAATATATTATGTCCAGCAGTGAATTGAAATCTTTTGCCGATAAAATTAATTCAAACATTCCGGTTCTTTGCGATTTAAATACCTGACGTATTCTTTCTTTTAAAATCCTGTCAACATTATTAAATTCCGTTGTCGCCGAAGATAGCCGGATTTCCAAATCATCAAGCTGGGATTCTATTGTGTTATAACGGCTTTTGGAATACTGCAAATCGTTTGATGCATCTTCCAGTTTCCTTTGGTTTTTGTACATCTTGTTTTTTTCGGCATTCTCCAAAATCTTTAATTGATTAATCTTTTCACGTGTCTGACGCTGCTTTTGTGCTACGTTATCCGCAAATGCCGCCTGCGGTGTTAATACTAATCCCGCTATAACCAATATTAATGCTTTATTCAAAATTGTTTTTATCTTCATTTTAACAAAACCGGCAGCAACATTAAGCCTACTGTCCAGGCTATGAATGTTACAGCTATTATTGCAACGATTATTTTTTGATTTTTTCTGAAAAATTCCATTATTTTCCCCGTCTTATTTATATATTACTATCAAAATTTTTAAAGTGCAATTATTTAAAATAAATTTGCAAAAAATTGTAAAATCATTTAATATAGCGTTATGAATGAATTTGATGAGAAAATCTTTTTGAAAAACGACCTGAGCGGGATTAATCAGTTTTTGCTGGAAAATAACGCCAAACAAATTGAAGAAATTTATAACTTTTTATGCAGTAATGAGAAACTCCTGCTTGTGAACGGTTTTACCGGCACGGGTAAAAAAAGTATTGTTGATCATACTCTTTGCTTTTCAAATTCGGTTATTCTTACTTATGAATGCTTTGAAACTACCATCCTGGACGATATTTTGCTCACTTTTTTTGATGAATTTAAAAAGCTCGCTGCTCTTGAGAAAATTTCCGTCCCGAAAATTAAAACCGAAAATTTTACACAAAAAATTAATGCCTATCTCCAATCGCTTGATGTGCCGGCGGTCGTTGTTATTAATTCATTTGAAGCTGTTTTGAAATCCAATAAGCCCGAAATCTTAGGCTTTATTAACCATTTGTGTTCGCTGAATAATTTAAAAGTTATCGTTATTTCAAGAGTCTTTGACTACAATGATTTCGGAAATAATTGCCGCAAAGTTACGGCTTTGGCTCTTTCCAAGCAAATATTCGAAAAATATTTAAGGGCTGAAGATTTTAAACAAATAGGTCCACTCTCCGATGAATTGTACAAACAAACCAAAGGGTATTTCCTCTACACTACGCTGGCTTTGAAGATTATGAAGCTTCGAAAGTTCGGTTTAATCGAATTTTTAGACGGGTACACAAAAAGCTTCTTGACTTTTAAGGATTTTATCCTCCGGGAAGCTCTCGCACTTGTCGACCCTGTTAACGGGCATTTGTTCAGGTTCTTAACCGTTATCAGGCATCCGGTCAGCACTAAACTTTTAAAAACCCTCCAGCTCTATCACGATGATAAAATTATTTTCTTTATCAATAATCTTTTGCTTACCAAAGTCGATGAATACATTTATCTGCAGGATTATTACAAATCCATAGCCGATAATTCCATACCCGAAAATGTTTCTCTTAAGCTCCATAAAGGCTGTATTGATTTGTATAACACACAGCTCCCCTTAAAACCCATGGAACGTGATATCCTGATTTCACGTCAAACCATGCGTAATGAAATTGAATATCACAGCATGTTCCTGCCTAAAAAACCGATTTTAAAAGAACCTGCTGATGAACAACAACAATATACCGAACAAAATATAGAACAGTATGAGGAACAGCATACTGTCGTTACCAAAGAACAAAAAGATGAAAAAATTAAAAATATGACGTTCATTTTTGATGACGATGAAACTCTTGATAAAATCGCAGATTCCATCAGGGATTTTATTATGTCCAAAAAAGATGAGGAAGAAAATAAACTCTCTTTGACAGAACTTATGAACAATGCTAAAAAAGAAGAAAATAATTTTAACTACAAACATGCCATATCTCTTTATTTGAAAGCATTGTCCAAAGAACAGGACGAGGATTACTATACTTTTTTGCCGGCTATTTATACAAAACTGGCTTTTAATTACCAAAATATTTCTGACTGGTACGATGCACAAAAATATTTTGAACTGGCTGAAGAATTTTACAAATCCGCCGGCGATATCGAAAAAATTAACGAAATTAAATACAATATTGCAAACGTTATGTATATGACGTTTAAATACAAAGAGGCTAAAAATATTTTAAATTACCTTGAAATGCAGCCTGTATCGGGTGATTTAAAAATAAAAATACTGCTTGCACTTGCAAATGTTTCAAATGACAATAAAATTGCAGTAAACTATTATAAAAAAGCTCTCGCTATTGAGTCTTCGGATAAAAATATTCTCTCCGAACTGTATTATAAATTCGGGCTTGCAAGCGAGTATTTAAATGATGAAAAGACCGCTGTCGAATATTACAGAAAATGTGTCCGGCTGGGTTCTACTCCTAATCTTTCGGCTGCACTTTCCAACCTCGCCCTTTTATATGACGAAATCGGCGAAACCGCTGCCGCTGTTAAATACTTTAACGAAAGCTTAAAAATCGATGTTGCAGCTAAAAATTTTAACGGTGCATATTCTTCCTGCTCAAAACTCGCTGAAATCCATGCCGGCGACTGCCCTGAAAAAGCTCTTGAATTTTATAAAAAAGCCCTTGAATACGCTGAATATTTGAATGAACCGTTTTATATAATCTCAACTTCTACGGATTTAGGCGATTTTTATTTTAACCGTAAAGATTACGACACTGCTTTGAAGTATTATCAGCAGGCATATAATCTCGCAAATGAAAGTGTCTATAAAGATAATGCCGAAAAAATCAGAATTAGAATGGAGGATATAAAAATACTTAATGCCAAACAAATTGATAACTGAGGATTTTTTTGCCGATTATATCAAAGCTTTTTTAAATGAAAACGCTAAAGTTAATTTAATCTCGAAAAAAGATGAAGAATTTTTGTGGGAAAAACACATCTGCGACAGCCTTGCAATAGAAAAATTCTTTGAAAAATATAACGTTCCGAAAACCATGCTCGATATCGGTACGGGCGGCGGGTTTCCGGCTGTCCCGACTGCTTTAATGTATCCTGAAATTCATGTTACGGCTCTCGACAGCATCAGAAAAAAAATTAATGCCATTAACAATATTAAAAATGAATTGAATATCCAAAACCTTACAACCGTATGTTCAAGAGCGGAAAATTTTACCGGAAAATTTGACATTGTAACCTCACGTGCCGTTGCGTCTTTGGATAAAATTTTATCTTATGCACTGCCTTTTCTTGATACAGGATATTTTGTTGCCTACAAATCCCGCAAAACCCCGGAAGAAATCGCTCTCGCCAAAAATATACTTAAAAAGTCTGATGCGGAAATTATTGATATTATCGATTATAAACTCCCTTTGGACGAAAATTTTACCCGCAACCTCGTCATAATTAAAAAAAAGTTGCCTTGAAAAAGGCAACATCAAATAAACACGAGGATATTAAGAGAGAGAGTATAAAAAAACTTTTTTTTGATATTATCCAAAATTAACTTTTCATTGAAAATGATTTTTCCCTTACATTTATATAAAAAAAATCATGTAAAAATGATTGCCAAAATTTATATGTAATGTTAAGAGATTGTTACATTGGTGGAAGTTAAGTGAATAAGTTCGTTAATGAGTGGGTATGGTGCCACGCCCTATGTCATCCTGAGGTGCTACGCACGTAGGTATACTAAGTATTGCATACTATTTCACGACGCCTGCGGAAATTCTAAAAGAGATCCTTCGGGCAAATCTTACATTACTCGATAAAATCCATGCAAAACCTAATCTACCTACGGTCTTGGATTTGTACGGCTCGCAAAAGCGTGGTTTTGCTCGCAGGGACGAGTATCGCTTCGCTCACTCTTGTACAAATCCGCTGCGTAGACCTCACATTACTCGATAAAATTCATGCAAAACCTAATCTACCTACGTGCGTAGCACCTCAGGATGACGTGTGAAAGGCTATGCAAAACCCAATGTGTCTGCGTAGCACCCGTCATTCTGAACTTGTTTGACTACTACCCATGTCATCCTGAACTTGTTTCAGGATCTTACTACCGCAAAATGTTATGCAACCCCTTATGTACCTACGTGCGTAGCACCCGTCATTCTGAGCGAAGAATCTCATGAAGCTTTTATTGAGATCCTTCGGGCAAATCTCACATTACTCAATAAAATTTATGCAACCCCTAATGTGTCTACGGTCTTGGATTTGTACAGCTCGCAAAAGCGTGGTTTTGCTCGCAAGGACGAGTATCGCTTCGCTCACTCTTGTACAAATCCGCTGCGTAGCACCTCAGGATGACGATGTCGCTAAAGCCTTCAGTATGACGTGTTGGCTGCAAAACCCGGTATGTCTACGTAGCACCCGTCATTCTGAACTTGTTTGACTGCTTTTTTTCGTATTTGTTTGTGGTATTCTTTGTTATATGGGACAAATTGTTATATTTAAAACTGAAGATAATAATATTTCCGTTGATGTAAGATTTGAAAACGATACCGTTTGGCTTACTATCGATGATATGGCACGCTTATTTGACAAATCTCGCTCAACTATTAATGAACATATTTTGAATATCTACGCAGAAGGTGAATTGCAGGAAACTACTTCTAAAAGAAAAATCGGAAATTCCGATTTTTCTACTAAACCTACAAATTATTATAATTTGGATGTAATTATTTCTGTCGGTTACAGAGTTAAATCTCTTAGAGGTACGCAGTTCAGGCAGTGGGCTACTAAAAGATTAAATGAATTCATAAGAAAAGGGTTTACACTTGATGACGAACGTTTAAAAGGAAACGGTTCACGGTATTTTAAAGAATTAGTTCAACGTGTTCGTGATATCAGAAGTTCTGAAAGAAATTTGTATCAACAAGTTACGGATATATACGCAAGTTGATTATGACCCAAATGCTGAAATTACAAAACAATTTTTTGCAACTGTACAAAATAAAATGCATTTTGCTGCTCATAAACATACTGCTGCTGAAATTATTCATGAACGTGTTGATAATGAAAAACCTTTTGTTGGTATGACTAATTTTAGAGGTAATTATCCAACAAAAGATGATGTTAAAATTGCTAAAAATTTTCTCACAGAAAAAGAACTTCAAATATTAAATTTGCTTGTTGCACAATTTTTAGATTTTGCAGAACTTCAAGCTCTTGAAGGGCACGCTATGACTATGCAGGATTGGATAAATGAATTAGATAGACAACTATTAGGAAACAAAAGAGATTTGCTGACAGGAAAAGGGAAAATTTCACATAAACAAGCTGTAGAAAAGGCTGAGAAAGAATTTGAAATATACAGACAAAGAGAGATGAAAGAGTTGGAATCTGATTTTGATAAAGCAATTAAACAAATTACTAAAAATGATGAGCACCCGTCATTCTGAGCGAAGAATCTCATGAAGCTTTTATTGAGATCCTTCGGGCTAAAGCCCTCAGGATGACGTATGGCAATGCAGCCCCTAATGTGTCTACGTGCGTAGCACCTCACATTACTCGATAAAATCCATGCAAAACCTAATCTACCTACGGTCTTGGATTTGTACGGCTCGCAAAAGCGTGGTTTTGCTCGCAGGGACGAGTATCGCTTCGCTCACTCTTGTACAAATCCGCTGCGTAGCACCTCAGGATGACGTGCCACTGTAAACACTCCCGGCGTAGCACCCTCACTCTATCCTCTTGAACTTTTCTATATATTCCTTATTCCCTTTTAATTCCAGTAGTTTCATAAACTCCTTTTTGAATTCCTCGTTAAACACGTAGTTTATCGATATCCTTTTAAAATACCTGTCCCGTCTGAAAAATTCCGTGAACTCCCCGCGGCATAACCACGTTGTTATGCTGCTTTTGTTTATCCCCATATATTCAGCCAGCTCTTTAGCTCTTATTCTTTCCCGCATTTATTTCTCCTTTTATTAATTCGCATATCTCTTTCCAAAATTTTATCTTTAAATTCTCCGTCGGTATTTCGTTATTTACGTATTCCCTGAATTTAGCAAGTTCTTCTTTTGTGAAAAATTTGCTGCTCTTCTTTTTCCCTAATACTTGTTCGGGGCTTAACAGCTCATATCCTCCGTCGTCTTCTTCTTCAAGCCTTTTTCGCTCCGCTTCCCACTCCTGTCGTTCGGCTTCTTGCCGCTCTCGTTCTCTTTGGGCACTTTGACGTTTTAACTGTTTATGTATGTACGGCATAAAAAATCCCGTCCCCGGTGCGTATCGGGTGTTTTGGTAATTCTCCAGCATATCGTCCATTAATTCTTCGTAATCTATTTCCTCGGGCAGCTTCCTTAAATATGCACTTAACCACCTCTCTACATTCGCAAATGATTCCGGATACATTTCAAATAAACTCTTTATAAATTCAATTCTGTCCATGGCATAACCTCTCTATTGCTCGTTCTACTCTGTCTGTTGTTTTTTTGTATTTCCCGTTCATTATTCCTATGTGGTTTCGTATCATTGTGCGAAAATCTATTTTTTTGTCTACTATTGTCCCTAATTCTTCCGATTTCTCACATAATTCCGTGAAATACTCAAAATTATACTGCGTTTCTTCCAGGTATTGTGCTAACTCCTCTAATATTACCCGGCTTCTTCTTTCGTAATTCAAAGGCAAAATTTTTTTAGCTTTCTTTTTATATATTTCAAAACATTTTTCTATATCCTTATCACATACCATATCCTTAACCCCTTTTGAGGGGCTTAAATATTTGTTGTAATCTATGTCGTTTTTTATCAAATTCTTTATTACTCCTAAATGTGCATTGTTCTTTTCGTTTAAGTAATTTTCCTTTGTCTTAAAATACTGAAACGCTATGAAATCTGTTATAAACACCCTGCCGTTTGGCAAATATTCAAACTGGTGTTTTTTTTCGTTAATTTCGTCAATATCTGCTTTGCTTACGTTTTCGCCTATGATAAAACTTGCCTGCCGGAAGTTCGGTTCCCAAATTCCGGCACAGTCGCAACTTTGACAGATGTATAAAAATAAACATTTTTGCTTTGTATTAAGCTCCTGAAACCATTCTTTGTTCCATAATTCCGTATCTATGTATCTTTTTGCCATACTTCTCCCTCTAATCTTAAACAGTATTCCAAATACAGCCTGTAGGTACAGTCGCTTGCGTTTGCCAAAAATCCCCATACATATTTTGACGAGTATATTTTGATTAACTCGTGTAATCTTTTTATTATGCCGTGCATAAAATACGGATTGTATTCTTCCAATTCCGCTTCCATTGCCAGTGTGAGCAGTTCCGCTCTCGCCTCTTTGTCTAACATTTTTCCTCCTTTTGTAAATTTTTGCACAACAAATTAGCCCGGTTGGATGATAACTTGACTTGTTTGTTGTATTATAATTTCGTTGGAATTTTAAAGATTTTTCATCTTATTTAATCCATATTCATAAAATAACATATTAGTTTACATTTGTCAAGTGTAAAATTAAAAATTTTTTTAAAAGGATAAATATGCAAGTATTACAGGCAATTTCAGAAATAACTTCAATATTAAAGACGAAAGTCAGTTATGCTGACATAGGACGGGCATTAGGGGTATCAAGACAGTATGTAAATCAGATAAAATATGACGAATTGACCGATGAGCAGGTTGCGAAAATCGAAGATTTTTTTGGTATCCGGTTGACTAGTGTCAAGTTGACCGATGGAAAGGTGACTGATGGTAACTTGACTAATGTCAAGTCGGGGGGCGGTCAAACGGTCAGGTTGAACTATTATCCTGATGTAATCGCTTCTTGCGGGGGCGGTACGTATGAATTATCGAATGAATTTATCACATATGAACTTCCGCTTGATACATTTCCTGTTTCAAAAAATGCTCAAAGCTATTCAATGTGTCATGCCCGTGGAAATTCAATGTATCCGAGGATTTGGGACGGTGATTTTGTAATCTGTGAGCATTACGATGATATGAAAATTCATAACGGAGAGATGTATATTTTTTGTTATGAAGATCAGATATATTTAAAGCGGTTGTCAAAGAACATAAATCAAATAGTTGTAGAAAGTGAGAACCCTGAATTTCCGACACAATATATAGAAAAAGACGAGATGAATAACGTGCATTTAATCGGGCATGTAATATGTACGGGGCGGTTAAGCAGCGAAAAGAATTTACAAAAATTCGTGAAATTTTGAAACATTAAATTCAAAAAGGGTTTAAAAAAAAGAAAAAGGGGCTATAATGAAAATAGCCGTAGTTGGTATACAAAGAATATTCTGTTTTAAAGCGGGAGCATAAGGAGTATTCAGAGCAGATTACCGATGTTGATGGAGGGATTGGCGTGGAAAAATATTTATATTGCTGCGGGCTGGAACAGCCTTGCAAAGTTTATGAGCTGCCTACAAAAAAGGCGTGGAAACGGTTGTATTTTTTGGATGTTTGCGGGTTATGTTCACAAACCGTTGCGTCTTTGCAGGAGTGCGATAAAGACGGAAGAATAAAAGTGTTAAAACGCTGCAGCGGAAAAAAAGCACTGGAGTTGCGGGATAAATTAACATTAAAAGTATTAATATTTGACAACACAAAAAAGGGAACGCTTTCATCGGAGCGGATATATTATAATGATAAGGGGATAATATACAACCTGAATAACCGCCGCCTCGGCTCACAAGAAGAATTTTTGGAAAAGTTTAAAGGAGCAAATGTGCTACGCACGTAGACACATTGGGTTTTGCATGGATTTTATCGAGTAATGTGAGGTGCTACGCACGTAGACATACTGGGGTTTGCATTGCTGTCAACACGTCATCCTGAAGGCTTTAGCGACATCGTCATCCTGAGGGCTTTGCCCGAAGGATCTCTGTAAAACCAGCCTGAGATTCTTCGCTTCGCTCAGAATGACGGGTGCTACGCAGACACATTGGGTTTTGCATGAATTTTATTGAGTAATGAGAAATTTTACGCAGCGGATTTGTACAAGAGTGAGCGAAACTCGTCCCGAAAACCACGCTTTTGCGAGCCGTACAAATCCAAGACAAGTAGGTACATTGGGTTTTGCATAGCATTTAACAGTTGCAAGATCCTGAAACAAGTTCAGGATGACATGGGTAGTAGTCATACCGGGTTTTGCATTGCCGTCAACACGTCAGGATGACGGTTTGAATAAAAAAGGAGAACTATGACTGAATATTTAGCATTAACTGATAAGACTTTTGATGAACTGCACAAACGTCAGAAATTTTACGGCTCGAATTATTCTCATTCAAAAAATGACGATGACAGCTATGAAAAATATTACAATTATCTCAGAAGCTTTAATTCGGATGATTTTGATGCGGATAAGCTTTTTGATACCGTAAAATTATGTTCGGATAAATATAATTATGATGATTTAATGCCGGTATTTGCAACGGAATATTACCCGAGTGCAAAATCCGCAGGTATGAGCACTAAAAGCAGCATAAATTACTTAATCGCTATTTTAGATGTACTTGCTGATTCGGGACAGCAGGCTATGGCTAATGACGTTATTTCTCTTAACAGCAAAATGCTCAGGAAAAAAGAATTTAATCCCAATAAATACTTTGAGAATATGTCTTATAAAATCCCTAATTTTATTGTTAAGTTAAATCAAGCCTATGACAATTCGAAAAATAAAGACGATTTTTTAAAACTCGTTGAAGATACTGCACAGTATTTGCATAATCAATATTCCGCCGAGGCTTTCCAAAATTCGGATTACCCGTACGGTCAAAAACTCTTTGATCAAAATAATTATGAAAAAGTTTTCGTTGATGAATTGTTGCCGGTATGGTCCTCAAGGATTTTTAAAACAGATGAATTTCTGTCAGACAAAAAACAGCCGGCTAACGCAGGAGCAAAACGCAGAAAACAATACGTGTATGGGGAAAATCCGTTGATGCTGCAAGGTTTTGATAAATATAATCAGATAAGCGATTTATTGGAAAATGAGTTTAAGCTTCAAACACAATATTTTCCCGGCAAAGAAAGCTCGGAAATAAATAATGAGAACACAACAAATAATAATTCAACAAGTAATAATTCAAATATCAATATAAACTTTGAAAGCGGAGCATTCCAGTTTACATTAAGAAACGGTGACATGCAAGAAGTGGAAAATTTGGTAAGATACAAAATTGTACCGTCAATACTGGATGAATATGCGTTGCTTAAAGGTTTTGCATAAGGCAGGTAAAAAATGTCGGATGATTTTATAAGACAATTGGCGGATTTCAGTATTTTGGCACAAACAGGTCCGAAGCTAAAAAGGAAACCCGGAAGAATGGCAAGTTCATTAAAAAAGAACATACTGAAACTTTTTATACGACCAAATGCGGAATACAAAAAATTCTTATACCCTTATACGTTGGACAAAACGGATGAGGAATGGGAATTTTTGACAAAACATACGCAGTATAATAATTTGGCACTAATAGCGAGTGCATACGGAAGCTTGTATCAAGCGGCTTTAAAGGCGGATTTTAAAGGGTTGCACGAGTTTTTTGAAGAGTTGTTAAACCGAGCGGTGAAAGAGAAGAAAAACGATTATGAATTTGCAAAAATTTTGGTCATAGCTTCGGAAATGATATTGGAATGAGGGTTTCGGAAGTGAATAAGTTCATTAATGAAAAGTTGTCATTTTAAGTGTTTACAGTGGCACGTCATTCAGAGGGCTTAAGCCCGAAGAATCTTTTTTAAAAGGGAATAAGGGATTAAGTTCATTAATGAGTGGGTATGGTGCCACGCCTCACCACACATTACTCGATAAAATTCATGCAAAACCCGGTGTGTTTACGTGTCTTGGATTTGTACGGCTCGCAAAAGCGTGGTTTTCGGGACGAGTTTCGCTCACTCTTGTACAAATCCGCTGCGTAGTACTGTCATCCTGAACTTGTTTGACTACTACCCATGTCATCCTGAACTTGTTTGACTACTTTTTCCAAAATCTTTGAT
>CALVCA010000019.1 GCA_944325895.1 Candidatus Gastranaerophilales bacterium
CCTTCGGTTCCTTCTGTTCCGTCTGTTTTGCCTTTGTCGTCTGTTTTGCCTGTACCGTCTTCTTTAGATTTTGCAGCACCTGCATAACCACTGATAATACTAGTTAATGAGCCAGCCATTGTTAAAGATGTACCAACAATATTTAAAATACTTTCAAGCTTGCCGGGGTCTTTGCCATTGGCTTGTTTTACGAGTGTACTTACTTGTCCTGCACCGCTAGTCATTGTGCCAACTAAAGTTGAAACTGAACCAATTTTTTCACCAAGATTGCTGTCTTTCCAACCGCCAGCAAGACCGGCAGCTGCACCTGTTGTAGAAGATATAACACCAGCAATTGAAGATATAGTATTTAATTTTTCATCGACTTCTTTACCCTGAACTGTTTGAATATCGGCCTGCATTTGAGCACCAGATGCGACAAGTTGTGCACCCGATGATACCAAACCAAAACCGGCTTGTGCAGCATTAGATATACTACTAATCCCGCCTGCACCGCCAGCTGCACTCATAAGAGTTGAAGCTATAGTAGTTGCTAATGTCGCCCAGGCCTGTTTACTTTCACCAAATGCAAATAAAACAGTAATTTTGGCATAAGAACATAATAGAATACCAATTTTAAGTACCTTGTCTAATGTTTCAGAACAAGTAGTACTAACGTTGCTGGAAACATGTGCTGCTGTTGCTAAAGGAGCAAAAACAGCTTGGCCTAATATTGGTATAGCACTTAATGCATCAAAAGAAACACCCAATGCTAATAATATATACCCTAAACAACGTAAAAAGGTTACTGTTGCTTGCACAATAGTAAATGCTGTATTAATAATATTAATGACAGCTAAAGTTTTTTGCATCTTAGCTTGCTTTTCTTTTTCTTTTTTCTGAGCAGCTTTTTGCATTTTTATTCTTTGTTTAGTTAATTTTTCATATTTTCTGTAATTTTTGTTAGAAGATTGGAAGAGTTTTGTCATAGACAATTTGTTGTTATTTATACGTGTTGTCAAAACATTGAATCTGCCTGAAATAGCAGTCATTCTTTCCTGATTAGCAGTAACAACAGCAATATCACCTTGAACGTCAGCACCGCCGCCAGCAGGTGCTGAAGGTGTTAAAAGTCCGCCTTGTTGACCGTTTTGATCACTAGAAGGGCCTGCAATCATTCCGCCGCCGCTATTACCCGATTGCTGACTTGCTGAAATACGGGCATTTGCCTCTTCTGTTTGAGCATTCAATACTTCAAATTCAGCAACCAAAGTGTTTTGTTCTTGTATTGCTTGTTCTGAGTCTTTTGTCAATTTTTCAATCTCTTTTTGATCTTTATCAATTTGGTTAACAAGTTGTTTGCCCTCTTTTGCCAATTGCTTTTCATCTTTTTTAGCGTCTTTGCTAACCTTTTTAGAATCTTTAGCTAAATCGCTTGCTTCGCCCTCAAATTTTTTAGATGTATCCTGACTTTCTTCGGTTTGCTTTTTATTTTCTTTATAATCATTATTAGCAGCATCAGCTTCATCAATTGCTTCTTCGCCGGCAGCAGCCATTTGATCTGTCGACATTTCAGAAGTATCAGTTGAAGAAGAAGAGCTTTTGGAAGCAGCCATAGCAGTTACTTCGCCATTAACATTATTCAAAGCACCGGCAGCAGCTGTACCGGCACCGGCTACAACACCGCTTACCGCAACAGCATTTGCATCATCAACAGCGTCCTGAGTTTGTTCTGATGTACCGTTTACTGACATAATAGTTGCCGTATCATCTTCTGAATCTGCTGCAGCTGTTTCCACAGTTGTTTCTCCAGTCACTTTTTCAGCAGCTTCATCTGCTGTTTCATCTGCTGTTTCATCAGTTGTTTCTTCTGTTGCTTCTTCGGCTGTTTCATCCGGAGCAAGACTTATTGCTTCAACTTCCGTAATTTCTTCCACTGCCATTTGATTACCCTGAACAGATGCCTTTGCCGCTGCAATCTTGTTTTGAGTTGAAGTTTGAACATTATTATTAGCTTCGCCTATTAATTGTCCCAGTTCACCGGTTGCAACAGCATCTGCACCGACTGCTTTGTATATCAATAATAAAGCCAATAATGTCGGGTGCAAATATGATATAAGTCCGGGTTTAAAATCAAGAATTTCCTGACCGATTTCTAATGTTACATTGCCGTAATCAATAGTAGAATTACCGCTTAATGCTTCATCGCCTGCTTTGTCTTCAAGTACGTCTGCTTCCTGCAATTTGCCAAACAAATCACGTTGACCTTGAATTCCTATATTTTCAAGTTCTTTTGTTACTTTATCAAGTTTTTGCTGATCTTGTTCTGTAAATTCTTCTTCATCATCTTCCATTTTTTCGGCTGCTTTTTCTACACCTTCATTGTTTTCAGGTGTCTTCATAGCATTTGCCAATTCTTGTTGTTTTTCTTCTGATTTTTCTTTCTTTTCTAATAATTTTTCTTGTTCTGCTTTTTTAACTTTAGTAATCTTCGTAATAATACTTTCGATGATTTCAGCTTCTTCTTTGATTTCTTCCGAATCCTTTTTCATGCCTGAAAGTTTAATCATATTGATGAACGACATAAACATTTCCTGTTCTGTCTTGCTCATAAATCTGATTGCTTGACCTAAAAGACTTATGCCTTCTTTACGCATTTCTTCACGGGCTTTTTCAGCTTCTGATTGTTCTTTTTCTTCATCGCTTGCTTCATCGCCCTGTTCAATTTCTTCAATGGTTTCTTGAATATCTTCAGCAGCTTGAGTAATCATCTGATCTGCTTTTTCACATTCAACTATACCTGCAATTCCTCCGCCAAACATTGTTCCGCCTAATACAGAAACTAAGCTTCCGGTTGTGATTATTACGGCACCTTCTGCTACCATTGCTGTTCCGGCTGCTACCATTGAAATTCCTGCTGCCATTGTAAAGAGATTAGTCATCATCGGTGTGCCGGCAGCAATAAGAGCAGAACCCGTGCTGACCTGTGTGCTGCCCATTGCTATATATGCAGCACCGAATCCCATTGTAGCTTGACCCATTACAGTGCTTACCTGCATTGTCTTTTCTGCATCAGAATTGAATCTGCTACGTTCACCGTTTGTTTTTAAAGTTTCTTGTAATTTTTCCGTTGCGGTTAATTCTTTTTCTGTTTCAGCTTCTATTTCTTGATCAATTGCTTCTTCTTCACCTGAAGTTTCTTCAACTTCTGTATCTTGTGCAGCTTGTTCTGCTGAAACTTCTTGTGCACCACCTTGTCCTTGTTGAACACCTTGTGCCGTTCCTTCTTGAGCACTTTCTTGAACACCTTCTTGTGCTGTTTGAGAGGCTGTTTCTTGTGCGGTTGTTTCTTGTGCTGCAGCCTTTGAAGTTTTTTCTTCCTGTACCTGCTCTTTTTTCTCTAATAAATCCTCTTTTGATTGTTCTGCTTCTTTGATTGCATCTTCGGCTTCCTGTTGTGCAAGTTCGGCATTCTCTTTTACCTTGTTTATCAATTGGAAAATGCCTACACCTTCCGCTTTCAAAGCAGGAATATCATAACCTTCTTCTTTATCTTCTTCTCCTGTTGGTATGTCAAGTTCGTTATTTTCAAATTCTTCTGATGTTTTGTTGAAGTTTTCTCCCATTGCTTCTTCGGTTTGTCCGATTGTTTCAGCTGCATTGACAGTAAAGTCTTTTGCAAATTCATACAATGATACGTATTGGTTCATCATCAATTGGTTGCTCAAAGTGTTTGAAAGTAAAATTATGTTGTTACCGTTTGTCATTGCAGTATCTGCAATGTCTTTACCTTGTGCTGCTGCTAATTGATTATCAATTTCGCCTGTTGTCATATCAATATTGCCCAAAGGACTTACAGGACTCTTTCTTTTATTTCCTTTTTCAGTTCTAGATAACTGTTTTGCCATCTCTATGGTGTCGCCGCCTAATTCTATGCCGTCTTGAATTTCTATATTCAAATCGTCCATAGAATTAATTAAATCCTGCAATTCGTCTGATGATGTCTGTACTTCAGATACCAATTCACCGTCTTTGCCGTTTAATAATGTTCCGAGTTCTCTAAATCTGTTTTCTTCTGCTTTTGTTAATTTACCGCCGTTTTCAGCTTTGCTTGATAATTCTTCCCATTCCTTTGTCAAATCCTGAATTTGCTTCAATGAATTCTTTTTGCTGTCTTCCTGCTCCTTTCTGATTTCTTCCGCACGTCTTGCAAGCTCCTCTAATGTAGTGAACTTTTGATTCATCTCTGTTTGGCTTTGCTCTGCTTTTTGACTCAATGTCTGTGTCTTTTTCTGCATTTCATTCAATTCGCCCTGAGCTGAATTTTCTGTGGTTTCTTCTGTTTCTTCCGCAACTTGCGAATCATCGTTTATGACGTATGAAGTTACGTCACTGTCCTGCATTGAATGTGCCCACGCTAACACTTCTTTCGGTATTAATACACCGTCGGCTTCCATTGCCAATATTTCTTCATAGGAAAATTGTGCCCATTCTGCATCTTCGGGCTTTAAACTGTATGATGGTAAACTTTGTAAATTTCTGTTATAAATATTTGCTTTTCTTTGACTGATTATTTGTAATGCGAAATCTTCCCAGTCCGCATCGGTATACCCTTTATAAGTCACAGTATTTTGATATTTTGCTTTTAATGCATTTGCTACTTCCTTAAGGTATGCTTCGTTTGCTGCCTTTAATTCAGCATCGCCGGCAGCATCATCTTCCTCACCAAATGAGGCATATAAGTTCCTCAATAATTCATTTGTTATCCTTGATACCATGCATACCTTTCCTTTAATCTGTATGACGGTATTTTTCTCGTCTGACTTTAGCTTTTTAAGAGGTTTTGTAAAAAAATGTTACAATTTTTATGCACGAAAAAATCGGCCTCATCAGCCGATTTTTTTGAATTAATATTTTAATCTTTACAAATGTTTTTCTACATTCGAAAGTATGGTCGATTTAGGCATCAAACCTACAAGTCTTTCAACTGCCTTGCCGCCTTTAAATACCAAAAGACTCGGCAATCCGCTTATTGAATAATCCTTTGCCGTCTTTAAATTCTCATCAGTGTTGATTTTTACAACCTTTACTTTATCCCCGAGTTCGTTTGATACTTCATCCAATATAGGCCCTAATTTTCTGCACGGCCCGCACCACGGTGCCCAAAAATCAACTACTACAGGTTTTTCCGAATTCAAAACTTCCTGTTCAAATGTAGAATCATTAATTTCTATTGACATATCCTCTCCTTTTTTCTATATCTGTTATTCTATCACAGAAATTTTTTTTATGTTATTATCTTAATAGATTGTAATAGGATAATAAAATGACCCGTAAAAAAATAATTGAAATCGTTTTGGATACTGAAACCACCGGACTTGATTATTCTAAAGAAAAAATGGTTGAGTTCGCCGCAGTTAGACTCGAAAACGGAAAAGTTAAAGACGAATTCCAAACCCTCATTAACCCTAAACAACATATTAGAAAATCCAGTATCGCTATCCACGGGATTACCCCTGATATGATTAAAGATTCCCCGACTGAAGAAGAAGTTCTGCCGCAAATCCTTGATTTTATCGGTGATTACCCGATTGTCGCACACAATGCCATCTTTGATTATATGTTCTTAAATGAAGCATGCCTGAGAGTCTTTGATAAGCCTATCCAAAATCCCCGTGTCGACACTCAACAAATGTTTAAAGAAGTTTATCCTGATATGGAATCCCACGGGCTTGAAGCTTTAACCAAAAAATTTAATGTCGAATTGAAAAACCATCACCGTGCTATGGCTGATGCCATGGGACTCGCTTTGGCTTATCCGAAACTTAAAAAACTTTACCTCCAAAAATATGATTGGGAAGTTAAACAACTTGAAAATGTTGAGTATCTTTTTGAAAGATTTTTAAGAATTCAAAATACCGTTAATACTTTACAATCTGAATTGCAAGATTTGAAATCCGTCTTTAAACTCTATTTTGAACAGGGCGGAAATCCTATTACCGCTCAATCAGGCGAAATCTTGACCTATAGCTCTAAATTGACCTTCGGCTACGATTTGGCGGAAATTAAAGAAGTTTTAGACGAGGTAGGTGCTTTTGAAAAAGCCGTAAAATTAAATACCGGCTTTATCGACAGACTCATCTGCGGTCACAGCCTCGATGAAGAAAAAAGAGATATTATCAGAAATGCCCGCCAAGAGCTTTCTGAAACAAGAAATATACAAATTATAAGGAATAAATAGTATGGGATTGAAAGAATTTTTTAAAGAACCTCCGGCTTTGGAACAAATTTCGGACGGTGAAAAAGTTAAATCAATGTATTCTCACTGGAGATTGAGAATTTTTTATGCCTGTTTTATTGGCTATACAGTATTTTACCTGTGTAAAAAAAATATCGCCGTTGCACTGCCCGGAATTATGGATGAATTTGGTTATTCCGCTACTGAGTTAGGACTTTTAGGCAGTTCTTTGTACCTGACCTATGGTGTCGGTAAATTTGTTAACGGAGTCTTAGCTGACGGTTCTGATGTTAGAAAATTCTTTCCGACCGCTTTACTAATGACAGCAATCGCAAATATCCTCTTTGCTCTTGCTCCTAATGCAGTCGGTCTTCTAGGTTTAACTCCCAAAATGACCGCCATTGTCCTTTTATGGGTTTTGGCATTTTTATGGGGTGTCAGCGGTTGGTTCCAATCTGCAGGCTTTCCGGCTGTCGCAAAAAGCCTTACATACTGGTATTCAAACTCCGAAAGAGGTACTAAATGGTCCCTGTGGTCATGCTCTCACCAAACAGGTACTTTCTTAAGTTTTATCCTGGCAGGTCATATCGCCGCTCATTTCGGATGGAGAGCAGCTTTTTTGGTGCCCGGAACATTAGCTGTTATTACCGCCCTTTGGCTATTTGAAAGATTACGTGACAGACCGCAATCGCTCGGCTTGCCCGATGTTGAAATATACAGAAATGAACCCGTTAAACCCTCCGCTGAAAAAAGTTCTGAAGACAATATGACTTATGTCCAAATCTTCAAAAAATATGTCTTGTGCAATAAAACTATTTGGCTTCTAGCTATTGCTTACGTTTTTGTTTATATAATCAGATTCGGTGCCGAAGACTGGATGATTATGTATTTGAAAAATGCTAAAAATATCGGGCTTGACGAAGCTACCAATATGATTGCTTCCCTGCCTCTTGTCGGAATTTGCGGTACTATTTGTGCAGGTCTGATATCCGATAAACTGTTTAAAGGCAAAAGAGCTCCGGTTAACTTAATTTATCTTATAGGTGTAATTTTTGCTATTATTGCGTTGAAATTCAACACTATTCATTATTTGGATTATATTATAATAGGGCTTTTAGGTGCTTTTACCTACGGACCTCAAATGATGATTGGCGGACTTTGTGCCGTTGAAAGCAGTTCCAAAAAAGTTGCCTCAGCTGCTTCAGGTTTTACAGGAACTTTCGGCTATATCGGTGCGTTTTTATCTGCTACCGGAACCGGATTTCTTGTTGATAAACTCGGAGTTAACGGACAGCAAAACTGGGACGGTGCTATATACTTTTGGCTCGCTTCCGGCATAATTTGCTTAATTATTTGTGCAATCCTCGCTGTTGACGAATATAAAAAAGATTCTCACAAAAATTAAAATATATCCGAAATAGGCTTAAACTTATCTGCCAAAATATTCAACACATTAGGCGATAAAAATGCCGGCAAAGTAGGCCCGAGTCTGATATTTTCAATGCCCAAATACAGAAGTGACAGCAAAATGCATACGGCTTTCTGTTCATACCAGGACAAAACAAATGAAAGCGGCAGATCATTAATCTTACAATTAAATGCTGTCTGACTTTATCAGTAAATTTTTTTATTGAATCATTATCAAAGTTAACATTTGTAATCGTAATAAACAAACCGTCTATTAAAAGTTCCGTATTTTCATCAGTTATTTCGGAACAATTCGCCAGCTCGATTAATGCACTTGTTAATTCGTCCTGCAAATCCGCCGTATCGGCTTTTTTCCCGCAAACCCCCTGAATAGTACAACCTTTACCTTGAGCGGTCTGCTCGCATTGAAAACAAAACATATTCCTTCTCCTTTTGTTCTTATATCATAAAAAAATAATAAAATATTACATTATAAAAGCAGGCAATATTTCAGGATTACGAATTTTTTACTATGCTTATCAAGTATTTTTAATTATTTAATATAAGTATTTGCTATTTTTTAAATAATCGTAAATAATGAAAGAACAATTGACTTTAGCAAGATAAAAACAATTATTTCAAAATTTAAAAATGCTAAATGCTTGCCGGAAAATTTTTAATACTTAACAGCTAATTATCATCTTTTCGGAGTAATTAATATGGAAATAATAAGAGTAAAGACACCAAGAGGTTTGGAATTAAAAGGAGCCATATGGGGCGACAAATCAATGGACAGTGTCGTAATAATGATGAGCGGCATTTGTTCAAACGTCTTTCAAAATGATTTGTTAACCGCAACCGGAGAATTGTTAAATAAGCACAACATAGCTTTTATTGCAGGACATGCAATGGACGCTTTTTCCTGTATCGGTTATTCAGACTTTTCAACAGGTAAACAAAAATATACAGGCGTTGTATTTGACGACTTTTCACTTGTGTATGAAGACGTTGAAAGTTATGTAAAATATGCAAAAAAGCTTGGATTTCACAACATAATACTTGCCGGGCATTCTTTAGGGTCAAATAAAATCATCCATTATTTAGGCAATACTGCCGACAATTTTGTTGACTACTTTATAGTATCTGCACCGGTTGATTTAGGGCACTGGTTTAAAGTAATGCCTAATATAGATAAATGTATCAAATTAGCACAGAAATTTGTTGATGAAAACAGAGGTGATGAGATTTTGCCATATATGTTCGGCGGTTTTTCGCCTATGTCTGCAGAAACAGCATTAAATTTTTACAATGCATTTAACCTGAAAAATTGTCCTGTAATAAGCAATGACGGTGAAACCAATTCGCTTTACAACATAAGTATTAACGGTTCTTTCATAATAGGAGAAAAAGACAGTCTTACAGACGGCGACCCGAAAGGATTTATGGAAAAAATAAATGCGTGCTGCAAAAATCCATCACTCAATAAAATAATTGTCGTACCGGATGCCTCACATATTTTTTACGGTAAACACGAAGAATATGCTAGAACTATTCTTAATTGTATAGAACACCAACTTAATAAAGGAGCGATATGAAAAAATTATTAATCAGTTTAATTGTGTTAACAATATTAGGAGGAACACTTATGAGTGAAGCAAAAACAAACGATTGGGATAAAACATTCCCAAAAAGTAACAAGGTTAATGTTAAAAAAGTACATTTCAAAAACAGATACGGTATAGAATTAACAGGTGATTTATACACACCCAAAGACAGAAAATCTGATAAATTACCGGCTATTGCAGTATCCGGTCCGTTTGGAGCTGTTAAAGAACAGGTTTCAGGACGATATGCACAAACTATGGCAGAACGAGGATTTATAACTTTAGCTTTTGATCCGTCCTATACCGGAGAAAGCGGAGGAGAACCCAGGGATGTTGCATCTCCTGATATAAATACCGAGGATTTTAGTGCCGCTGTTGACTTTTTAAGCAATCAAAAAGATGTAAATCCAAACAGAATAGGGATTATAGGCATATGCGGATTTGGCGGTTTCGGTTTGAATGCAGCAGCTATCGATACAAGGATTAAAGGTACGGTAACAGTTACAATGTATGATATGACCCGTGTTACGGCAAAGGGTTATAACGATACAACAGATGAAAACGCACGCTATGCATTAAAAGAACAACTAAACAAACAAAGAACAGAAGATTTCAAAAACGGTACTTATGCAAAATCTCAAGGCTTACCGGATAAACTTACAGGCGATGAACCTCAGTTTGTAAAAGATTATGTAGGTTACTACAAAACAAAAAGAGGATTTCACGAACGTTCAATCGGCTCAAACGGAGGCTGGAATACTACATCTTCTTTATCGTTAATTAATATGCCGATTTTAGCTTACAGTAGCGAAATAAGGAATGCAGTATTAATGATACACGGCGAAAACGCTCACAGCCGCTACTTCTCGGAAGACGCATTTAAAAAACTCAAAGGCGATAACAAAGAGTTATATATAGTGCCAAATGCCAACCACGTTGATTTATACGATAACCTTGAAAAAATACCTTTTGATAAAATTGAAACGTTCTTTAATACGTACTTAAAATAACATAAGAAGGGCAGAAATTTTTTCTGCCCTTTTTTCTAAAAGATTATTAAATTATGTAAAAATATTTATATTTTATTTTTAGTTGAATCAAATTTTTTTATTTTTGTGGAATAACGGTTTATATGATTATTTTTAACAATCAATTTGACTATTAAAATATTGAACAAATATCCTGATAAGTCGTTAGAACTCTTAATATTCTTAATGTTTTATTATTAATTATTCTATAGATAACTAAGTAATTCTTTTTCACAATATAAAATTTAACATCTAAATATGTAAAATCATCTCTTGACTTCCCAAGATAAGGATGTTTACATAAAGTTTTAAATGCGTTGTTAAATAATCTCACAAATTTTGTTGCAGCAGTTCTATTATCTTTAGCAATATAATCCGAAATTATTTCAATGTCATTATATGCTTTACTTGTAATTTCAAGTTCCAAATCATTCATATTTTTTTATCAATTTTTCCATAGCAGAATGTCCATCCAAAATTACAGTATCATTCCAGCCTTCTTCAATCTCTTTATTCAACTGTGCAATTCTTTCTTGAGATACTTTATCTTTAGAAGCCATCATTCTTAATGCCTCTCTAATGACTTCGCTGACAGAATTATATAAGCCCGATGCAACTTTATCCTGTACAAATTTTTCTAATGTTGGTGTTAAAGATATGTTCATAAAATACCTCATTTATAACAATATATATCTATATTATAGCAAATATTGCTATAAATCTCAATTGTACAAAAATATTTTGTAACAATTAAGCAATTTTTGAAAAGTAAAAAAATAATAAATTAATTGATGAAATAATTTCAAAATATTATAATGCAATACTTGAAAGTGAGGGAATCCAAGGAATTATAACAGGTGTAAGTTTTAATGCAGAAATGTCATATTTTATGGTACCAAACCCAGTCAAATATATTGAAATTTTATAAGTAGTATTTTGACCTACAGTCAAATGGTAAAATTGGACATTAATGGGACTCTGAATTTTCTTTGATTTTGGAAATTTTTAGGCTTATTTAAAAATATCCTTTGTAACTTTATATCCTAATAAAGTCCGTTTTAGTCCAGTTTGATTTTTTATAGTCAAGCAGCTTCCAACCTGTACAAATTGGCTCAAAGTCCTACTGATATAAGATCCTGAAACAAGTTCAGGATGACATTTTAAGATTTGACTTCCAAGTGAACATTAAAATATAATAGAGGTTAGTGAAATTATAAAATATATCCGTGCCAAATTTTACAAAAATATTAAAATTCTCTAAACGTCAGGCATAAAAAAACTGGGGCGGAAGGATTCGAACCTCCGGATGGCTGGACCAAAACCAGCTGCCTTACCACTTGGCGACGCCCCATCATATTTACTATTCTACTTAGTGAAAGTTTATTGTCAATATTTCAAACGGACTTTTTTCATCTGCAAAAACTATTTTAACTTTATCTTTTAATAAATCAGCCAATACATTCAATACAAAAATCTCGCTTTCAAAATGACCTATATCAAACAAAACAATTTTACTTTCAACGGCTGTGTGGAATTTAATATCGCCTGTCACAAAAGCATCCGCACAGGCTGCTTCTTGTATAAATTCAGAACCGCTTCCGGCACAAAATGCTATTTTTTTGATGTGAGAAATATTTTTATTATTCACTACCCGAACATTTTTTGAAATTTTACATAATTTTAAAGCTAAATCTTCCACGCTGCAGTCACAATCTACTACACGCAAAAAATCACCTAAAATTTCCCCTTTTGAAAACCCCAAAACCCTTATCAACTCATCTGTTGTTCCGCCTTCTGCCCTATCAAGATTTGTATGTGCACAATAAATGTTTATATTTTTATACTCAAACGGAACAAAAAATAACGGATGATGAGAAATTATCATATCACAATCTTTTGCCTGCCGTATTATATCATCCGTTACGGTAAGACACAACATGACTTTTTTAATCTGTGTTTTTTCTGCTGCATCTATTATCCAGCCGGAGCAATCCCAATCTTCAGCAAGATTCAAAGGTGCAAAGTTCTCGATTGTTTTTATCAGCTCCGTCTTGTCCATAAATTACCTCAAAAATTTGTTTTGCTATATCATATTTCTTTGCACGTTCAAGTTTTTTTACAATTCCGTTTTTATCTAAAATAACAACTTCATTATAATCACTGGAAAACCCTATGTCAGAACGTGAAATATCATTTGCAATCAAATAATCACAACCTTTTTTAGAAATTTTCTCTTTTGCATTTTCCAATAAATTTTCACTCTCGGCACAAAAACCAACAATTACAGGTGAATTCTTATTAAACTTTTTCATTGAAATTTCTTTTAAAATATCAGGATTTTTTACCAAATCAATTGAAATTTCATCTGCAGATGACTTTTTCATTTTTTGTTCCGAAATATTTTTAGCTCTGTAATCAGCAACAGCAGCAGCCATAATTATACAATCCGCATTATCAAACTCATTATTAACAGCCTCAAGCATATCAAGAGCAGATTTAACTCTTACAACCTTATATTTCCGCTTAACATCAACAGCAGAAACCAATACAACATCCGCACCAAGTTCAAATGCTCTATCTGCAAGTGCAATACCCATTTTCCCGGATGAATAATTCGAAATATACCGTACAGGATCAATATTTTCAATAGTACCGCCCGATGTAATAACTATTTTTTTGCCGGATAATGTTTTTTGAACAAAAAGTTTATTGACAGCTCTATTAAAAATTTTATCAATACTGCAAAGCCTTCCGATTCCCTCAGCCCCGCAAGCCAAAAAACCTGTTTCAGGTTCAATAATCTCATAACCGCATTCTTGAAGTCTTTTAATATTTCCTTGCACAATTTCATTTTGCCACATATTACAATTCATTGCCGGTGCAATTAATACCGGTTTTTTAAAAGCACAAAAAACAGACGTCAAAAGATTATCACAAATCCCGTTTGCCATTCTACCGATGGTATTAGCTGTTGCCGGAGCAATAATCATAATATCTGCCTCATCAGCGTATGATATATGTTCGGGCTTAAAATCAGGAATTTCAAATTCTTCAATACCTACTTCATTTTGGCTTAAATTTTGCAATGTAAGTTTAGTTACAAAATTAAGAGCATTCGGCGTACAAATCACACGTACATTTGCATTTTCCCGCTTGAACATTCTTATTAATTCGCAAATCTTATATGCAGCTATCCCGCCGGTTATTCCTATTAAAATATTTTTTCCGCTAAGCATTCTCACACCCCATAACTTTTTCAAGTTCTGAAATTGCCTTTTTTAAATCGTCGTTTACAATTTTATAGTCAAAACTTTCTGCTCTTTCAAGTTCAATTTTTGCTTCATTAAGCCGTTTTTGAATGGTAGCTTCGTCTTCAGTATGACGACCTCTTAATCTGTTTTCCAAAACCTCATACGACGGCGGACATATAAAAATTAACACAGCCTCCGGCATTCTTTTTTTAACCTGCAATGCCCCTTTTGTATCAATTTCTAAAATAATATCTTTACCGTCAAAAAGGCATTGATTTATATACTTTTTCTTTGTACCGTAAAAATTTCCGGCAAATTCCGCCCATTCAAGGAATTTGTCCTGTTCTATACAATTTTCAAATTCTTCTTTGGAAATAAAAAAATAATTAACACCGTCAACTTCACCCGGACGTGGTTTTCTTGTAGTGCAGGAAATCGACAGCATATATTCAGGATGTTTTTCCAAAAATCCCTTTAAAACCGTGCCTTTTCCGACACCTGACGAACCTGATATTACATACAACTTCTTGTTCATTAAATTAATTATACAATGAAAAAATTATTTAGGTAAAGAATGGTATACAACCCTGTGAACCAAAAGAGTTTCTTCGCTCAGAATGACGGGTTGAAGGGAATAAGTTTATTAATAAGTTATTTGGCATAATGCCTTAACAACCTTATTTTAAAAAACATCCTCTATCTTAATGCTAATACATTTCCAACGGTTAAAAAAGCCTACTTAGCTAAGCTTTGAGCAAGCCTGACCCCTGAGGCGTCAAAAAAATAAACACTTCATTTCTTATTTCGTGTTATTCCATAGGTATAGTCAACTTTTGACCTATTTGAAGCCTGTTTAAATTTTTCAAATTATTTGCTTCCTGCAAAGCTTTTGCTTTATCAGCACTGTATGAGCCGTAAAATCTTATCAAAATGCTTTCAACTGTATCGCCGCTTTGAACGGTATATGTTTCAGAAACATCAGAAGCAGTTTCACTTGCAGGTAATAAATTAACTTGCTCACTCTTTGTTTTTGGAGCGGGAATATTGCTGTCTTTTACTGAAAAGTTAACAATTGCCGTTAACAAAAGCATTGTCAAAGCACCTGCAATAAAGCCTGTTGCTAAATACACACTCGGTGATTTTTCAGATTTTTGGCTTATTTTAAAATTTTGCCACAAAAGATCAAGCTCTTTTTCTTTATTAGGGCGAACGTATACGTTCGGAGAATTGTCATAAGCAGATTCTTGCTTGTATTTGGAAAGAGCTTCCAATACTGCCATTTTTTCTTTTGAAAGATTTGATCTTCTTAGAGTTGAACTTTTCATATTTTTGGACCTCACTATCCCTTTTATTTCAATATACTATCACGGGTAATTTATAATTTCAAGTCTTTGTAAATTTTTAGCAAATATTAGACGAATAGAAGTTTTTAATGTATAATTAATATATATGAAAAAATATTCTATAGGTATTGATTTAGGCGGGACAAAAATTCTTACGGCACTTGTCGATAAACAAACAGGTGAAGTAATTCATTCAGTTAAAAAGAAAACCAAAAAAGATAAAGGTCCAAAAAATATCATTAAAAAAATGATAGACAGCATTGATGAACTGTTAAACGAAACACCCATTGACGACATTTCATCAATAGGGATAGGTGCAGCAGGTCAGGTTGATCGTAAAAACGGTATATTAATAGCAGCAGTAAATTTAGACTGCTATGATTTAAATATAAGAGAAAAAATAAAAAAACATTATAATTTGCCGGTATATTTAGGCAATGATGTAGAAATTGCAGCAATGGGAGAGCTGAAATTCGGTGCAGCAAAGGGTTATAAAGACGTTGTTTGTATATTTGTCGGAACAGGTGTAGGTTCTGCGATAATAAAAGACGGCAAAATTATAAAAGGAGCTACCGGAACAGCCGGTGAAATAGGGCATATCATAGTTGATTTAAACGGAAGACCTTGTGCTTGCGGGGCTCATGGATGTTTGGAAGCATATGCTTCCAGATCCGCCATAGAAAAAAGGATTGAAGGGGCACTAAAAAAAGGTCGCAGCTCTGTTATTATAGATTACATGGAAAGCGGCAAATCAATAACCTCTCATATGATACATGATGCAATAGAACAAGGTGACGAACTGGTTACACAATGCGTAAATGAAGCAGCGGAATATCTTTCAGGCGGTATTGCAAGCGTAATAAACCTAATTAATCCGGAATTGATAGTGTTAGGCGGAGGTCTTATAGAAGCTGTCGATTATTTCTATCAACAGGTAATCAAAAAAGCCAAAGCTAAATCTCTTCCTGTTCCTGCCTCAAAAATTGAATTTAAAAAAGCAGGATTAGGAGATTACTCAGGCGTTATAGGAGCAGCATTTTTAGAAAATGAATAAAAAAATTCTTTTAATACGATTATCATCACTCGGTGATGTTATACATACAATTCCTTTAGCAAATGCTCTTAAAGCCGCCGGATATAAAATAACCTGGCTTGTTTCCGAAAAAGGAATTCAAGTCATAGAAAACAATCCCTGTGTTGATAAAGCTATACTTATACCAATTGAAAAATGGAAAAAACGCGGTTTTTCTCTAGAAAATTTTAAAGAATACTTAGCAATATTAAAAGAAATAAGAAATGAACATTTTGACATTGCAATAGATGTACAAATGCTGCTTAAAAGTATGTACTGGATGATATTTTGCGGAGCAAAAAGAAAAATCATATCAAAACAGGCAAGAGAATTTTCGTTTTTAGGTGCGAATGAAATAATACCCAAAATTACAGAAAACTTTGAACATCCGGTAATAAGAAATTATATGAAATACGCAGATTATTTGGGAGTTGACACAAAAAATATTGTTGTAACACTTCCCGAACGTTCACAAGAAACAAAACAAAAAATTGATGAACTGTTAAAAAACGTGGAAAAACCAATGGTCGTAATAGCACCGGCAACCACCTGGGCTCCGAAACATTGGAATAAAGACTATTGGAGAGAAGTTGTCAAAAACATTAAAGACAAATGTTCAATAGTTTTCACGGGCGGACCCAAGGATAATGAACTTATTGAATACATTATAGATAAAGGTAATTTCTTAAACCTTGCCGGAAAAACCGATGTACTGGAGCTTGCGGAAGTATTTTCCCGTGCAAAAATAGTTATAGCACCCGATTCAGGAAGTACTCATCTTGCTTGGGCAACTCAAAAACCTGCTGTTATCACAATATTTACCTGTACACCGCTCAAATATTTGGCACCTATTGGCGATAAATGCATTTCTGTTATAGGAAACTTACCATGCCAGCCATGTTTTAAACGCACCTGCTATTTAAAAACAAATGCCTGTACAAACTATCCAAAACCCGAAGAAATTATAAATATTGTTAACAAATTGTTATCAAATGCCGAAAATGTTGTATAATATATGACAGGTGTAATTAATGAGTTTTTTCGATAAAATAAAAGAATACAGAAAGATGCTTTCGCAGGTGGAAAGAAATATATACGGCGAAAAGCAGGAATTTTTAGAGATTTACGAACGCAACCAGCAGCTTGAACGTGAAATAGAAGCACGTACAAACGAATTAAACATTGCGAATAAACGTATGCTGACCTTACAGCATATATGGGATATGATGAACTCATCCACACCGTTGGAAAATGTTTTAGAAAAAGTCGTAAACAGTATTCATGGTGAACTCGGCTATATGCATTGTGCTATCATAAGAAAACTTCACGATGAAAAAGGCGATTATATGCAAATCATAACCCAATCTAAAGATTCAGCCATAGCACGTGTAAACAGAATTATAGGTATCCCGATTGAAGCAAGACGATTAACATATGACCCTGACGGAATATATGCAGACACAATCAAAAATAAAAAAATTGTTCAAACAAAAGATTTAGGGGGTACATTAAAATATATTATGCCTGATTTACCTGATGAAGTAGCACAAGCAGCTGTTACAAATCAACCTTGTAAATCATTAATCATAATACCCTTATGTCCTATGAATAAAGAATTCGGATGGTTTTGCGTATTTACGTCACGAGATGAACTCGCTGAAGCGGAAACCGATTTTCTGTCACTTTTTGCTCAACAAATAGAGATGTCTATAACTATTACCGACTTATTTTTAGCCGTAAAACAACAAGCCGTAACAGACAGCCTTACGGGGTTATACAACAGAAGGTATTTTGAAGAATCTCTAAAACGTGAAGTAACTCGTGCACAACGTCAGCATCAACCTTTTTCCATCATTGGAATTGACCTTGATTTTTTGAAAAAAATTAACGATCAATACGGTCATGCTTACGGTGATTTAGCAATAAAAACCGTAGCTGATGTTTTAAAACGCAATGCACGTTCAATTGACCTGCCGGCGAGAATGGGTGGTGAAGAATTTAATGTTCTTTTGCCAGGTATTGATTCAAAAGGTGCAATGGCAGCGGCAGAAAGAATAAGAAAAGCCATTGAATTACAAGAACTTGATATGATAGGACATATCACAGCAAGTATAGGTGTTGCAACCTTTTTAGAGCATTCGGATAATATTGAAGAAATTTTGGAACTTACAGATCAAGCCATGTACCAATCAAAACGCAACGGCAGAAATCAAGTTACTCTAGCAAAACCGATTTGTGAAACTTCCTGGCAGGAAATTGCAGTTAATACTTTCCTTGAAATTCTATCAAAACACAAAATTCCTATTCCAAACGAAATTGCAGAAAATATCAAAGAAAAACTTCAATACAAAGAAAATTCAACAGAAATATCAAAAGACACCTTGTTTAATGTTGCAGATATATTAACATCAACATATAACCCTATGCACAGCCAAGGTATAATGAAATCAAAAGTTTTAATGGCAACAAGCCTTGCAAAACGTTTTGATTTACCCAAAAAAGATATTGATAATTTAAGAATAGCAATGCTTCTGTATGATATAGGAAACCTCATGCTGCCGCCTGAACTTCTTCAAAAAACAACTCCGCTTACTGAAGAAGAAAAACAGCACATAAAAGAACATCCTATAATCGCCGCTCAAGAAATTTTAAAACCAATATCCTGCGTACAAGATGTAATCCCGATAATTGAACACCACCACGAAAACTGGGACGGTACCGGCTACCCGCAAAGGCTGTCACACGAAGATATTCCTTTGACATCACAAATTATTTTAATTGTAGATGCATATTTTGCATTGATTGAACATCGACCATATAGAGCTAAATTAACCCCTAAAGAAGCTCTTGAAGTTATTAAAAATGATGCAGGTAAAAAATGGAATAATGCTTTGGTACAAGAGTTTGTAACACTTACTGAGCTTGATTTGGTGTAATGAAAGAACAAGAATTCATAACAATTATAAAAAACTCACTTCAATCTGATTTAATAGGAGATGATTGTGCTTATTTAAAAGATTTAGGTATCGTTATAAGCCAGGATAATTTAACAGAAGATATTCACTTTTCAACTAAATATATTGACGCATATACCCTTGGCTATAAAGCAGCAGCCGTAAACATTTCCGACATAGCAGCCAGCGGGGCAAAGCCTGAATACATAACTGTGGGTTTATCTTTACCAAAAAATACCGATGCAGAATTTATAAAAGAATTTTATAATGGATTAAAAGATGCTTGCGGTGAAATAAAAATAGTCGGAGGAGATATAACCGGCAGTGACAAAATTTTTATTTCAATAGCAATAATCGGAACAACAAAAAACAGAAAAATTTCGTCAAGAAGCAATGCAAAACCGGGCTATAAAATAATCGTTTCAGGAAAACACGGGTCAAGCAGTGCCGGTTTAAAAGAGTTATTTAATGGTAAACAAAACAAATTTACGCAAATTCATCTTATGCCAAAAGCACAGTTGGATTTTTCTAAAAATATAGCAGAAAACATTAAAGAAGATTACGCAATGATGGATACCTCGGACGGTTTGGCAGATGCTTTAATAAAAATTGCGAATGCAAGCAATGTATCAATGGAGATTGACTTTAACAAAATCCCTTATGACAAAGACATAGAAAAATTTAAAGATTATAAGGATTTAATATTGTTTGGCGGAGAAGATTATCAGCTTGTAGCATGCGTGCCTTTGGAATTTGAAGTTAAAAACTCATTTGAAATAGGATATGTAAAAGAAGGTCAAGGAGTTAAAATAAACGGCAAACAACTTACTGATTTAAAATTATTCAATCATTTTTAAAAATAAAAGGGGTTCATTTAGAACCCCGCACCTACATAACCATTTTACCAAATATGAGGAATCTAACACAAATCTTTTATTACTCAGCTGCTTGAGTTTCATATGCAGCTATTTTTGCTACAATATCATTTACTCTTTCTTGAATAGCGTCATCATTATGCCATCCTAACCAATTACCTTTAAGAGCCATCCTGGCACCGGTTATTTCGTTATCAAGATTAATGCCTAAAGCATCAGCTCTTGCTTCCAGTGCGTCAACAATATACGTACCGATTTTTTCCTTTTCCTTTCCTTCGCAATCGTCCATTAACGTTTCAATTAAACCGTCTTTATCACTCTTATATGGTTTATATTGTCCGTATGTGGTATTCCATTGAGCAAATACTTCTATTACATTGTTACCGTTAATAGCTGCCATTGCCAATTCTAACTTTTCTTCATCCGTTCCCAAACCTTTAACAGCATCGTTAATGGTATCACATATATCTCTTAGGTAAGAAGTTTCATCTGTGCTTTGTGTTTCAAATACTGTACCATCGCCATCTATTTCTACAGTGCCATCGGTATCATCTTCTGTTTCATCAGTTTTATCAGTTTCTTCAACTTCTTCTGCTTCTTTGACATAAGCAGCTATTTTTTCAGCCAACTTTTGAGCCTGTTCTTTTATTTTATTAAAATCATTACGGATTGCATCTAATCCGGCTTTAAATTGTTCGCCGGTTGCACCTTGTTTTTGCAAAAGAGCAAGATTTTCGAAACGTTTTTCTAATTTTTCAAGCTCTTTTAATAATGCTTTAAGCTGTTTTTTATCTTCATCTTTAACTTTATCAGATTCAGCAGCTTGATTTAGCTGAGATTTCAAAGAAGAAATATTGGATGCTAAACTCTGAGCCGCAGAATTATTTACAATATTAACTCCCATTGCATTACCTTGAACATAAGCTGATTGAGCCAAAAATGACTGCTGCATATTTTGCCAAGGATTAAAGAAACTCCAAAATCTGTTCATCATCTGAGAGATTTGGAATGTCGGATTAAACAAGTTTTGTATATTAAAAGCTTGATTTGGTGTCAAACAAGACGGCATAAGGTTGTATTGGTATTGACCGCCGTAATTTGTTGTGTAATTATACGGATACATCATACCCCAAGTAAATAAATCTATTGGTCCTCCAGTAATTGTTCCCCAAGTCATTGTTCTTATCCCCTTGTTCCCTTACATATATAAAAACTTTTCTTCTCAAAAAATTGCATGACAAAATAACTTTTTAACATGTATCTTCGGCAAAAACATTACAAATAAGCCTTTTTAAGCATATAAAATTTATCTTAACATTTTGTAATAATTATTAAATTTAAAGCAAATTTTGCAATTTTAACATTATTTGATATAATAAAAACCAAAGGGGGCTGAAATTATAATAAGGTTAACACATGCACACATAATCGGTACAATCATTGCCTATATATTAGGTGTATTTTTAGTGCCGTTAGTAATAAATTTTT
Source organism: Candidatus Gastranaerophilales bacterium (assembly GCA_944325895.1). GTDB lineage: Bacteria > Cyanobacteriota > Vampirovibrionia > Gastranaerophilales > Gastranaerophilaceae > SIG32. The sequence continues at coordinate 21,240 of CALVCA010000019.1, forward strand.
CAAAAAAAGAAGGACTTGTTGATGTACCTAACGAACGAAAAATTCATACAAAACCTATATCAAGAATAGGCGGGGTAGCAATATGGACGAGCACGATGCTGACGTTTTTATGTTTGGTATTTTTAAGTTACTATCCATATGGCAGTTTGTTATCCGGAATACTTTTAGGCAGTTCGTTAATGTTTTTACTTGGTCTTATTGATGATATATACGGACTGGGAGCGAAATTCAAATTATTTATCCAAATTGCGATAGCTACACTGGTATATTTATTGGGTGTACAAATAAATGAGATACCGTTATTCGGCGGAATAGATTTAGGAATATTTTCATACCCGATAACGCTTTTATGGATTGTCGGAATAAGCAATGCGGTAAATTTTATTGACGGGGTAGACGGTTTAGCGGGATCAGTTGTTACGGTAAATGCTATAACACTGGCAATAATAGCTGTTGCAATGACACCATCCAGTCCTATAAGTGCATTAATAGGCTTTATATTGGCAGGAGCAATGCTTGCATTTTTAACATATAATTTTAATCCTGCGAAAATTTTTATGGGTGACAGCGGAGCATTATTTTCAGGATTTTTACTTGCAACCATTTCAATAACAGGTGTAATGAAAGCGGCAACATTAGCAATAATTTTACCGTTTGTAGTTTTAGCGGTTCCGATAATGGATATAACCTATTCTTCATTAAGAAGAATATCTAAAGGAAAATCACCGTTTGTAGCAGATGCAGAACATATACATCACAAACTGCTTCATGCCGGATTTTCACAGAAAAAAACTGTTGTTATACTAACTTCAGTTGCAATAATTGCAGGAGCACTTGCATCGCTTTTAATGGGCACAAACACGATTAAACACTATTTTATCTATATTTTTGCGGTAGTGCTCATAATGTTCGGACTAAATTTTATTAAAGTATTGACAAAAAAATAATTTTAGTTTATAATGCCAAACAAAGATTTAATTACTCAGTTTTAAATAGCATTATTTAAAATATTTAAGTGTAAATCTTACCATATAGTTAAACTGGAACTTATTTAAAAGTTCTGAAAGTGTGTATGAGGATTTATAATATGCCAAGAGTAGAACAAAACAAATCAGGATTAGGAAACGGTATTGCATGTGCAATAACAGGCGGAGCAATAGGATATGCCGCAAAATATGCCTTACCTTTAACAACCCAGGAAATGGACAGTGATTACAAACATGTAATCAGATTAATTAAAGAAAATACAATGCGAGCTAAGGTAAATTTTCTAGACGAAATAAAAAATTTGCCGACAAGATCTTTAGCTCATGACGCTTATATAAAATCATCGAAAGACTTTGCAAAACGCAGTGTTTGCACATATAATCTTGCTATTAAAAAAATAAGACCGGCAGCCCCGTTTATTGTAGCAGGAGCAATAGCAGGACTTGTAACTTCATTTGTAAGAAACGTGTTCAAAACAGACGTTAACTAAACATTTTTTGACGTTGAATTTTAATTTTTGAAATTTTTTCAGGATAATTATGATGTATAAGTTCTCCGACGGACTTATACAATTTTAAAATAGCATTTTGAATATTTTCTGCATTCATATTAACCATATCACAAGCCATTTGCTCATTAGACATTGCAAGCCTTGTCATATCACGAAAACCGCTTGATGCAATTTCCATAGCAAATTTATTATCACTCGCCGCCAAAAATAATGCCTGTGAAAGCACCATAGGCATATGAGAGATTAAAGCTACCGCTTCGTCATGCTCTTTCGGAGTAGAAATAACAGGCACAGCACCCATATCCTTAATAATATTTTCCAAAATTATTCTGGCGTCCTTAGGGACAATGAAACAAGGTGTCAAAACCCATTTAGCACCTTTAAAAAGTCCGTCAAAAGAATTTTCAAACCCTTTATGTTCAGTACCCGCCATAGGATGCGAGGGAATAAAAATATAAGGGCGTTCCTTTTGGCACACAAAAGTTTTCAAACTGCAAACATCAGTAACAATGGTATTTAGCAATAAGACATGTTCTAAAATATCCAAAACTTCCAAAACTTTATTCATATGAACGCAAACAAAAACAACTTCGCAATCCTTTAAAATATTATAATCCGCAGAAATATTCGGCAAAAATCCCTGCATTGAATTTGAAACAGCACAAACATCATAATTTAAAGCCGTCAATGACTTGAAAACAGATCCGCCAATAAGTCCTAAACCTACAACACCTACTTTTTTCATAAAATTATTATAGCATATGCTGTTAATATTTTAAAGCACTTTTTACGGGGAGTTATATAGCAAACTAAAAATTTTTCAAAACTGCGTCATACTGAGCGATAGCGAAGTATCTCAATAAAAAAGATTCTTCGGGCTAAAGCCCTCAGAATGACAGGCTTTTAATAGTATTGGTGGAATTTGATACATAACTCCCTTTTTACGCATCGTATCTTTTAAAACCTTTTTCTATATTCTTGGATATCAGCGATTTTACCGTATCGTATTCCGTTGTCAGAGATGATATCTCCGTATCTAAATTCTTCATTTTTAAATCCAGTGTTTGTTCTTTATGCTCTATTTTTTGTTTTTCCGTATTGTATTTTGCTTCTGCTTTTGCAACCATATCTTCATCCGATATCTCTCTTATATACGTATTTGTTGCGTAATTGGTTGCATAATAATAGCCGTCATCTGAACACGTATTCAATAATAATTTGCCTGTTTTTAACATTTCTTGCATATAATCACTGTCATCTATATTTATATTCTCTCTCCAGCCGTTTATACAGATTTGGTTAAATATTCCGTCATAAAATCCTGAATTCAACGTTTGATCTGTATTTACTCCTTCGTTTACCATGACATCGAACGAGAAGTTTTCATCATTTATATCTATCAATACACTGTCTTTAACCCGACGGTTACCTTCTGTTGTACTGACACTATATACAGTATTATCCAAGCCTTCCATAGCCTGTGCAAAATAGGTCAAATATGCTTTTGCTATATTTGTTATACTGATTGACACACCGCTATCTGTTGTTTTATGCGGAGCTACATCAGGTGGATGCCAAGCCCAATATTGTGTTATACCAATATAATCAGATGTTGCATATGAATCGTCTTTTTTACCGGGATTCCCGTTCATTGAATCGACAACACCATTATATTTATTTGATTCTTCATTAGTCCATCCAAAATTTTCACAATAACCCAAATTATCAAAACCATCTGTTTGTAATAAGTTACTTGTCATTGACTCTGCATAATTTATAGCACTTTGGATTTTCACATTACCTGTCACATCCAGCATATTGGCAAATTCTTCAAACATCCAATCCCATATATCTAAAGTAGCTATGTTTATTGACACAGGTATAATATCTACTGCCACTTCTCCATCGACCTGACATAAAATTTGATAATTTTTGTCTTCGTCTAATAAATCTTTAATTGAAAGTGTTGAATCAGTAAAATCAGCACTGCCGTTTCCTGTTCTTATACACAAATAATCATCAATACCGTATGGATTGTCCGTTGAATCATCTCCGTCTTCATTTAATTGTGCTCTTATACTTTCAATATCTACACCATACTCCGTAACATCGCAGAGTTCACCCGATGAATATCTGTCCAGCAATTCTTTTAACGTCATTTTCTCGGTCGTTACCGTCGCTAAGTCCGTTGAACCGTTTCC
>CALVCA010000020.1 GCA_944325895.1 Candidatus Gastranaerophilales bacterium
GAGTTGGTTTTAGATAATTTGGAAAATCCGACGGATGACTTGCCTCTAGACGATTTAGAACAGTCGAATGATGAGTTGGTTTTAGATAATTTGGAAAATCCGACGGATGACTTGCCTCTAGACGATTTAGAACAGTCGAATGATGAGTTAACTTTAGACAATTTGGAAAATCCGACTGATGATTTGCCTTTAGACGATTTAGAACAGTCAGATGATGATTCAACTATACAAACTCCTGATATAAGTACTGCCGATGAAATATCATTAGATGACACATCTGCATTAGACGATATCCAACCTTTGGAAGAAATAGAAAATTTTGAATTTGATACAAGCACAACAAATTCCGAAAATCTTACAAATGAAAATTTGACAAAAGATAATGACGAAAATAAAGATACTCAAAAAATTTCTTTTGAAGAAATAGACATGCTATATAGTGAAGATTTAAGCTACAATGATAAAGACGACCATTCCAAAGAAATTATAACAACAGCTGAAGAAACAAACATAAATGATACAGAACATCCGACAGACAACTCTGATACAATGTCATTTGACGAATTCGGGCAAACTGCTGATAATATCATGCAAACAGACATTCCGGCAACAAACCTTGGAGAGCTTTCAGAAACTGTTTCCAAACCCGCAGTATACGAAAATTCTGTAAGCATAAACAATAAACAGGATACATTTACTCCGGGCGAAATAATGATTGATATAAATCAAGAACTTGAAGAAAATGATGAAAATGACATTGAAAAAATAAATATTCTATACAACGAAAAAACAGGCACAATTGAAGAACAAAATAATATACTGCTAAAAACACCCGAAAAAGGGAAAAAGGCTATAATACTGGCTGCAGCTGCCATGACGGTAATTGCCTCAATAGTAATTTATTTAACAATGCATAATAATAATCCAGTACAAAATACATCCATACCAAAGACAGAACCTTTAGCGGAACCTTTAGCGGAACCGGTGTCAGAACCGCTTGCAACACCCGACACCACTGCTGAACAACTGCCTAAAACAAAGCCTTCTTTAGAAAATACAGCTCAACAGGCTCAAAAATCTATAGACAAAAAACCAATTCCCATCGAACCGGAATTTCTGGAAGTAAAAAAATTAACCTGGGCAGTACCTGATTATGTTTCATATAATGACGATTTTAAAAATTTCCTTCAAACAGCAGGTAAAAGCATAAGACTGACACTTTCGAGCGATTTACTTTTAGCAACCGAATATGCGTACTCAAACCAAATAAATACCGATATAACCTTGACACCTGACGGCAATTTACAAGATGCAAAAATTGCACAATCAAGCGGATCTAAACAAATTGATGAAATTGTGTTACAAACTGTTAAACAAACTTTAAATGTACTAAAAGCCCCGCCAAATGTCATTGTTGGGGACAATATCCACTTAACACTTAAAATATATCTATAAATATGATATAATACCCGTAAAGGGAATTTTTTCAGTGGACTTAACACAAGATAAATTAGATTTAATAGCAAAAATTATAAAGAATGACCGCAAATTTGCAGACAATGAAGATTTATATGACGATTTTTTCAATGAAACATGCAAACGTTCTTTGGGTATTGTAAAAATTGTCAGTTCCGATGCAGCTTTAGAAGCTTATATTAAAAAAATTGCAACTACAGCTATTTTGAATGTATTAAAAGATTCCGGAAGACTCCGCAGAACAAAAACCGGCTATACACCTTCTAAAGAAATTTCTATTGATAATTCAATATCGCAAGACTATCAGACTGCAGAAATTTCTTACGAAAATTTTAAAACAGAAGAATCACCGGAAGAAATTGTTGTTAAAAAAGAACTTTTAATTCAAATTAAAAACCATTTACTTAAAATTAATGAAGAAGAACCGGAAAAACAGTATTTACAAATTTATAAATTGAGATATGATAAAGGAATGACGCAAAAAGAAATTTCAAATGAACTTGGTTTATCTCAATCAGAAATTTCAAAAAGGCTGTTCAATTTAATGAAAAAGCTCAAACAATTTTTCAGGTAAATAATATGAAATGTCCCGTGTGTAAAAAAACAATTCCGGAAAATACCTTAAAATGCCCGTATTGCAAAACAAGAACAGGTCTTTTGTGCAAAAATTGCAATACGGTAAATTCCCTATTTGACATAAAATGCAAAAAATGCGGGAAAGAAATTCTAAAAATTTGTAAACACTGTAACAGCATTAATTTTTTGGACTCAAAAAAATGCAGAAAATGCGGCATGCCGTTTGAACACAAAACTGAACAGGCTCAGATTGATACCTTAGAATACAGACCTGATTTAATATCACAAAAAAATGCAGTTACCGTGTTAACACAAGGTTTGTTGTCCGATGAGAAAAAAATTTTTTCAATCAGCGGCGAAAAAGGTATCGGAAAAACCTACGTTTTAAAAGAAACAATTAAAAAACTGAAAGACCACAATTTTATTTGGCTGTTCGGCAAATGTACACCTCTTACCCAGCTTACACCGGGCGGAGTTATTCAGGATATGATTTTAAATTTGTATAATTTACCTAATTTTTGTGCAAATACACCTGATTTTAAAAAAGATGCCGTAAAATTTTTTCTTAATGAATTTCAAAATATGACCGTTTCAGAAGTCAATGATTTTATTAATTTTCTTTACTCATCACAAGACGGAAATTTTGAAGATTTATTGATAAACAAAAAGAAAACATTTGCTATATTAAACAAAGTATTTACAAAAATAACCCAAATAGGCAAATTAGTAGTAATAACAGACAATTTCGATTTTATAGACGGTTTTTCCTATGAATATTTAAATTTACTTCTTAAACAACCGGAAATATTTGAAAATACTCGCTTTATACTCATGTATAACGACTATAAACCTGCTAAAGGATATTTCTATTTAGATAACGATAATGCGTATTTAGACACAGGCATTGCCCCGTTAAACAATGCCGAAACAGATGAAATGTGCAAACTTTTTGAAGAAGCATTTTCATATACAAACGAGTTTGAAAAACACGAAATAATCGAAAAAAGCAACGGTCATCCGGCATTTTTAGAACAGGCTCTGAGTCTGTGTTTTGACTGTCAAATCAGCGATAAATCTTTCGTTCTGCCAAATACTTTTTCTGAAATAATCCAGGAAAGACTAAAAAATTTAAAAAAAGTAAATTCCATTGCATACAAAACCCTTGTAGGAGCAGCAATCATTAGTGACAAAATTAATTTGGCACTGATAAAAGAAATATTCAAGTTTGATGATAAAGAATTTTTAGGGATAATAGATTACCTTAGAGAGATGCGTTTTATAACCCCCATTAACGAAATATTTTATGAATTTAAAAACCTTTTTCTTTGGGAAACTATTTTAACACAATCAAAACAAGATGAAGATTTTATTGATATAAATGAAAAAATAGCCAATACATTAGGCAGATTTATCCTAAATTCAAATGCTATTTTAGGAATAATAACCCAAAACCTGAAACAAACCGAACTTGCTTTAAAAATTTGGACAAAAAATACACGCCTTGCAGCTTATGTAGGCGATATCAATCTCTATGTAATATCACAAAAACAATGCCTTGCTCTCATTAATGAACTTGATGAAAGTTTAACGTTAAAAACAAGATACAATATATCTGAACGTTTAGGTAAATTATTAACGGATTACAACCCGAAAGAGGCGTTGGAATTTTTACCTGATGCAATTGCTAATGCAAAAGCAATAGGAAATACCCCTAAAGAAATAGAATTATTGGGATATCTTTCATATTGCTGTTTAAAAACAGGTAATTATTACGGGAATATAGAATGCGTAGACAATATCCTGAGTAAAATGACAGGAGAAAACAAACTTGAAACTGCTCTTTTAAAGAGCTGTAAACTTGAAGCATTGCTTAATATAGGTAACTGCGGCGAAGTTATAAACACAATAGATAACGATATCATGCCTGTTTTAGATAATGCCTTATCTAAATATCATAAATCAAAATTTTCTTATGAATTTTTATATGAAACTTGGTTAAAAACATATTTAATATTAGCAAATGCACTTGTTTTACAGGGTAATGACCGATCATTTGAAATTTTAACAATAATATTTGATATAATAGAACGCAATAACCTTCAAGATGACTTGTTCATATGTAAAAGTAAATTGACTTTAGCTTTTGCAAATACATTTAAAGGTGATATTTATACTTCCGAAAATATTTTAGAAGATGTTTTAAACAATTACAAAACAATGAACAACGAAACTATCTTAAGATGGAATCTTATAAAAATAATAAATAACTTTATCCGACAAAGATATGACGGACTACAAGAAGATTTATTCCAGGTAGTAACCTTTGCAAACAACTGCGGAGATAACTTTACAAAAAACATATTGAAAACACTTTTAGGTAAAATTTTCAAAGATAAAGAACAATCGAAACAAGCACTTGACATATATAATGACCAAATTACATATTTTGCAAAAGAAAAAATGGCATTAGGAGCATTATTAACCTGGTGGCTTATAGCAGATGCAACAATAATTGCCGAAGGTCCGCATAATGCCATAGAAATTGCAAATCAAGCACTCGATGTAGCTCAAAACCCTAAAATAAGTAATTACCTGTTTATAGTTCTTCTCAAAATTGTTATAGCTAAGGCAAGCATTTTAATATCGGATTACGAAACGGCAAAAATCCAAATAGAAAATGCCATAATTCTTGCAGGCAAATTTAATATGAAAGATCTTTTATCCCGTTTATATTTATTATACGGAAAATATTTTCAGGAAATCGGGCTTTTAAAAACTGAACGCCAAACAGACTACCTTAAAGGTGCGGAAAAAATGTACGAAAAAGCTTCCGAATTAGTTAAACAGACCAAAAATAACTGTGTACATATCGAAATAGAAAAATCCAAAAACGTATTAAAATCTTTCTGCCAATTAAACAGCATAAAAATTTAATTCAAATAATCTTCAAATTTTTTGATATTAACTTTATAACCGCAGCCTTCATGAAGTTTTCCGGGATAAAAAATACGTTTTGCAGGATATTTACGGCACATTTTCGGTCTGTGTTTATAATCTGAACATAAACCTTCAGGTGTAACAAGTTTACAGGCAAATATAAAATTTCCGAATTCATCCTTGCCTTTTATATAAAATCTTCTGTATGCAGGAAATAAAAACTGCATTATCTTAAACTCTTTTTCCGTATAAGTATCAATGCTGTACATATAATTACAACATTTGCCGCATTTTTTACATTCACCGGTAATTTCATAACTCACACGCTCAGGAACAAAATACGATAAAAATTCATTTATTATAACCTGTATAAAATTAATTATTTTCTTCATATATTGTCTATATATATTAACATGCTATAATAAAATTGCAAGGAAAATATATGCCAAGAAAATATAAAAAACGTAAATCAGCAAAAGAGATTGCAAAACGAAATATTAACAAAAGCAAAATAGAAAACGGCTTTATAACAAATTTAAAGTTCTTTTTTATACTTATGGCAGCTTTTATGCTGGCAGGATTTGCCTCTTTACAATTGTATCTGTCCTCCCAGCCGCCAATAGATAATTTAGAGCAATTCAAGCCTAATATAGTAACCAAATTTTACTCTGAAGACGGTGAAATAATAAAAACCTTCACCGCATATACTTTTTCAAAAATCGAATTAAAAGACGTGCCCGAACAACTAAAAGAAGCAATAATTGCAACGGAAGACAAGAATTTTTATCGTCACGGCGGATATGATATATTCGGCTTAGCGAGATCATCAATACAAAATATACTTGCGGGACGGGTTGTTCAAGGGGCAAGCACCATAACCCAGCAACTTGCGAGAATATTATTTTTATCAAATGAAAAAACATTTACCAGAAAAATTAAAGAACTTGTTATTGCAGCTAGAATTGAAAAAACAATATCAAAAGACCAAATTTTAGAAATGTATTTAAATAATGTATATTTAGGCTCGGGAGCTTACGGCGTTGAAGGAGCGGCAAAAATATACTTTAACAAACATATAAAAGACTGCACACTGCCTGAAGTAGCATTAATAGCAGGACTTCCGCAGGCACCGTCAGTTTATTCGCCATTCAATAACATGGATTTAGCAATAAAAAGACGTAATCAAGTTTTAACACGCATGTATAAAATGCGTTACATAACAAAGAACGAATACGAAGATGCTAAAAAAGCGAAAGTAGTTTTGAACAGCATGCCGCAATTTTATACGACAAACAAAGCTCCGTATTTTTGCGATTACATAATGAATGAATTACAAAAATTAGGATTTGATGAAACTGAAATTATTCACGGCGGCTACAAGATTATAACGACATTAGATTCAAAAGCACAATCTGCAGCAAACGAAGCCGTAATAAAAGATTTAAAGAACTGGGGATTGGCAAGTGACTCTAAACAAGCGGCAGTATTTTCCTTTAACCCTATAAACGGAAAAATAATCGCATACGTAGGCGGCAAAGACTACACAAAAACCCAATATGACCGTGTAACTCAAGCAATCAGACCGCCGGGATCGGCATTTAAACCTTTTGTATATGCTGCTGCACTGGAAAAAGGTATAAGCCCAAATGATTTTATAGAAGACATGCCAGTAACAATAGGTGACTGGTCACCCCGAAATTACGGGAATAAATACCGTGGCAAAATTCCGGTTTATAGTGCGTTAATGGTATCATCAAACGTTTGTGCCGCAAGAATAATCCGTGAAGTCGGAGTACGTTCGGTAATCCAAATAGCAAGAGTTTTAGGAATAGAAACACCGTTAGAATATGATTATACAATAGCATTAGGCTCAAACGGAGTAAAATTATTTGAATTTACAAGAGCATACGGAGCCTTTGCAAACGGCGGTTATGTTGTACAGCCTTATGGAATAGAACGAGTAGAAACATCACGAGGCAAAATTGTATATGAAGCACCTAAAACTAAAATTTCACATCAACTAAGCATGAGAACGGCAGCCGAGATGACTGCAATGTTAAAAACAGTTATAACAAACGGCACCGGACGTGCTGCCAATATAGGTAAACCTGCAGCAGGGAAAACCGGTACAACAGATGACAACAAAGATGCATATTTTGTAGGTTATACTCCAAATATAGTTACCGGAGTTTGGGTCGGTAGTGATGATAATACTGTTATGAGTAAAGCTATTCAGGGCGGAACAGTTCCTGCGATTATTTGGAAAGATGTTATGAAAGTAGCAACAGAGCCTTACGGTAATACAGATTTCAGCTACCCTGAAGTCAAACTGGAGCCTTTCAAACTCAATACAGCAAATATAAAAATTTTACAGCAAGGTGAACAAGAAACTCCGGCTGAAGAAAATCCGGTCGAAGAAAATACAGATAAAAAACTTATAAATCCAAAAGATGTAATAAACAGTGTAAAATCAAGCATTAACCAAAAAGTTACACAACCTGCACAATCTGAAGTACCTTCTAAGGCACCGATACCGATGGCAGTACCGGAGAGTCTGCAATGAGCCACATAGGAGTAGATGAATCAGGCAAAGGTGATTTTTTCGGTCCGCTCTGTATCGCAGGGGTTCTTGTTAATGAAAAATCCGAAAAGCTTTTCACGGATTTAGGAATAAAAGACAGTAAAAAAATTTCTGACAAAAAAATTCTTGAATTTGAAAAATCAATAAAAGCTAATGCAGTCCATTCAATTGTTACAATATCAAACACACGATATAACGAACTTTATGCAAATATAAAAAATTTAAACAGACTGCTTGCCTGGGGACATGCAAGAGTCATTGAAAACATTTGCGAAAATAATGAATGCGATTATGCACTATCAGATCAATTCGGAGATGAAAGTCTAATTAAATCAGCACTTATGAAATATGGTCAAAAAATTGAATTAAGACAAATGGTCAGAGCGGAAAGCGACATTGCTGTAGCCGCAGCCTCAATTTTAGCCCGTGCAGCTTATGTCAAAAAAATGGCGGAGATGGAAAATCATTATGGCATAAAATTTCCTAAAGGCTGTGCCCCGCAGGTTAAAGAAGCAGCAAAAGAATTTATTGCCAAATACGGGAAAGAAAAATTAAAAGAAGTTTCAAAAACCCATTTCAAAACCTATAATGAAGTCTGATTGATAAATTATATGTTTTTGGTAATATCAATTTATGGATAAAAAATACGAAAAAATTTGCAATGTTATAAAAGCGGATATAGAGAGAGTCAACAAAAATTTAAATTTAAATAAAGAACTTAATGTTGAACTGGACAAAGAGCTGGACGATTTTTTACAATCACCATCCAAAAGGATACGAACCGTTTTAACCGTTTTATATATGCGTGCATCAAAACTGTATCTATTGCCGGAGCATTATGAACTTTTGGCGGCAGTCGAACTGGTACACAACGCATCATTAATACATGATGACGTTATAGATGAAAGCAAAACACGCCGTCAAAGAAAAAGCCTTAATGAAAAATTTGATAATAAACTTGCAGTTATTTCAGGTGATTATCTTTTGGGTTGTGCTTTAAAAAAGTTTGTTAAAATAAATTCAGCCGAAATAACCGATATTTTTGCCGATACTTTAAAAGACATGTGCAAAGGCGAAGTTAAACAATATTTTAACAGATTTAAGAAAACAGACATAGAAAACTATATTGAAAAATCAACATTAAAAACATCATCTCTTTTTGTAAGTGTGCTAAAATCATCAATAATTTTAGCCGGCGAAACAGATTATGATTTAGCCGTAGAATTTGCGGAAAATTTCGGTATAGCATTTCAAATAAGAGATGACATGTTAAATATAATAAAAAATGGTAAAGATATTGATGACGGAATTTATAATGCACCTTTAATACTTTCTGAAAACATAGATGAAGGAATTGAAAAGACAAAAATTTTATTAAACAATTATATAAATTGTGCAAGACATTGTGTTAACAAATTAAATGAAAGTGTATATAAAGCTGCTTTATTGGAGCTTTTGGAGTTGATTGAAAATGTTTAAATCGTGGTATGAAAACAACAAACCGGCAATAAAAGAAACAATTGATACGATAGTTTTTGTAGTTGTTATGGTAATTATAATAAGATTTTTCCTCGGAGAAATCAGATGGATACCGTCAGGTTCAATGAAACCTACCCTTGTAGAAGGAGACAGAATATTCGTCGAAAGATTTTCAAGATTTTATAAGACACCCGACAGAGGCGACATAATGGTATTTTATCCGCCGTTTACCGAATTAAAAAACACTCCTTGGAAATTATTTTCAAGATTAACCGGATTTTTCTGCAAAGATATTGCATATATAAAACGTGTTGTGGGCATGCCGGGTGATAAACTTGAAGTAAAAATAGATAAAGAAGGCAAAGGTACAGTATATATTAATGACAAACCGCTAAACGAACCTTACGTAAAAAGCGTCTATGATTATTCAATTTGTACTGAAGCAATGTATTGCGGTCCTTTAACAATTCCCGAAGGTGAATACTTTATGATGGGTGATAACCGGGGGAATTCACAAGACAGCAGATACTGGGGAACATTACCGGTCGACAGACTCATAGGTAAAGCAGTATTTTTGTTTTGGCCGTTTACAAGAGCTAAAATTTTACATTAACATGTGATAATATTTCATATAATCAGCCATAATGGTCGAACTTGTCCCGTTTGCAACAGTAGCTTTTAAGGCTTGTTCATTATCTGTTTCAGAATTTTTCTTAGGCTGTTCCTGTTGAACTTGCTGCTGTTTTTGAGTTTCCTCAACTTTTGTTTGTTCTATATATTCGGAAATCTGCCTTTCAATTTCAGCATGAAGTGCCTTGTCGCCCGAGTAAGATCCGGTAGATTTTACACCTGCTTCTTCCAAATCCGATAAAATTTGGCTCCATTCATTATAATTAGGCATTGCAACACCCTGCGATGCCGCTGCCGCTTTCATTTGTTCTAAATCTTCTATACTGTTAATTCTCTCTGCCATATTATACCCTCTATTTTATATAAGTATTTTATTCCCGCACATATTCAAAAGATTTCAAAAATTTAACAATATGTAACATTTCATCTTGCCAAAAATCAAAAAATTTAATATACTTTAAAAAGTGGAGGTTATTTATGAAAAAAACAGGTTTTACACTGGCGGAAGTCTTAATTACTTTAGGTATAATCGGGATCGTTGCCGCAATTGTTATGCCGACTTTAATTTTTAATAACCAAAAAAATATTATTGAAGCAAGAGCCGGTCAAACTTATTCAACGCTGGCACAGGCAATAGAAATGTCGGAACTTGACAACAGCAAAATAGAATACTGGTCAAATGCTATTTCCGGGAATTCAGCCACAGCTGCAAATTCTAGAGCATTTTTTGAACAATATCTTGCACCGTATCTAAAAGGTGCAAGCGAATGCGGCGAAGGAAATGACAATGATATAAAGACAAAATGCGGCTATCCTGTCAGCGGTGCTGGAATTTCATATACCTTACCTAACGGTTCAAGTTTATCTGTTTTAGCTAATCCTCAAAGTAAAATGGTGGCACATATTACTATTGATGCTAATGCCGGAGAAGCACCTAATAAATTAGGTTACGATGTGTTTTATTTTGTAATTCACCCTGATAGAGGCTTAGAACCATGGGGAAGCGGTAATAATTTATCAAGAGAAGATATTTTAGCAGGTAACAAAACAGTAAATACCGGCGATAGAAAAGAAATAGTAGCTTGTCTTGATGAATCAAAAAGTAGTACTACTTTATATAGGCATGGTTGTACATTACTATTTGTAATGGATGGTATGACCTTCAAAGATGATTATCCATGGGAGTAACAATTATGAAGAAAACAGGTTTTACACTGGCGGAAGTCTTAATTACTTTAGGTATAATCGGAATCGTTGCCGCAATTGTTATGCCGACTTTAATTTTTGATAACCAAAAGAATATCATTGAAGCCAAAGTCGGACAAACTTATTCAACTTTGGCACAAGCTGCTGAAATGTCTGAAATTGATAACAGCAAAATTGAATACTGGGATACATCATTAAATTCCCAACCCTTTTTTGAAAAGTATATTTTGCCTTATCTGAAAGGGGCAAGCTATTGCGGCTCGGGAAACAATGCTGCAAATACGGAAAAGTGCGGTATGGGCGTAAGTACATACGGGGTTTCATATACCTTAAATAACGGCACAACAGTTTCTTTTGTAAGTGCAGCCCAAAGACAAGCAAGAGCTGGCGACCTTGGATCAATAATTGTAGACGGTAACGGAGCTGAAGGTCCGAATGCTTTAGGTATGGATGCACATTATTTCGAATTACGAGATGACGGTTTTCAGCCGTTTGCTGCAGGCTTGGGCATTTCAAGAGAAGATATCTTAAAAGGTACAACGGTTAATCTTGAAGGTAAAAATGAAACAGTTGCCTGCAAACTGGATAAAACAGATGACGATGATGCATTTTATCGCCACGGTTGTACATTACTCTTTGTAATGGATGGTATGACTTTCAAAGATGATTATCCGTGGGACTAAATTGTTTATTTAAAAATAAAATAATTAAAGCATTAAGAAATTGTTACAAAAAGTCGGAAATCTATATGAAATCCGACTTTTGTGTAAGGTTAATTTTATTGTAACAGTGCCATGATTAAAAAAACAATCACATTTAAAAGAATAAAAAATACCATGAAAAATAAGTGTATGACTTGCAATCAAATATTTTCCAAATATAATTTTTTATAAGGGTATTTTTGCCCCGAAAAGAGGAACCCATGTCAAAAGACGTAATAGAATTAGAAGGAACTATTTTAGAAGCTATGCCGAATGCAATGTTCAGAGTCAAACTGGAAAATGAACACGAAATTTTGGCACACATATCCGGCAAAATCAGAAAAAATTTCATAAGAATTCTGCCAGGCGACAGAGTAAAAGTTGAAATGACTCCTTATGATTTAAGCCGCGGCAGAATTACATTCAGATTAAAATAACATCTCACAATAAAAAATAAAGGAAAACAAAATGAAAGTAAGATCATCAGTAAAAAGAATTTGCGATAAATGCAAATGTATTAAAAGAAAAGGAAGAATTGCAGTAATCTGCGAAAACCCTAAACACAAACAAAGACAAGGTTAACTATAACCTATAGAGGAAGTATTTAAGCCTCTTTAAAAATCTAACAACCGGGTGCATAAGCACCAAAAAAAAGGAGAAAATTAAATGGCAAGATTAGCAGGGGTAGATTTACCTCGTAACAAAAGAATGATAGTAGCTTTGACCTACATATACGGCATAGGTCCTACAAGAAGTGCAAAAATTCTTGAAGCTACAAAAATTTCACCTGATTTAAGAACGGACGATTTGACAGAAGAAGATATTAAAAATCTTCGTAACGAATTAGCCAATTACCATATAGAAGGTGATTTAAGACGTGAAGTAACAATGCACATCAAACGTCTTCAAGAAATAGGTTCTTACAGAGGATTACGCCACAAACGTAACCTTCCTGTCAGAGGACAAAGAACAAAAACAAATGCAAGAACACGCCGTGGAAAGAAAAACGGTGCAGTAGCTAAAAAGAAAACTGCTTAGTAAATTAACGTAAAAGAGGAAATAGAAATGGCAAGACCAGTAAAAACAAAGAAAAAAGAAAAGAAAAATGTATTGCAAGGGGTTGTACACATACAATCAACTTTTAACAATACAATTGTAACTTCTACCGATACCCAGGGTAACGCTATTGCCTGGGCTACTGCTGGAGCTACTGGATTTAAAGGTGCAAGAAAAGGAACTCCTTTTGCAGCACAATCAGCAGCAGAATTAGTTGCTAAAAAATCAATAGATCAAGGCATGAAAAAAGTAGAAGTATACATCAAAGGACCGGGTTCAGGTCGTGAAACAGCTATAAGAGCAATACAAGCTGCCGGATTAGAAATTACATTAATCAAAGATGTAACACCTATTCCGCACAACGGCTGCAGACCACCTAAGAAAAGACGCGTATAGAAAACACGGGGGCTTGCTTAAAGCCAACAAGCAAACCATAGATGCCCCGTAAAGAAAAGGAGAAAAAATGGCAAGATACAAAGGACCTACAAATAAATTATTCCGTAACTACGGTGTAAAAGATTTGTCAAACAGAAAATTGACATCTTCAATGAGACAAAGTGCTTCAGGTCAGCACGGTGCAGTCAGAAAAAAACTTTCTGAATATGCAATACACTTAAACGAAAAACAAAAAATCAGACATACATATTTGGTAAGTGAAAAACAATTTGCAAAATATTATACTGAAGCTGCCAGAAGAAAAGGCGTAACCGGTACTATTTTGTTACAACTTTTAGAATCAAGAGTGGATAACGTTTTATTCAGAGCAGGTTTCGGTATTACACGTAAACAATCAAGACAAATAGTTAATCACGGACACGTTTTGGTTAACGGCAGAAAAGTTGACATTCCGTCATATTTGGTAAAACCCGGTGACGTAATTACTGTCAAAACAAGAAGTGCACAATATTTAAAAAATGTTATCGAAATGATTGATATGGCATGTGCACCTGCCTGGATGACAATTGATAAAGAAGCTCTTAAGGTAACATTTGACAGAATTCCCGAAAGAGAAGAATTAGATCCTGAAATCAAAGAACATCTTGTAATTGAATATTATTCAAAATAGAGCAATCCAAAAAAACTAGGAGAAAACAAATGGAATTAAAAATTAAATGTGTTAATACAACAACAAGTTCTGACGGTTCACAATACGGAAAATTTGTAATAGAACCGTTGGAAAGAGGTTTTGGTACTACAATCGGTAATTCCTTAAGACGTGTATTATTATCAAGTCTTGAAGGCACAGCCGTAACATCAGCAAGAATTGAAGGTATTACTCACGAATATACTGCAATTCCTGGTGTATTGGAAGATGTTATCGATGTTATGCTTAACCTTAAAGGTTTAGTTGTAAAAACTGATTCTAAAGATGCACAGCATTTAAGAATAGATGTTGACAGCCCCGGACCTGTTCTTGCAAGTGATATCAAATTACCTGCAGGTGTTAAGGTTGTTAACCCCGACTGGTTAATCTGTACAGTTGCAGACGGCGGTTCTTTCCATGCTGACATAATCGTTGAAACAGGTAAAGGTTATGTTGCAAACGATGTTCCAAGAGATTCAAAAGGTATGTCAATTGATGTATTACCTATAGATGCTACATTTATGCCTATTAAACGTGTAAGTTACAATGTAGAAAACACACGTGTAGGTGATATGATTGATTTTGACAAATTAACATTGGAAATTTGGTCAAATGGCTCTATTGATGTTACAACAGCATTAAGTCAAGCTTCTAATCTTTTGATTGAACACTTTATGCAAATTGCATCAATTACCGGCCAACCGGTAGTTCAGCCGGCAGCAGTTGTTGAAGAAACTCCTGAAGAAGATTCAAACGTTCCTTCAATGACTATTGAAGAATTAGAATTGTCTGTCAGAGCATATAACTGCTTAAAACGTGCAAGCATAAATTCAATGGCTGAATTATTGAAAAAATCTGAACACGACTTATTAAATATTAAAAACTTCGGTAAAAAATCTTCTGATGAAGTTATTGAAAGACTTCACCATTTTGGTTTGGAATTAGCTCCGAGTCCTGAAATGGAAGAAGAAATCGGTTAACCGTTGTATGTAACTAATAAACAAAAAGGAAAATAAAAATGAGACACCAAACTAAAAAACATACGCTGTCAAAAGCTCAAGACCAAAGAGATGCCTTGTTGCGTTCTTTAGCGACTGAACTTTTTATGCATGGTGAAATCAAAACTACTATGGCAAGAGCAAAAGCTTTAAGACCATATGCAGAAGAGATTATCACATATGCTAAAAAAGGCGATTTAAACAGTCGTCGTCAGGCAGCCAAATATATTTTCGACAAAGAAACCGGAAAATATATGGATTTGGCAACAGGTGAAGTCTTTGATGCTCCGCAAGCTGATAAAAAATTGACAGCAGAAACAGTTTTAAGAAAACTGTTTGTAGTAATCGGTAAAAAATACTCTAACCGTGAAGGCGGTTATACAAGAATTTACCGCTTGCCGCCAAGACGCGGTGATGCTGCTGAAATGGCATTAATTCAATTGGTATAACATATGCGTTATGCCGTTCAAGTTCAATATATCGGTAAGAATTATGCCGGAAGTCAACTCCAAAAAGATAAACCTACCATACAGGGCGAACTTGAAAAAGCACTCAGTACATTGATATATACAAAAAACTCAAAAGACCGGCCAATTAAGGCAATCTTCTCCGGAAGAACTGACAGAGGCGTAAATGCCAAAGGGCAAGTAGTTCATTTTGATTGTGATAAACCTATTGTTGCTTCAAAGTTTATCTACTCCATTAATGAAATTCTTCCGCCTGATATATCTATCAGTAATTTGAAAGAAGTTGATTCGTCTTTTCATGCTCAAAAATCAGCAAAAAAACGACATTACGTTTATGAATTTATCAATCGTAAATACAAAAACGCATATGACGGAGATTTGTTGAGGATAAAGTATGATATTGACATAAAAAGAATGCAAAAAGCATTGGATTATATTAAAGGCGAACACGATTTTTCAAGTTTTAAAAGTTCCGGAACGCTAAACCCGAGCAAAGTTTGTTTTATATATGATGCGAAAGCTTCACGAGCCGGCGACAAGGTTACTATTGATATTATAGGAAACAGGTTTTTATATAATATGGTTAGAGCCATTGTCGGAACCCTTTTAGAAATAGAAGGGCACAATCTGCCTGCAGAACATATGAAAGATGTTCTAGAGGCAAAAGACCGCCGAAAGGCCGGTCAAAATGTCATTCCGTACGGACTGACACTGTTAAAAGTAGAATATTAACAAATGGAGATATAAGCATGAAAACTTATTCAGCAAAACCTCTTGAAGTAGAAAGAAAATGGTATTTAATTGATGCCGAGGGTGAAATTTTAGGCAGATTAGCTACCAGGGTTGCGAATATTTTAAGAGGCAAAAATAAACCTGAATACACTCCTAACGTTGACACAGGCGATTTTGTAATTGTAATCAACGCAGATAAGGTGCTTGTTTCAGGCAAAAAAGAAACCGATAAAATTTATTATCATCACACCGGATATCCGGGCGGTTTAAAAGCAGCAAGCGTAAAAGAAGTACGCGAAAAAGATGCAAGAAAATTAATTGAAAAAGCAGTAAAAGGCATGTTACAGCATAATACATTGGGCGATACACAGTTCACAAAATTAAAAGTATACAATGGTGCTGAACATCCGCACGCTGCTCAAAAACCAATTGTACTTGAAAAGGAGGCAAAATAAGATGGCAGAAATTATAGCTACAGGAAGAAGAAAGACCTCTATTGCAGTAGTAAAATTGGTCAAAGGTAAAGGCAGAATTTTTGTTAACGGTAAAAAATTAACAGATTATATCGGAAACAGACCTGCTGTTGAAATGTTAGTATACAGACCGCTTGTTTTAACTGACAATCAAGACAAATATGATGTAAGAGTTAAAGCAATCGGCGGCGGTGTTGTTGCTCAATGCGGTGCTATCAGACACGGTATTGCAAGAGCACTGGTTAAATCTAACGAAGAATACAGAAACGTATTAAGACTTGAAGGTTTGTTAACACGTGATCCTCGTGTTAAAGAACGTAAAAAATACGGCCGCAAACGTGCAAGAAAACGTTTCCAATTCTCAAAACGTTAAAAAGAAAGCCGGGAAACCGGCTTTTTTACTATTCAATTACTCCATTCAAATACCAGGTTTTTGCATTTGAAATTTTTACATTTACAAACTGACCTGTCAAATCTTTATCGCAAGCTATATGAACCGTTTTATTATTCCTTGTTTTACCGGTATTAATAAATTTCCCTTTATGTTCATAAAAACTTTCAACAAGTACTTCCATATTACGATTTAAATACTTAAGATTAGATTTCAGGCAATTTTCCTGAACTTTTTTATTAAGACGCTGAAATCTTTCATCTTTTACATTGTCAGGGACAAATTTATCCACCCATTTTGCGGCAACGGTTTTTTCACGGGGTGAATATGCAGCTACATTACAATAATCCAATTCAAATTCATCAATAGCCGATAAAGTTTCTTGAAATTGTTCTTCGGTTTCTCCCGGGAAACCTGCAATAAAATCGCTTGTTATAGTAACATCAGGTACCATATTACGGACTTTTTTAACAATTTCGCCGTACATTTCTCTTGTATAACGTCTGTTCATTTTTTTCAATACATCACTTGAACCTGATTGCATAGGAATATGAAAATATTCACACACCTTATCCAAATCAACTACTGTTTGAATAAGTTCATCCGTAATATCCGTAGGATATGAAGTTACAAAACGTATTCTGAAATTACCGTCCAAAGCATTCAAATCTCGCAGCAATTGAGCCAGTCGATAATTTTTTAAATCTTTTCCGTAACTGTCAACATTTTGACCTAAAAGTGTAATTTCTTTATGCCCTTCAGCTAAAGCAGCTTTGGCTTCCCGAATAATGACTTCCGGCAGTCTTGAACGTTCTCTGCCCCTGGTATATGGTACAATACAGTATGTACAAAAATTATTACAACCTTCCGTAATATTAATCCAGGCATTAACGGTTTTAGCACGTTTTATTCCAAAACCTCTTGTATCCGCTGTTTGATGAGTTTCAGTACATTCACAAACTTTATCGCCATTGTTAACTGCCTTTATTATCTCCGGCAGCTTATAAATATTATGCGTACCCAAAACAAAATCAACGTAAGGAGCCCGTTTAAAAATTTTTTCTGCTTTTTGCTGTGCAACACATCCGCAAATGCCTATTTTTAAATTCGGATTATCTTTTTTCCGTTTTCCCCATGCTCCTAAAAGACTGAATGCCTTATCTTCACTCAATTGTCTTATAGAACATGTGTTAACCATTAATAAATCAGCCTCTTTTGGATTATCAACTTCATCATAATCAAAATTTGATAATATACCGAGCATCCTCTCAGTATCTGATTTATTCATTTGACATCCCATTGTTTCTATATAAACTTTTTTCATATTCATATTAAAATTATAATACAAAAAATAATATCTTGACTTTTACACTGAAAAATTATATGCTTTAAACAGGAGTTGGAATTATAATGGGCTCAAGAAAACGTAATATACTATCTATTTTAGAAGATAAGACTAATGAATATAGTGACAGAATAGCATTGGGAATAAAAACTCCTTTGGGTTGGAAAGAATTTTCATATAAAGGTATCGGGCTTTTATCAAGAAAACTTGCAAGCCATTTGATAATGAATGTTCAGGTAAAAAAAGGTGAAAGAGTTGCAATTTTTTCTGAATCCAAACCCGAATACGGAGCCTGCGTATTTGCATCAATTATGGCAGGAATGACTATTGTACCTTTGGATATTAAACTGACAAAATACGAACTAATATCAATATTATCCGACTGTGAACCAACAGTAATGCTTGTATCTCAATCCTTTGTTCAAACGGCACTTGAACTGCAGCAAGAAATTCCTTCAATAAAAAATATTTTTGTTATTGATGAACCTTCATATAATTTAGGACTTACAAGTATTTATGAATTTGCAAATGTATATGAATGCAAATGGCGTCACAGAAGCTCAAAATCTACTGCGATGATTATTTATACCTCGGGCACAACCGGTGCTCCTAAAGGTGTTGAAATTACTTTCGCAAATATTTTTGCACAATTAAATGATCTTGAAGATGCTCTTAATGCAATTTTGCCAAACCGAAAAATTACTGTTTTATCAATTCTTCCGATGAACCATTTGTTTGAGTTGACTGTAGGGTTTTCAACATTTTTAAATTTTGGATTTTCGGTTTATTACACGCAAAGTCTTAAACCTAATGATATTTTAAGTATTATGGTAGAAAAAAAAGTTGATTTTATGATAGTTGTTCCGGCATTTCTAAAACTTTTGAAAATAGCAATAGAATCAGAATTAAAAAATTCACCAATATTGGTTCAAACTATATTTAAAATTCTATATTCAACCGCAAAATTTATACCATCATATACTATTAAAAAACTCCTGTTTAAAAAAATTCATGACAAATTCGGCGGACATTTTATGGGATGTATATCAGGCGGAGCACCTTTGGATGTTGCTGTCGGCAAATTTTTTGAAAGAATAGGTATAAAAGTTTATCAAGGTTACGGTCTGTCTGAAACCAGCCCTGTAGTTTCGGTAAATACTAACCGCCGCAAAGATCTTGCATCCGTCGGACAGCCGCTGAAAAGTTTTGAGACAAAAATTGATCCAAAAACCGGTGAATTACTTTTAAAGGGACCTTCTGTTATGAAAGGTTATCATAATCAACCCGAACTGACCGCTCAGGTTATCGATTCAGACGGCTGGCTGCACACGGGAGATATTGCCAAAATTTGCAATAACGGACATATATACATAACCGGCAGAATAAAAAACATGATTGTGCTTTCAGGAGGAAAAAAAGTTTTTCCCGAAGAAGTTGAAAGCGTTTTAGAAAAAAGCCAATATATTGCTGAAATATGCGTATTCGGAACATCAAAAAAATTCGGTTCAAAAGGTGGCACAGAAGAAATTACGGCTGTCATTGTCCCTAAAGATTATTTAAATTATGATGACAATACAATTGAAAAACTTATAAAAGATGACGTTAAATTATTGTCACAACAGTTGACACAATTCAAACGTCCGACTAATATTATTATTAGAAAGGATCCTTTACCCAAAACTACGACGAAAAAAATTAAACGTAAAGAGGTAAAAGAATTAGTTGATGTATAAAGAAAGGAAAAAGTATGAAAAAAATTCTAGCATTAGCGATTTTATTGGCAATGACAAGTACATTTACACCTGTATTTGCGGGAGGTACAGAAGGTCAACCCGGTGAAGTATCCGGCAAAAGTGTAGGTGCAGCAGCTTTGTCTTTACTTGTTTGGCCGGGGATAGGTCAATTAATTTTGGATAACCCTGTAGAAAAAAACGTCACTCATGCTATTTTAGGATTAACTGTTGTATTTAGATTTTGGTCTTGTTACGATGCCTTAGTTGACCGTAAAGGCGGCGTTTGGCACAACAGAATATAAAAAAAGCCGGAACAGAAGTTCCGGCTTTTATTTTATGAAAAATATCTTTTTAACAATCCGTCAAAGCCTTTACCGTGACGAGCTTCATCTTTTGCCATTTCATGAACTGTATCATGTATTGCATCATATCCTAATTCCTTAGCACGTTTAGCAATAGCCAATTTGCCTTCGCATGCACCGTGTTCAGCTTCTGCACGAAGTTCAAGATTTTTCTTTGTAGAATCTGTTACAACTTCGCCTAATAATTCAGCAAATTTTGCAGCATGTTCAGCTTCTTCAAATGCATATCTTTTGTATGCTTCAGCAACTTCGGGATACCCTTCTCTTTCAGCTACTCTTGCCATTGCCAAATACATACCTACTTCTGTACATTCGCCGTTGAAATGTGCTCTCAAGCCTTCCATAACTTCTTTATCTTCAACAACACCGTCGCCTACTTTATGTTCACAAGCATAAACTTTTTCTCCGCCGCCTACAGCTTTGAATGTCGTTGCTCCGCACAAAGGACATTTTTCAGGAGCTTTATCTGCTTCTATTGACCATCCGCATACTGTACATACATATTTCATTTTTAACCACCTTTCTTTTAACATATTTATTTTAGCATATGAATTATAATTTGTAAAGTAAGAATAATTCTTATTTTTGAAATTTATTTATTATATAAAATCAGCATTTAAGCATTGTTATAACATGCAAAATTCTACTCAAAAAAAAGACCTCTTTTAAAAGAGGTCAAGGTTGGTTAGGTTATTAATGAAATTATATTTATTTAATTACCCTGAATATTTATTATTGCATATAATATTCAAAAAGTTTACAAAAATTAATATTATAAATTGTATAATATAAATATGTGGATAAAATTTAAAAAATGGTTTTTAGCAAATATTTTACGCCGCAAATATTACCGTACCGGTAAATGTAAAGCATGCGGCAAATGCTGCACGCAAATATATGTAAAGCATTACAAACATGTTTTGCAGGATGAAAAAGAATTTAAAAAACTGCAATATTTACACAGCTTTTACTCCAACTTAAAAATAATAGGTAAAGATGACATAGGTTTAATTTTTGAATGTCAAAATCTTGATTTGGACACACACAAATGTAAAATTCATAAAAGACGGCCTGCCATATGCAGACGTTATCCGCAGGAAGAATTGTTTTCAATGGGCGGAGCTTTATCAGACGATTGCGGATACAAAATGGAGCCTATCGTGCCTTTTAAAGATGTATTAAAAAATTATGAAAAAAAGCATCAGAATAAACTTGAAATACTTAACAAATTTAAGAAATAATTTTTAATTACCCAATTCAAGTATTAGTAACAGCAAAACAAAATTCAAAAATTTAATTAATAAAAAAAAGCCGTTTTTTGAACGGCTACCAGACTTGGGGAGGAGGTATGAAAAACTGAAGTTTTTCATAACATATTCCTTAAGTCGGTACAAAATTTTTCAAACTTTTATTTTTTACGCAAATATCCTACATATGATGTAGGCTAAAAAGCATTTGTTTTAATCGGGTTTTTAAATCTTGTTATATTAGCCTGGAACAGAAGTTTTACAGTTCCGACAGGTCCGTTTCTGTGTTTAGCAATTATAATTTCAGATTCGCCTTTTGAAGCAGCTTTTGCGTTTTCATCTTCATCATCATTTTTCTTGTAATAATCATCTCTATAAATAAACATAACAATGTCAGCATCTTGTTCAATAGCACCGGATTCTCTCAAATCAGAAAGCATCGGACGTTTATCCGTACGAGATTCAACGGCACGGGACAATTGAGAAAGAGCAATAACAGGAACATCTAATTCCCGTGCTAAAGTTTTTAGCCCTCTTGAAATAGCTGATATTTGCTGCATACGATCTTCTCTGCCGGAGCCTTCCATTAACTGCAGATAGTCAATAACTATTAATCCTAAATCTTTTTGTTCCATTTTTAATCTGCGGCATTTTGCCCTTATATCGGTTAACGTGCATCCGCTTGTATCATCAATATACATAGCTGACAAAGCAAATTCATTCATTGCAGCTACAAGTTTATCCCAGTCTTTATTTTGCATATTGCCTGTTTTAAGTCTTTGAGTGTCAACTTCAGCAAAAGAACAAAGCATACGCTGCACCAATTGTTCTTTAGACATTTCTAAAGAAAATATAGCAACAGGAACTTTTTCTTTAATCGCAACATTTTGAGCAATATTAAGAGCAAAAGCCGTTTTTCCCATAGAAGGCCGGGCTGCCAAAATTATCAAATCAGATTTTTGCAATCCGTTTGTCATGCTATCAAGTTCATAAAAATCCGTTCTCAATCCTAAAAGTTCATCTTTATGTTCATAACGGTATTCAATTTTTTGATATGAATTTAATACCAAGTCTTTAACATGACACAAATCCGTAGTTGCTTTTTTTGAAGCAATATCAAAAATCAACTTTTCGGCACTGTCAAGGGATTCATCAATAGGATTTAAGTCGTACCCGAAAGATACTATTTCACTGCCGGCAGTAATTAAAGCACGTTTTACTGCTTTTTCCTGTACAATACGGGCATAGTATTCTATATTAGAAGTAGTAATGGTTTTATAACTTAAATCATTAATAAAAGCACGCCCGCCAATAGTATCGAGCTTAGAATTACAGCTTAATACATCGGAAACGGAAACCAAATCAATCCGTTCATTTGTATTAAACAGTTGCAGCATAGCTTCATATACAAATTTGTGAGCAGGTTTATAAAAACTGTCCGGCTTTAAAGTTTCAACAACTTTTGTAATAACTTCCGGATTAACAAGTATAGCCCCCAAAACAGCTTCTTCAGCTTCAATATTTTGAGGTAAAAGATTACTTTGAAAATTTTTTTCTTTCACAGCTACCATGACTACTCCTTTCATACATGATATAACAACCGAAAAAAATAGCAAAAAATTAACGGCTCATGTTAAAATATATGTAGTTATGATAGAGAAATTAGCTAAAATTTTATTAAAAAAGAAATTAGTAATATCAACAGCAGAATCCTGCACCGGCGGGCTTATAAGCTCGATGTTAACTGACGTTTCAGGAAGTTCAAACTATACTAAACTAAATTTTGTAACATACAGCAACGAAGCAAAAAACAAGATCTTGAATGTAAGTAAAAACACATTAGAGAAATACGGAGCAGTGAGTGAACAATGTGCAAAAGAGATGGCGGAAGGATTAAAGGAAAAAACTAACTGCGATGTAGCACTTTGTACAACCGGAATAGCCGGTCCTACGGGAGGAAGCAAAGAAAAACCTGTAGGATTATGCTATATTTCATGCAATTATAAAGGCAAAACAATTATAAAAAAAGTTATTTTAAATCCTAAAACTGAACGAAAGGAAATGAAAAGACAATTTGCAGAACTTGCCATAGAGTTTGCATATGGCATATTAAGCGGCAATAATATCAGCGATTAGCTCAGGATGTTTTTTCATTAATTGTTCAGCGAAAATTTCCGTATCGATTTGAGTAATGACAATAGACAACAAATCATTCGGCAATTCGTGAAGCATTTTAATAATTTCTTCAGTTTCAAGCACGTTCATAGCCTTGACTAATTCCGGTTTTTGCTTGTAAGTATTAATCATTTTAGTATAAGCACTCGGATCAAATAATTGGAAAAGCTCGGGATTTTCTTTTGTCAAAGCGAGTGTAAGTTGTTGTTTTTGGGTAGGCTGTAAACTAGTCAGAGCATCTTGATATTGCAAGGGATTAAGCCTGTTAATTTGATTAACCATGTCAGCGGATTTTTGAATTTCGACTTCTTGTCCGGTGACGCTTTCAAGGATTTGAGCCAAATATTCGGGCTGAAAGGATTTCAAATTTTCAAGGACTTTACCTTTATCAAGTTCATGACTTGTAAGTAGTTTATCGAGTTGTTTTTCAGGTACGAGTAAAATAACTTCTTCTTCAGAAAACAATTGAAGAACAGTTTTAACTAATTGTTCAGGCGGGACATGTTCAAGCATGTCAAGCAATTTATCCTGAGAAAAGAACATAAGTCCCTGGGCTAAATCTTCGTGTTCCATTAAGGGCAAAAATTCTCTTAACTGCTGATAATTCATATTCATCAAGATAATAAATTTATTATTCGGATCAGCGAGTTTAAAAATTTCCATCAAGAGATTAACATTAGTCAAAAGCTCGTTAGCAAGTTCAATAGCGAGCTGGTTACCGTCTTCTGCTTCGGCTTCCAGGACATCTTCAATGGACTTACCTTTATAAAGCTCCATTTTTTCGGCAGATAAATTAAGCCTGCTTTGCAAATATAATAAATTTGAATCAATAACAATAGACATAATTAATCCTCGATATATATAATAACGTTTTTTTTAGGATATGATTTCAAGCCAGGGGATGATTGTAACTTTTCTTTACAAATAAAATTTAAAAGAGAGGCTTGATTTTAAAACATGTCCATGATAAATTAAGAATTGCTGTAAGGGCTGCTAGCTCAGGTGGTTAGAGCGCACCCCTGATAAGGGTGAGGTCGGTGGTTCGAGTCCACTGCGGCCCATATAAAAGAGAGGTATTTATTACCTCTTTTTTAATATCTAATTTATGGGGCGTTAGCGCAGTTGGTAGCGCACGACACTGGCAGTGTCGGGTAATAGGTTTCTGGGACATTGAGACAGAGAAAATTTAATAAAAAATCAAACAGACAGCACGATTGAGGCTGTTT
>CALVCA010000021.1 GCA_944325895.1 Candidatus Gastranaerophilales bacterium
GCTCATTTATTTAATATTTCAAATTTATGTTGCCCAAAATAATCAAACCATGTGGAACAAATAATCAAACCATGTGTTCTTTTACAAACAATAATAAAACCCTATAAAGTCAAATTAAACTTTATAGGGTTATTAATATTAAAAATCAAATTTTAACAATTAGTGTTCAACTTTAATTCAACTACTTTTCTATTTCTTTCTGCATAGTTTGATAATGTTTCTATTGCTTCAAGAGATTGTTCTGTAATTGCGTGAGCATATCTCATTGTTGTATGAATATCGGAATGTCCTAATATATCTTTTACCATTGTTATTGGAACTCCAGCACCTACCATTCTTGTAGCTGATGTATGTCTTAAATCGTGAAATCTAAAATTTTCAACATTTGCCTTTAAACACAATGCATTAAAAGACCTTTTAAGGTCTGAATATCTTGTTTCTGTTGTATGATTCACAAATACATATTCGCAAACTTTATTTTTATGTGCTTCTTTTAGTATGTTCATAACAACAGAATTTATAGGAATAAACCTTTTCTTTCCGTTTTTTGCTATCAAATTAATTGTTTTATAGTAATAAAATATTAAGATTTTTAAATTTTTTAGCAAAAAATTTTATTTTTATTTTTATTTAGTTATAACATCCAAGAAAGGGGAATTTTATGTTTATAAACTCAATATCATCACAGCAGGCTAATATGTCCGAACGTAGAATTTTGAAAAGCAATAGTATGGATAAAATTTCATTTACCGGAGGGTTAAAACCGGAAATTGTAAAAAATCAGTTAAAAATATTGTTAACTCAAGATATATGGGCTCCTAAATTGAAGGTGAAATTACCTGAAACACCGGAAGAAAAAGAGGTGCTTCTTGAAATTTTAGAAAACAGGCAAAAACTTGATCGATTTACGAGATTGAATAACGAAAAGGCTCAATTAAAGATAAAATTTGCGGAAATAGATTCCCTTTCAAAAAATGATCCGACGAATCCGAGATTGAGTGAATTGAAAAATGAAATTCAAAAAAAGGGTAATGTAAATTCTATTATCCAAAGTCTTAATAAAAATATAGAGCTGGAAATTAAGAAAAATCAGCCTGCGTATGATTATTTTAAAAACATCGAAAAATTAGAAGATGAATATATAGACAAACGTCTTATAAAAACATCTAAAATGGATAAATTTTGGCAGCGTATTAAAAAAGAAAATATTAACGTTGATGAGAAATATTCAACAAAAGAGTTAATTGATATTATCTCAAAAAAACAATCGCAAGAAGAATTAATAAATAAAAAAATGTCAAAAAAAAAGGTTATTGGAATTCTTACGGAAAAGTACGAAAAGTTTTTAAGACAATATGTAAATATATACGACAAAGATGCTCATCATCATAAAGACGCTGAAAGAGCAAAACAATCTGCAATTGAGGTTTTTGATGCTTCAGCGAAAGCATATCCTGATATGAAAAAACAATTTTCAAAAATTTATGAATTTGTACAAAATAAATTTCTTTATAAAATAAACAGATTGTCGAATATAAATATTTACCCGCTCGGTGAGATATGGGATTCAATGCATGTTGTTGAAAAGAAATTAGGTAAAGCAATGCAAGAAGTTGAAAATTTAAAATTAGAATGCATTAAAAATCCGAATGATTCAGTTTTAAAAGATACATTGAAAGTAAAAGAAGCTGCGGTAAATGAAATGAAAAAAGAATGGATTGAGGGTCTTGAATTTTCAGGAAAATATGAACTGAGTAATCGTAAAATAATGACTGAAGCCGGAAGATTACAAGAATATGATTATCTGACTGCTGATAATAAGATGTTCAATCGTTATAAATCGGCGTTTGAAGTGTATAAAAACAACAATAATCAAATTCCCGAAGACAGATGGGCTGAATTTATTGCAGTTGAAGATTAAGAATTTAAGAATAAAAGAATTATAAAAAACTACAATCAATGGCTTTATTTTGTAAGAAATTGAGTTGACAAAATAAAATCCATCAATTGTAGTCAATAATAATCAAGCATTATAGCACTCTTAATTCAGCGTTTGATTTTTTATATGTTTAAGAAATTATGATAATTATTTGCAACGTTAAAGAATTGTTTTGCCTGCGAATGATTAAGATTTAATCTTTTACCGTTGTTTAAGGTAACATGTAATCTGGTCAAGTCATAGTTAGGTTTTGCCATATTTTTTACTGATTTTACATAAACCGCATTTGTTTTCTTTACTCCTAAATCAGCCATATGACTTCCTTTTGAGTATATTTTTTGTACGGATTTCATTGTGTGATCATTAGTTATACTTTTTCTAATCACTGTTCCGTTTTTTGTCAATGTTGTGCTTAAATGTTGACATCCTTTTACAGTATTACCCAATAAATTTTTTACAAGTGTTACTAACCCTTTTACCATAATAATTTTCCCTTTCTACATTTTTATATCTTAATAAAAACATAGAATAGCAAAAAATTGCCATATTGTTACAAAAATATATATAAATTTTTTAATTTCAATACCCATATAGTTATATTTTTTAAGAATTTTTGTGCTATGATTATTAAAAAGAATATCGAGGTTGAGTTTTGAGATTAATATCGAAATCTACGGTGATAATGTTTTTATTTGATATGTGTGTATTGGTTTTATCAACCACGATTTGGTATTCATATTTTGTTTTGCCGGAAGATTTTTTGGACATAACTGTTTTGATGACGGCTTTAACAGGTGTTACGGCACTTTTTTTGAAGGATAATTATAAAATTCGTGAATTTAATGTTACGTTGAAGAATTTTTATCTTTTATTTGAAGGTATTGTTTTTGCACATATTCCGGCAGCTATTTTGCTTTTAACATTCGTTCAAACTCCAAAAACTTTTGAATTTTTGCTGGTTAACCTTCTGACGATTTTTATTGTCTTAAGACTCTACAGAGCAGGATTTCATTATTATTTGTTTAATTTTAAAAAGACAAAAAGAGTTTTGATTTTGGGAAAGAATAATAATGCCCGTATTATTGCAAATGAAATTTTAAATAAAAAAGCTTTAAAAATGGATGTCATAGGGATGATTGATGACGGATTTGAAAATTTTGAAACGAATTCCAGCTTAAAGGTTCTTCCTAAAATAGATAAAAATATTATGTTGAAAGCCGATATTTTTATTGTGGCAACCGAACATCGTATGGATGAAGAGTTTTTGACCCAAATGGTAGAAAGCATTCCGGGGCACGTGAAGGTTTATAAAATGCCTGAATTTTATGAAATGGTTACCGGTAAATACTTTATTGATAAAATGTCTGTTAACTGGCTTTTTTATGATTTTATGAATAAACGTTCACTGGTTTATGATTTCTGCAAAAGAATTTATGATATTGTTGCGGCATTAATTATTTTGACTGTAACTTTTCCGGTGCTTTTGTATATAGCTTTAAGGGTAAAATGTACGGATGGCGGGCCTGCAATTTATACACAAAGCCGTATCGGTAAAAACGGAAAGCCGTTTAAGATGTATAAATTGAGAACAATGTATATTAACGACTTTGTTCCTAATGCTGAAAATATTGAACATACAGACTCTCAAGATGATGATGCAAGAGTAATACCGTTTTGTAAATTTGTAAGAAAAGCCAGATTTGACGAAATTCCGCAGATGATAAATATATTAAAAGGTGAAATGTCAATAGTGGGACCGAGGAGTGAATGGGAAAATTTAGTAAGTATTTATTCAAAAGATATTTCTTATTATCCGTGCCGTCAATGGGTAAAAACAGGTTGGACAGGCTGGGCTCAGATTAATCAGGGACATTGCATTTCAAATGAAGATATTACCGAAAAGCTTCAATACGATTTATATTATTTAAAGCACAGAAATCTTTTGTGGGAAATAGGTATTTTGATAAAAGCAGTATTTTTGGCACTCGGAGGCAGGCATGGATAGGACAGTAGATGTTTCCGTTATTATAGTGAACTGGAATGCGGGCAAGTATTTAAAAGAAACAATAGATTCTCTGCAAGCCAAAACTGTTGATATCGCATATGAAATTATACTTGTGGATAACAATTCATACAAGGGTGATGAAAGCTATAAATATATAGAAGAAGTTCTTGAACATAAAGAAAATACATTAATTATTAAAAGCGAAGAGAATTTGGGGTTTGCAAGAGCGAACAATTTAGCAATGAGTAAAGCCAAAGGCAGAAATCTATTGATATTAAATCCTGATGTAGTTTTTCATAATAATGTAATAAAAATATTAAGCAATTATTTGGACGAAAATCCAAATATAGGTATGGCAGGTCCGAAAGTATTAAACTATGACGGAAGCTTTCAGCAGCCGTGCTTAAGAGGAAAACCTTATCCGATGGATACATTATTTCATCTTGTCGGGCTTGCTAAGATGTTTCCAAAATGTAAGTTTTTAAACGGCTATGCCCTGTGGCATTTAAATCGTGATGAAATAAATGAATGCGGTGCCCTGTCAGGCTGTTGTATGATGGTAAAAAAATCTCTTTTTGATGAAATAGGCGGAATGGATGAACAATTTTTTATGTATCAGGAAGAAACCGACTGGGGTTTGAGAACAATGAATGCCGGCAAAAAAATTGTTTATAATCCGAATGCTGTTGTGACTCACTATCAAGGTGTTACAACTAAAAAAGTAAAGATTAAGAGTGTATTAATTTTTACTCAATCAATGGAAAAATTTTTCAAAAAACATTTTTGGAAGAAATATAATTTTATACAAAAGGCCTTTTGGTTGACATTAATTTGGGGAAATTTCTTTTTGAAATATGCTCTTTTGGAAATTAAAGGAGCAAAATAGAATGATAATAACGTTTTATACTCCAACTTTAAAATTAACCGGCGGCAATTTGATAATGTTTAAATATGCTAAATGTCTTGCGGCTCAGGGGATTGAAGTTTATGTTATTGCTCCTGATTTTGATAAAAAAGATTATATAGAAAACGGGGTTCATATAAAAACATTTAAAAAATTTCCAAATAAATATTTTGAGCATATATTTTTTCAATTGATTTATTTGAAAAATTTCTATAACTTAACTCCTAAATCCGATATAATAATTCCAATATTTTTCCCTTTGGTTATTCATGCACTGTTTTGTAAGAAAAAGAAAAAATGTGAAAAAGTGATATCGTTATTTCAAGATTTTAAAAATATGTATTGGTTTGGCTGGTATATATATTTTATTTTAGGTCTAAAATATATAGTGCAAAATATTGATAATTTTATAGCAATATCAGACCCTGTAGCCCAAGAAATAAAAGAATATACAGGACGTGAAGCCGTTATAATAAAAAATGAAATTGATAGTGAATATTTTTATCCGAGAGATTTATCAAAAGAAAATTATATATTATTTGTAGGGAGTTCTTCTAAAGCAAAAGGTTTAAAATATTTTTTAAAAGCTTTTGACATAGTAAAGAAAAAGTTTCCATATTTAAAAGCAAAAATTGTTTCGCAAAATAATATTAACAATCCTGATATTGAAGTTATAAATATAGGAAGTGACAGAAATAAATTAGGCGAAATTTATTCAAAGGCACTTGTTTACGTAAGCCAAAGCTTGGGCGATAGTTTTGGTTTGCCTCCTTTAGAGGCAATGGCTTGCGGCACGGCAGTTGTTTTGACTGATACTGTCGGAGCTAGAGAATATGCTATAGACAGATTTAATTCATTGGTAGTCCCGATAAAAAATTCTAAAAAAACTGCAGCTGCAATTATTGAAGTGTTGGAAAACAATGACTTACGGAATATGCTTGAAAAAAACGGGATTGAAACAAGTTTGAAGTATAAAACACAAGATTTATTCAAAAATATTGGAAAGTTGGTTACAATCAAATGAATTTATCCAAAGTATCAATAACATATATTCTTTTATTTATAAATTTAGT
Organism: Candidatus Gastranaerophilales bacterium; assembly: GCA_944325895.1. Taxonomy (GTDB): domain Bacteria; phylum Cyanobacteriota; class Vampirovibrionia; order Gastranaerophilales; family Gastranaerophilaceae; genus SIG32. Next base: position 5,922 of record CALVCA010000021.1, read on the forward strand.
TTTTATTTTTATAACCGGTTTGTTAGGCGAAAAAGCACAAATATCTTTAAGTATACCATTATTTATTGCAATTTTATTTGCATTTTTATTTTTTTACGTAATTAATAAGGTGTCAAAAGATAAATTTATTCCTAAAATTTTTTTAATAACTTGTTTATTTCATTTTATAGTTGCGATTTTTATTCAAATACTGAAATATCATATTTTAAATTTACCTACTTTAAATGGTGTGGCAGGAATAGGAATTGATAATGATAATGCATTATATCAAAGCCAAGCTGTCGCAATTTTAAATAATTTTTATTATATAAAAGAATCAACATTGTTTTCTGTTATAGTTGCCGGTATTTATAAAATTTTTGGGATAAACGAATTTTCTGCCTGTTGTTTTAATTGTTTAATCTCAGGTTTTATTTCGACAACCATATATAAATTAGGGTTAAACTTATATAATAATAAATTTTATGCAAGTATGCTGGGCTATTTTATAGCATTTTCTTTTACGATAGCGGCATATACGTCTGTTTTAATGAGAGATGTTTATATAATGCTGCTGTCTTATTTAATAATTTACTTTTATTATCTATTTTATAAAAAGAAAAATTTTTTAGATTTATTATTTGTATTTTTATCATTTTTTATTCTATGCTTTTTCAGAGCATATGCAGCAAGTGCAGTATTAGGTGCTTGTATAGCGGCACATTTAATAATTATTTCATCTCTAAAATTAAAAAATAATAAAATAAAAATTAATAAATATATGTTGATAACAATGATATTATCTGCAGTTATATTATTACTTTGTGTAATTTATCAGGAATTTTTAAGAATTGATTATATAATTTCTTTATTTGATATGGAAACTATATTGGAGGTAAGCGAAGTAGGATATGGTAATGCGAATTCCAGTTTTGGTATTAATAGGGTAGCTTTATCTAAATGTTTACCTTTATTTTTATTTGTGGGGTATTTTTGTATGTTTTTTGCTCCGTTTCCTCATCAATGGTTGTTGTCAAAAAATATTGTACAAGCATTTTCAGCCTCAGAAACAATACTTTTATATATATTCTTGATCCCATCATTTTTCATAAGTATTGTTAAAGGATTTAAAGAAAAAAATTTCATTATAATTGCAGCATTTTTGTATATATTTTTTGTTTTTACATTTTACGGTATGATATTAGATAATTCAGGGGCAGTGTTTAGAGGTAGAGCACCATTTATACCGCTCATATATTTGATAGCTTTATATAAACCCGGTGGATTACTGTTAAAAATCGTGAATAAAATAGAATATTATAATTCTAGAAGGAAAAATTTCTATGAAAAGAGTATTATTAATAAATGGTAGTTTTTTAAATAATAGTGGCTGCGGTGTTATAGCAAAACATACATATGATATCTTAAGATCAAAAGGCTATGACGCTGAAATTTATACTGCGAAAGGTCGTTCGGGCTTATCAAATTATAAATATGAAGAATTATTTATAGAGCCATATAATACTCCAAAAAGATATATAACAAATTTTTTCGATTTTTATTACAATCAAAAAAGTAAAAAAAACATATCTGTATTGTTGGATGATTTTAAACCTGATATAGTTCATGTTCACAGTTTGCAAACTTCGGCTTTGACATATTCTGTTTTAGAACCGTGTATAAAAAGAAATATTCCGATAGTTATGACATTACATGATTCTTTTTTAGTTTGTCCTGTAATGACTTTAATGAAAAGTGATGAGAAATATTGTTATGGGATAAATTGTAAAGGTTTGAATAAACTCCCTTGCATCCGGTACAATTGTGCCGGGAAATTAGAGGCGAGTATAAGATTTGCATTAATGAGTTTTATATATAATATTACGGGGTATAACAAATATATTTCTAAATTTATAACACCATCAAATGCATTAAAAGATTTAATTTTGAAATCCAAATTAGGAATTAATAATGACAGATTAATAACCATAAATAATTTTATATCGGATGATGAACTGCAAACTTTGCCTAACTATAATAACAACGGGTATTTTTTATATATAGGTCGCTTATCAAAAGAAAAAGGAGTTCATTATTTATTGGAAGCAATGAAGGATTTGCCTAAAAATATTAACCTTCGTATTATTGGCACAGGTCCGGAAGAAATATTCCTGAAAAAATACACTGCGGATAACAATTTAAATAATGTAAAATTTTTAGGATTTAAAAATCGGGAAGAAATAAAAGAAGAATACAAGAACTGTATCGCAACAATATTGCCGTGTAACTGGTTTGAAATATTTGGTATGACGAATGTTGAATCATTTATAAATGGGAAACCTGTTATAGCTTCAAATATAGGAGGTATACCTGAAATTGTAGAGAATAATATAAATGGATTATTGTTTGAACCCGGGAATATTGACCAACTAAAGGAATGTATTTTAAGATACTGGAACAATCCTCAATTAGTTATAGAACATGGCAAAAATGCTTATCATAAAGCAATTACAAATTATACAGCAGATGTATATTATGAAAAATTGATACAATTATACAAAAATATTTTAACAGAGGAGCCAATAAATGCAAACAACAGATAATGAAATAAAGTTAGTTGAGCATGATTTGTGTACAGGCTGTGGTGCTTGTGTGAATATTTGTTCACAAAATGCAATAACTTTGCAAGAAGATGATTACGGATTTGTTTACCCTCATATTAATAAAGAAAAATGTATACATTGCGGCATGTGTGCAAAAGTCTGTTTGTCAGAATGTATAAAAAATTATCCGCAAAATACTTATGTTCTTCAATCTAAAGATGATAACTTATCTGTTAAATCTTCCAGCGGTGGTATGTTTGCTGAATTAGCACGTTATTTTTTACATAATAACGGTGTTGTTTTTGGTTGTGCTATGCAAAAAATAAATGATAAATTTGAAATTAAACATATATTTATTGAAGATGAAAAAGATTTATACAAATTGCAGGGTTCCAAATACGTTCAAAGTGATATTGATTATTCTTACAGATATGTTAAACAATTTTTAACGGATAATCGTTTAGTGCTTTTTTCGGGTACTCCTTGTCAGATTGCCGGACTTAAAAGTTTTTTAAATAAAAATTACGAAAATCTATTGTGCGTTGATCTTAGTTGTGAAGGCGTACCTTCTCAAAGATTATTTAATGATTATATTAAATCTTTTGAAAAAAAATGCGGTCAAAAAATTATAACTTTTGATTTTAGAAATAAAAAGAAAATGGGGTGGTCTTGCGGTAATGCACTAATTACTTTTTTAAATAAAAAACAATTAATTATTAATAATCAATCAAGCCCGTATCTCAATCTCTTTCTTAGAGGCGGTATTCATCGGACAAGCTGCTATAATTGTCAATTTACCGGTTTAAAAAGAGTCAGTGATATTACAATAGCTGACGCTTGGGGTATAGAATCCGAATATCCTGAACTTCTAAAATATAAATTAAATAAAGATAAAGGTGTATCACTTGTCTTAATTAATACGAATAAAGGTGCTAAATTTTTCAAGTTACTTGCTAATAAATTAAATTTTGCAACAATTAATCCGAAAAAAATGTGCAAATACAACGGTCCGTTGCGTTCACCGGTATATGTTGATCAAACAAATATGGTTTATTTAGAAGCTTATAAAAAATTTGGTTATACTGGTTTAGAAAAATTATTCAGGCAAGGACTCGGCTGGCTTTATTATTATAATTGTATAAAAAATCATACTCCAAAATTTATAAAAAATATTATTAAGCTATTTAAAACCCCGCAGGTTCAACTAGACTGTTTATTGCATACAATGTATGGCTTGTCCAATTACGGTTCGCTATTGACTGCTTTCGCACTACAGAAAACTATTACAAATTTAGGTTATAGTTGTGCAATTATAAATTATTTAAATTATTTTGGGTATGCAAAAGATTTTATTGGGAAATATTTGATATTGACAAGACGTTGTATAACCAATAAAGATTTTGTTAAATTAAATAATTTGTGCCATACCTTTATACTTGGTTCTGACAATTTAATTAATTTGCCAACTTCATCATTGTTTTTTGTCGCCCGTGCATTATTAAATTATACTCAAATAAACAAAAAAAGACTTATGATTTCTGGATCAATGGGAAGTTGGGATGGAACAACTGAAACTTTAGAGGAACATTCATATATTGAATCATTATTAAAACGTTTTGATTATTTATCAACTAGAGAAAAACACGGTAAAGAAGTTATAGAAAATAAATTTGCTTGTAAAGCTGATTGGATAAATGATCCGGTATTTTATTTAAAAAAAGAAGACTATATGTACTTCATAAATAACGCTTCTGAACAATACAATAATAAAATAATGCAATATATTTTATATCCTACGGATAAAACACAAAAAATAGTTAACTATATGTCTGCAAAATTAAATGTACCTGTTGTTGAATTTTATGGAAACGAAAATGTTAAATATTTTTCTAAGCATTTATCCGTAGAAAATTGGTTGTCAGCAATATTAAATTCAAAATTGATTATTACGGATTCATTTCATTGTGTATGTTTTGCATTAATATTTAATAAACCGTTTGTTTGTGTAAAAAATACTCACGCAACCGTAAGATTTATCTCATTATTTAAGCGGTTGGGTGTAAAATGTGATTTGGTTGAAAATGTTGGTGATTTAGAAAATTATTCTTTTGAACTAGATTATAATACTATTAATAAAAATATTGAAGATATAAGAACATTTGCATTAAGCAGTATAGAAAAACAACTGTTAAAAAGTAAACGTATTAATAAAGATGATATTTTAAAAGAAAAAGAATTCCAAAAAATCAATAAAAAAAATATAGAAAAATTAGAACCCTGGTTTAAAAGAAACAGATTATTTTATATTATTGTGATTTCTTTAGTTGTAGTTCCGATAAAGAGGTTTATAAATGATATTAAAATCCAAAATAATTAAATTTATACAAAATAATCTTTATGCGGTATCTTTATATGCAAGGCAAATTGCCGGAACCCTTGTTTTATTTGTAATTGCAAGATATTTATCGGTTTATGACTATGGATTATTTTCAAGTTATAAAGCAATTACAAGTTTTATACTTCTTTTTGCCTGTATGGGATATAACGAATATATTTTGGTTTCCTGCAAAAAAAATGTGGATTTAGTAAGAAAGAAAATAGCTTTATTTTTGATTAATGCATTTTGTATATTAGCTTTAACAAGTTTAGTTTCTTATTTCGTCCCAATTGAATTACATTTTATCTTTATTTTGGTTTTATTAAGAGTGTTTTTTGATAATACATTTTTTACTTTAATTTTACCGTATTTTCAATCTGCAAATAAATTTTTTGTAATAAGTTATATTAATATTGTATATGCGTTAGGTGTTATTTTAATAACTGCAATATCATATATATTTAAATTATCCCTTTTAAAATTTTTAATTTTGAGTTGTATTGTAGGTTGTATAAATTTTATACATTGTTCTTTTTATGCCAAATTGAATTATGTCGATGCAATAAAAAATTTAAAAAAATATTTTAAATTAATTGATAAAACAATTTTCCATTATATGGGTGTATTAGTCGCATTTTTATTATATTCGCAAATACCAAGTTTATATGTTTCCTGTTTCCTTACTAAACAAGATGCCGCTTTATATTTTTCTGCTTTTTCTATTGCTGGAGTTATTAATTTATTTATTGCAGCTCAAAATCAGAAAATGGTCCCGGAGATGATAAATGCGTCAATAGCAAAAGTAAAAAACATTTTGAAACAAAATTTTATATTAGTTATGTCAATTAATTTGTTGGTATTACTCACTTTTTTATTAGTTGGAAAGATAATTTTATTTTTAATTTATGGTAATATGTATTATCAGAACGGTTACTGGCTTTTAATAATATTTACTTTATCAAATATAGGTTTAGCGTTAGCAAATGTCTACGGTGCCTATATGACTTCCAATGGAAAGCAATATTTAAAAATTAAAATGCAAATAGAAGCTATTTTTATTACCATTATAATTATATTATTATTTCAGGTAGTAAATGGTTTATATGCTGCAGCTTTTGCATATTTTTCATCAGGGCTGTATATAGGTATTCGATACTATATGAAAACAAAAGAGTTATTGATGCGTGATGCAAAACAGTCAAGTCAATTGTAAATAATTTTTGTTTATATTATAATTTCTACAAGGAGAAACATATGCAGCAGACAGTTTATATTCCGCAAGAAGAGATGGATGAAGAATTAACTATCGATTTAAAAAAAATATTTTTTGCGTTATGGAGTCGTAGAACTCTTATTGCAACTGTATTTTTAGGGTTTATAATATTCTTTACGGCATTAACTTTTATTCTGACTAAAAAATACACTGTCACTGCAGATTTATATATAAACAAAACAACAAGTTCAAATTTAATTGAATTCAACCCGTTTGCACTTGAAGAAGTCGGTGCTTCAGGAGGCGGAGTTGCCGCTCTTATGTCAGGCGGAGGAAATGCTCTTGCCAACGAAATGGAGCTTATTAAATCCCCGTTGGTTATTGACAAAGTTATTAGAGAAAATGATTTGGTTTATGGTAAAAAATTCGGTATTTTCCCGAATAAATTGGAAGGAGAATATCTTTCTGCGGCAGCATTTATCGGTAAAGGTAAAAATCCTTCTTTTGAAAATAAAAAGGGTACAAATGTTTTAACAATAGAATACAAATCTAAAGATCCCGAGTTAGCTTATAATGTCGTTAATTCTATCATAAATAATTACATAGAATTTTATAAACAATTAAATAGCGACAAATCAAAATCAGATCAAAAGATTTTGGAAGCTGAATATAATAAAGCAAAGCAGGCTTTGGATAAAAAAGTCAACACAATGAACGGTTTGCCTGAACAGGCTATGATGTCAACCGGTAATTTGACTGCGATGAGTGCGTTTTCAAAACCTGCACAAAGGGCTTTGTCTACTATAAAAGGACAGGTTGTTTCAGGCGAAAAATCTCGTATTGAGGTAACTGAAGAATCTGCAAAAGTTGCTGCTTTGTCATCAAAACTTGAATGGGCGAGAATGGTTGATAAAATGTCTGATTCATCTAAAGTTTTAGTTTTAAAAGAACCTCAAAAACTAAGAGATTTTGAATATTCTTCGCCAAAACTACTGATTAATATTCTTTTAGGTATTGTTTTTGGTTTTATTGCATCTGTTTTTGCGGTAATATTTGCGGAAGTTACTGACAAAAGGCTTACCTATTCAATGCTCGGTGATAATATAATTTATGATTTGCTGAATGATTTTTCGGATTTAAAACTTTTGCTTTTGGCAAATCATGACAAAAATATTTCTATTGTTTCTTTTGAAAATATCCCTGAAAACATTATGCCTCAACTGCAAGCCTTCAGAAATGTTCAACTTATAAAAGCTGATATTTCTAATGAATTTGTTGAACGCATTAAAAATTCAGATGAAGTAATAATGTTTGCAGAAGTCGGAAAAACAAATTCAAAACTATATAAACAAATAAAAACAATGCTTTTAGATATGAATAAGAAAGTTGTTCAGGAAGTTTTGCTTAAATAATTTATATATCCGGTTAAAAATATTGCCCCAAGCATATACGCTCCCAAAACATCAGAAGGATTGTGTACACCTATCATAATTCTGCTTAATCCGACAAATAAAATCCATAAAACGGCAATAACAGTTTCGCAGATGCGTAAATTTTTATTTTGGCAAAATTTATATAAATACCATATGACCAACCCCCAAACACAGATTGTCACAAGACTGTGCGTAGATACATAACTGTAACTATCAGGATGTATCCCCGCAATTTGTAATTCAAAAGGCGGTCTTGGACGGCTTATGATGTGTTTTATTATACAATTTAAAACATATGTAACTAGCGGTATTGTACAAAAAAAAGCTGCATCACGATATAATTTTTTTGCTAAAAAATAAATTCCGAAACCTGTAATAGGCAGTATCAGCATTAATGTATATAAAATACAATCAGGAAGCATAAAAATTTGTACAGGTACAAAATTAAGTTTATTTTGTAAAAATATAATAATACTTCTGTCCAATTGAGTAACAAGAGGACAGAAGATTACTAAAGATGTAAATATCAAAAATATTGCGGCTAAAATACTTATTTTACGCAGCATGCACATTTCCCTTCGCATTGGACAGAAGGCTTTTCTTTTGAACAGAAATGATCTCTGTCGATATAATATTCGCCTTCAAGCGGGAATATTGTCATCCAAAGATTTTCTCTCCAATCTTTATCCAAAATTTCTTTGACATCTTTTGAGTATTGATCAATTTTGGATGTAATTTCAGGGTTTGTCAAATATGCCGCCGCATTTTCGTGAGTTTCATAAGGCTTAAATTTTTCATAGTAGCTTCTTAAAACATCAGGTCTATCCACAATCATGCAGGGTCTTAGCATATTGCCGTCTTCATAAGGTATACCATCTCTTATTGCACGCATAAAGGGTGATGCAAGAGCTTCTGTGAGGGTGCAATCTTTAAGATTATGAGTAGCGAGATGAACGAAAGTACAAGGTTCAACATCCCCTCTCGGGTTAACGTGAATATATTGTCTGCCTCCTGCAATACATCCCATCATTTCCGGTCCGTCGCCCCAAAAATCTACTGTCATCATAGGCAAAGTATTTCTTGCATTATAAACAGCTTTTAAAATTTGTTGACGCTGGTTTGCATTTGGCACCATACTTACATCAGGACTGTCGCCTACCGGTACGTAATGGAAAAACCAAGCCCAAAGACATCCTTTATCAGATAGCATTTTCATAAATTCATCAGATGTAACTTCGTCACAGTTTTGGCTTGTTGCTGTTATGCTTGCTCCGAAAAATATTCCGGCTTTTTTGAGCATATCCATTTTTTCCATAACCATATCAAAGCAGCCTTCGCCTCTTACGGCATCGGTGTTTTCTTTCATTCCTCCGATTGAAAACATCGGTTGAACATTGCCTAATTTTTTCAATTTTTCAACGGTTTTTTCTGTTATTAAAGAGCCGTTTGTGAATGTTATAAATACACAGTCATTAAATTCTTCTGCTAATTCCAAAAATTCTTTTCTGGCAAACGGTTCACCGCCTACAACCGGAATTATGTGAATACCCATAACATCACGTGCTTCAGTGAAAATTTCTCTCCATTTTTCTTTGGACAAATCTTCTTTTACATCATATTCATGTGCCCAGCAGCCTTTACAGTTAAAGTTGCAGCGTTTTGTAATACTCGCAAGCAATACTGTCGGAGGGAAAAATCCGTTTTTCTTGTTAAATTCGGTACGCTTTCTTAAATTGTCTCCGTAGTATCCGTTTACAAAGAAATTTTTTATCCATTTGTTACGGCAGTTGGGATTTAATTCTGTTAAAATCTTTTTCCACCAATAAAGGTGCGGATGTTCCGATTTAAAAAGCCATTGCATTCTTCTTGCATGGTTTATTCCTCCTTTTGAACCGGAAATTTTTTCAAATATTTTAGCTAAATTGATTAATTTTTCTTTGCTGAAATTATGTCCTAAATAGTTTAACAGCATATCAATTGCGAAATCATTAATTTTTAATTTTAATTTGTCAAATTTGCCCATTGAATTCGGCTGCCAAACTGTCGATTGCTTTTCTACTCTCATTTTATACTCCTTATTAATACTACTATTATAACTTAAACATAAATAATTAATATTAAAAATAAGTCCTGTTGCTAACTTTTATTAAGTATGTATAATAAAAATATATGAAAAATGTATTAGTCGTTGATAATGCAAATGCCGGCAGAAAAAAATCAGTAATGTACAAAAAAAGAGTTATTCGTTTTTTGTTTGAAAAAGGTGTGAAATTTAAAAGTATTGAATTAGAAAATTTACATTTGATAAATATGGAAGATTTTGATACGATTATTGCAATTGGCGGCGATGGAACAATAAATAAAATTGTTCCTTATCTGATTAACAGTGACAGAGTATTGGGAATAATTCCTTGCGGAACAGCAAATTTACTTGCTGCAAAACTGGGAATATCAGGTAAAAATGCTCTTAAAATTATTGAAAAAGCTAATATTACTCAAATTGACACCCTTAAATTTTTGGATAAATATTCAATATTGCGTACGGGATTTGGGTATGATGCGGATATAATATGTAAGACCCCGCAATCTCTGAAAAATAAATTCGGTTATTTTGCATATTTTTTAGCTGGTATCTTATTTTCTTTGAGATTAAAGCAGAAAAAATATTATCTTGCTTTGGGTGATAAAAAAATATCCGTTGTCGCTACTTGCATAATTGTTGCTAATGCAGGAAATATGTATAAAAACATGTTTTCAATTTCAAAAAATTGCAAGCTCAATGACGGTATTATGGATGTTTTCGTTTTAAAAGTAAAAAATCCTATTTTGTTTTTTATTGAATTTTTACAGATTATTTTTAACAGAAAAAGTTCCAATTCAAAAGCTATGTATTTCCAAACTTCAAATTTAATAATAAAAAATGATATTATAACAGGTCATATCGATGGTGAAAAAATTAAATTTAAAGGCGATATTGAGATTAATATAGTTCCAAAATCAGTAAAAGTATTGTCAAAAGGACTGCCGTAGCAGTCCTTTTCTCATATTTGGCTATGTATGTCTTTCCGAGAAGATATTCAATTTTTTTCGTTATATCGTTAACATGAAGTTTTTGAAAGCTGCTTTTTATGGTTTTTTGAAAAGTTTATTAATTTCATTATTTAATGAATTTGTGTAATCTGTTAAGATTCCATTGTAATTTTGTTGCAAACCGGGACAAATTTTGTCAAGTCTGTCCATAACTTTATGCACATTGCCATCAATATAACCTCTTGCAGCTCCAATATCGAAATCACAATATGATTGCCCCTTTTTAAAAGAACTATTCATTGTCCAGTCAAGCGGATTGCTGATTTTTTTATTTCCATCGTATAAAAGAAAGCAGTTGGGATACAAAATCAAACGTTTACGTCAGAAAAAGGGGCTGACGCAGGAAGAATTAGCTGAAATGGCTGACATTTCAGTACGTTCGTTAAGCGGAATTGAGATTGGTGAAAATTTTATGTCAGCTCAAACTATGGAAAAAATACTTGATTGTTTAGGCATTACAATTAACGAATTATTCTCAGCTGAGCATTTAAAACCTACTGATGAATTAATATCTGAAATTAAAACAATTATTGAATCAGTTAAAGATGACAGGGACAAAATTGAGAATATTTACAAAATTGTAAAAGCTGTCACTTTAATTTAGTGTTTACCATTTATTGATAGCAAATGCCATAACAATAATTGAAGCAATACCTTTCAGAGTATCGCAAACAGGAGTAATCCAGTCATTGCCGGCAATTCTTCTCGGAACAACAATTGTATCACCGGGTTGTATTTTGCTGCCGTTTCCTATTTTTTCGGCACGTCCGTTTACACTTACCTTGTATAGTCTGAATTTATTTGCATTAGGTGTATAGCCGCCTACTTCTTTTATGTAATATTTAGCGTTTGCACCTTTTTTGTAAACAAAAGATTGTTCGTTGTAAACTTCACCTATAACACTTACATGGTTTGAAACTCTTGGTATATAAATATCATCACCATCTTGAATTTCAATGTTATCAAGATCTTTAATTTTATCCAAATTGTTGTTTTTAATATTTAAAGCAATTTGACCGTTATATTTGTCAGCCAGCTGTTGGTCATCGCTTTTTAGCATTTCAAGCATATCCATTTTAGCTTTTTGATCACCTTCTGATGGCTTATAAGCACTTGCCATACGTCCTTCTACAAGTTTGATATCACGTTCGTTGTTTTTGTGGGCAAGTTCAACTTGTTTACCTTGAAGATTTGTTCTTTTAAATACAATACCTCTTAAGTCAGCTTCTTTTGTTAATCCGCCTGCCATATTTATTAAATCAACAAGTTTTTTGCCTTCTACAAATGTGTAAACACCGGGCTTTTTGATAAATCCTGAAACTTTAACGGTTTTCATTACTTCATTACCACGGAGCGTTCTGAAAAATATTTTATCCTCAGGAGCTATTGTGATAGTTTTAACTCTATCGGAATTAATCATAATGTCATATAAATAATACACCTGTGTACCGCCTGAAGCTCCTGTTATTTCAACAGCTACGTCTTCTGCCGGTATAAGTTTATTAGAATTGGAGGTGCTTGATTTCAGTTGAACATTATTTTCTTCAACAGTACCTTTAAATGTAACTTCTGTTTCTTCAGTTTGCTCTGAAGTGTTGTTTACATTTTTTACATCTGATTCTATAAATTGGATATCTGTTAAGATGTCATTTAGAGTCATACCGGTTATATAAGTCAGATGTTTTGGAGTATTTATGCAGCCGTAAACATCTACAAATAAAGAATTTGTATTTTTATAAACATTTATGATATCCTGCGGTTGTAAAATTGGATCGTTCATACCGGCAAAAAATTCTTTTAAAAATACCGGAATTGTTTCAATTTTATTTTCTGAACCTGAAATACGTCTTATAACTGCTTGATTGATGAAAGTTTCTTCCAATAATTCATCTTCGCTTTTCAAAATATCAGATAAACGCATCCCTTCTTTATAAGCATAAGTTGCAGGATGTTTTACGTTACCCTGTAAAGTGACGATATTTTCAGCAGTATTATACAATTCTCTGAATTGTATAGAATCTCCGCTGCTCAGCACTCTTGATTTTGCTTTATCCCAGGGAATATTTTCTGCTGATCTTTGCTGTGTATGAACATCATAACCTATTAAAGTTATTTCTGTTTTTTGGGTGGCAGGGAGTAATCCGCCTGCAAAAGTAATAATATTTTCAAGCTTTTCGCCTTTTTTGGTTTCATAAATACCGGGAGTTGTTACACCATTTTTTAAAGCAACTACATCGCCGATTTTGTCAACAAAAATTTTATCATTCGGTCTTAATATTATTCCGTCATCATCGCCTTCAAACAGAGCCTTATACAGGTCTATTTTTTTAGTTTTTGAATTTGATGTGTATGAAATGTTTCTTAAAGTACCTGTTTTTTTAACCCCGCCTGCTGAATTTAAGGCATCAAGAACAGATGAATTATTTCCGACTAAAATTTTACCCGGTCTGTTGACCTGACCGTAAACAAATACTGAAAACTCCTGACCTCCGGCAACTGTTAGTCTTAGTTTCATATTTTTATATTTTTGTGCTGCAAGTCTGTTCGCTTCAATTTCTACATCATTTAAAGCTCTGTTTTCAGCTTTTATCATTCCGATTCCCGGAATAAAAATATTCCCTTTGGAATCAACTTCAACAGTTGAAGAAGGACTTACTATATTTGTTCCTGATATTGCCATTACATCAACGGAATCACCGTATGAATATATGTTGATTTTTTCACCGATATTTAGTTTATATGAGTTGTCAAATTTACCTGTTGTGCCTGATCCTGCGTTTCCTGCAGTAAATAAATCATATCCGACTTGTAATAATGCTTTACCTGTAACAGCAGTTTCTTTTTCGTTAAACAGTTGCTCTACAGGACTTAATTTAAGTGCCAGAGCGGATTGTTCAACAGCTTCTTGATAGTTATTGTTAAAAGCATCCAAATTTATCGGTTCTTCTTCTTTCTGTACGCTTTTCAGCCGTGAAGCTGCTGATGCATAATCGGCATTTACTGCTAATGCAGCAGGTTCAAAAGTAAATAACAATAATAATAACAGTGCAAATATTCTTTTCATAATATCCCTTTTTAAGTTATAGCAATTTCCATTAATGATTTTATAGCCGGCCATTCAAGTTTCCATAAACCTGATGCATCAAGTGCATAATTACCTACACAGGCAAGTTTACAATCTTTGCATTTGTTTACTGTTTCTATAAACAAAGGATCTTTTATTACATCTTTTAAAGATCTGTTTCTGACGCTTATAAAAGGTTTTCTGTCATAGCATCTGAGCATATCACCATTTGAATATATAACGGTTGCAATTCTCGGCCAGTGACATTCATAGTATGTCTTTTTATTAATAATGTAATCCATAAAATAATAAGAATTTCTTATAGGATAACCTTGTTTTTTAAGCTCTTTAATTTTTATAAACATTTCTGATAACTGGTCGTTTTCCAGTTCTGTTTCAACCACATTTTCTGCTTCATCAGGTCTTGAAGCTGCTTTATTAACGGTAAAGTATAATAAAATATCGGCATCTTTACAATATTGAGCAACTTCTTTAATTTGTTCAAAATTTGTTTGAGTAGATACTGTACAGCATACATAAATTCTCATTTTAGGAGAATGAATTTTATGGTATTCAATGCCGCTCATGACTTTATCGCAAATTCCTGGAAGATGACGGATATCATCGTGAGCTTTTCCGATAGCATCAAGTGATACAAACATTAAATCCGTATATTTTGCAAATCCCGGATTGGTTTCTAAAAACCAGCCGTTTGTTGCTATTTTTGTGTAAAGTCCGGCATCATGCGATGCTTTGCAAATTTCTTCAAAGTCCTGTCTTAAAAGCGGCTCTCCGCCCCATAATATGCTGTCTAAATATCCGATTTGTCCGGCTTCGGTTAAAAGTCTTACGATTTCATCAGTCGGCATATCATCCTGCCCTTTTTTTGATTTCCAAAAACAAAAATCACAGTCACAATTGCAGGCACTTGTTACCATAAGTGAAAAACATAACGGTTTCGGAGTTTTTGATAGCCTGCTTGCTATGCATTCAAGAGCTCCTCCTCCGAGATGTCTGTAATATTTTAATCTTTCAAAGTTCATATTATTTCTTGATTTTGTAATCATGCTCAACTCTCCTGTTATATGTTTACTCTAACACAAGCAGATGAAAATACAAGAAAAATAGCCCATTTGGCTAGTGATAAATTTACAAACTTAATATTAAAACTAATAATTATTTTTTCTTCTTTTTATCAAGTCAATAAATGCTTCAATTCTTGTTAAGTACCCGGCTTTTCCTGTTTGTTCATCTAAAACCAGTGAGAGTACCGGAATATTTTCATTTTTGCTTACTTTAGGTAAAATATTTTGTGCAACAATTTCCGGCATACAGGAAAACGGTGATATGTGTATAATCCCGTCTATTCCGTGTTTTGCAGCATAAACTGTATCGCCTATTGTTTCAATACATTCACCGCCTATTGCACGTTTCATGTATTGTTTTGCATATCTGACGCAGCGTTTTCTATGAGATTCTTTTCTATAAAATATCGATGGTTTTAAAACGTGCTCAAGCCAGTCTGAAAACATTATTTGCCGCTGGACTTCCACTCCCATTTCTCCTAATTCTTTTTCTATGTTTTGGTTTGTGTAAGGATCTAAAAGTACAAAAAATTCACCGGTAAGATAAACCTTTGGCACTTTTTTATTTTTATCTATAGGAATTTTTTTAAAGTCTTCTATCACTTGTCGTTTTAGACGCTTTGCTTTTAAAACGGAATTAGTTTCATCAGCAATTTTAAGCCATTTGTGATAGCATTTTTCTGCATCACCTTTGTTAATTTCTCTCGGACGTGTATAGAATAATAGTCGTTCGGCTGTATCTATTGCAAAAAGTTTATTAAACCCCAGGCTGAAACCTTTATAATAGCAATACGGATTAAGACAATGTGTTACATGCCAAAAAGCCTGAAGAGTTTGTACCATTTTGCTTTTGTACATGTCAAATATTACCATATCAAAGTCATAGCCCATTTGTTTTAATGTCTTTTGAGCCATTTTAGTATAATTCCCGAGCCGGCATGAACCCGGGGCCTGAAACATCATTAAAGTATTTGCTCCTTTATCCAGTGCCATAATGTAATTCGCCAAATTCAATTTGTACGGCAAACAAATACCTTCTATGCTGTTCCTGACACCTATTTCCAAAGCTTCATTGCTGTTTGCTGGAGGAATGACAACTTTTGCCCCTAAAGCTTGTACCAAAGCTTTTAGAGGAATGTCTATTCTACCCATTCTTGGCCAGGCAATTATACGATCTTTGGCATTTAATTTTTCTTTCATATAAATTTTATCCTAACATAAAAAAATTAGTATATAGCCATGGCTTATTTTTAAAATAAATTTCAACTCTAAACTTGTCATTAACGGGGTAGGTTAAGCTTTTTGCGTATGTTTCAAAAGTAATGTTACCGTTTTTTATAATGCGTATTATAGCTTTAAAGTTAAGTTCTATTTTTAAATTGTTCTTTTCAATATAAATAAGCGGATAAGTGTCTTTGACTGATCGGTTTATAATAATATTTTTGCCGTATTTTAGCTGTTCAAGGATTATTTTCTTTTGTTCATCAAAGCTTTCGGGCATTTTTTCTTTTAATACAAAATAATTTGCAATTGTTTTAAACATATCAATATAAGGAAAAACCGTTACCGGAATTATATATTTGGAAATTTTCAAAGCGTGTGCGTCAATTCCTCCTATTGCCGGAATATTTTTTTCTTTGTTTAAATTGTCCCACCACTCAAGGGTTTCTTTGTGTGGACTTTTTACTAAATTGTGTTTGAAAAAATATCCGTATGCAGTTTTGAAAATATTTGTGCTGTCGTAATTATCCGCCCAATTTGAAAACCAGTTCCATATTTCAATTCCATCGGGAACGATTGATTTATCGGTCCATTTGATAGGTTTTGCAGAATTTTTTCTTAAATCGGATTCATCCGGATGTGCTGCATAGCCAAATCCGCCCTGTTCCCGTACCTTTTGTACGTATGTGCCGCAGGGCATAATACAATTTTTAATTCCTAAAGCTAAATAATGATCAGAACAGTCAGGAGAAATTTCTTCCCCTTTTATTGTGCATATGCCGTTATAAAAGCCTTCTTTAATATCAAAATTGTTGTGATCTGTTATTATAACCCATTTTAAACCGGCTTTTTTAGCAGCTTTTGTTATTTGATTGATATCTCCAGTGCCGTCGGAAAATTTTGTATGTATATGAAAAGCTCCGGGATATGTAAATAAATTACTCATTTTACTGTGCCTGTAAGAATTTTTTCCCGTTTGATTTTGACGACGTCAGCTTTTTTGACAATCAAGCTTCTTTTCTTTCTCATTAACATATCAATAAACGCTTCTATTCTCGTCACAAATCCTGCTTCTCCGGTATGCTCGTCTATTGTTAAATGGATTAAAGGCATTCCTTTTTCCTTGCAGTGATAAGAAATTTCATCTACCATTAAAGAATCAGGTCCGCAGCCAAATGCCGAAAGTGCTATAATTCCGTCAACCTTTTTCTTTAGCAGATAATATGCAGCAGTTCCGGTTAACTCCAATTCATTTGCCCAATATTGGACTTCACCGAGTTGTTTTAATGCTGATAAAGATTTTTCTCTTGGAATATTTAATGATGTATAAACTTTTACATTCATTTTTTCTAATTTTTTGATTAAATTTAAAGAAATTCTTTCGTCAAAAAGATTGTAGCCGTGTCCCATAATCACAACAGATAAAGGCTTTACTATATCAACTGTTTTTTTGATAAATTTTCCGTTAATTGCATTATCAAGAGCTTCTTTATAATTAATCCCCGATTGCGTCATTTCCATAAACTTGTCATAAATTTCCCAGCCAAAGGAAATTGCTTTTTTTATTTCTTTTTTATCAGTTATACCTAAAGCTTTTGCTGTTTCTGCACAAAAATCATAAAAATTTATGTTTTCCGTTTTGTCTAAAGTCGGCTCAATCATTGTAAACGGACGATTAATTACGTTTCTGATGATTTCAGGCAGTCCTCTTATTTTACTGCAATTATTTATTTTGTAACCGGTGGATTGCAGCGACGGAATAAATATAGCTTCACAGCCTTTATCCAGAAGATTAATAATATGACCTGCATATACTTTTATTGGCAGGCATGTATCGGAAACAACGTATTTTGTTCCCGTGTTGATAATGGCAGTTGTTGTTTTGTCTGATAGCACAATTTCTACCCCTAAAGAAGTGAAAAAACCGTAATAAAAAGGGTAATTATTATAATATGACAGGGCTTTTGGTATACCGATTTTTTTATAAATAAGCTGCTGTTTCATGACTTTTATACAAGTTTTTAAAAAAAGTATACAACAATAATATAATAAATCAAGATTAGAACTTTTGCTTAAAAATTTATATATTTTGTAAATGTTCAATTTTTAATTCAGGGGTTAGTGTTATTCCTATGACATCAATACGATAGTTTTTGCAAGGATGTTCAGATAAATAATTAAGTATTCCTTTTTTAATATTTTCATATTTTTTAGGGGTAATAGCTTCTAACGGTGTGCCAAAATTATCCGTCTTTCGAGTTTTTACTTCAACGAAAACTAAAGTGTTTTTTTGTTTAGCAATTATATCAAGTTCGCAGAATCTTGAATAGTGAATATTGCGGTCTAGAATTTTATAACCGTTATCTTGCAAATATTTGCAAGCCATTTCTTCCCCTAAATCTCCAAATTGACGGTTATTCATTGTTTTACTCCGTATCTTGCAAGTTTTGTTAAATCTGCAAGTTTATAAGTATCATCAAGTTCACAATTCGTTCTCAAAGG
>CALVCA010000022.1 GCA_944325895.1 Candidatus Gastranaerophilales bacterium
ATGGCTCAGGTAAAAGAAGGTGATACCTCAACCTGGGATGTCGCCGGAATTTTTGGTACTGTAACTGATGATCCGAATTTCAACCATGAAGACGCTATAACTAAATTTGCAACAAAATATTTAATACCATATATAAAAGTATCTAAAGATTACGGATACACAAATTTAACCCAATTAAATTATGACGGTTTTTATCAACCGATAAGTAATGAAATTCCAATAAGCAGCGGTGCAAAAGGTTATATAATATTATTATCAAATAATGTTCTTATTAGAAATTCAATCGGAACTCTATGTACGGAATTTAATGATGACGACACTTGTAAAAAACGTGTATATCAATCTTTAAATTTTTTAGTTGACATAAACGGTTTTAGTAAACCTAATACTGTTGGAAAAGATATATTTTTAATGCAGTTTGATATACCGACTAAGCAATTTGGTTTTTATAAATACGCTGATGCAACCAGAGATAGGTATTTAAATCATTGTTCTACAGACGCTGATTCACAAGTATGCGGATATTTGATTTATTTGGATGGCTGGCAGATTAAGGATGATTATCCGTGGTTTTAAAATTTAATTTATTTTACAGCCTTTTTATTGTAGAATATTTTTATGGAAATAGCAGAAGTAAAACAAGTTTGGGAAAGCGTTAAATCTGAATTAAAAAAGGTTTTGCCGGAGCATGTTTATAATACTTGGATTATGTCTTTAGAAGCTGCCGGGTATGATAATAATATATTTTCACTTTTAACAGTTCATCAAATGGCTGTAGAAATTATCAGAAAAAATCACTATGCTCAAATTAAAGCGGCATTGGGAAAAGTATTGGGTAATGATACTGAATTTTCTATAAGTTTTGATGCGGATTTGGCTGAAAAATACAAAAAAGAAAAACTTAAAGAAAAATCTAAAATTATTAAAGAAGAAAGTTCCTCAACAAAACCTTCTATGGATAATTTGGCTCAGATGCAGTCTTTTTCTAATCTTAATTTAAAATACAGATTTGATAATTTTGTAGTAGGCGAAAACAGCCGTTTTGCACATGCAGCGGCATTTACCGTTGCTCAAAATCCTGCTAAAAAATATAATCCTTTATTTATATACGGTGCCTCGGGACTTGGAAAAACACATCTTATGCAGGCAATTGGTCATTATGTAATTTTCAATAAGCCGAAGTTAAAAGTCCGTTATATTAAAACAGAAGAATATGTTAACGAGCTTATAAAAAATCTTCAAAACGGCGGAGAAAGAAATGCAAGAATGGAAAAATTCCGTCAAAAATACAGAAATGTTGATGTGCTTTTAATTGACGATATTCAATTTTTGGAATCTAAAACTTATACCATGGAAGAAATTTTTCATACTTTTGACAGTTTGCATAATAATAATAAGCAAATTGTTATTACATCAGACAGGCTGCCAAAAGATATTCCGACTCTCCCCGACAGGCTTAGAACAAGGTTTGAAATGGGTTTGGTAGTAGATATTACACCACCCGATTTTGAAACACGTGTTGCTATTTTGAAAAATTTAGCTGAACAAATTTCTATGAAAATAGATTTTGATGTTTTTGAATATATTGCCAATAACTTTGTAAATAACGTCAGAGAGCTTGAAGGAGCATTTAACAAGGTTAGTGCGTATGCTGATATTGAAAAAGTAGATTTGACACTTGCTTATGCAAAAAAAGTGTTGAATTGTGAAGCTATGAGAAAAGCTGTTACTATTGATAAAATCGCTCAGGTTACAGCTCAGTATTTTAATGTGACACTTCAAGATTTTAAAAGCACTTCTCGCAATCAAAAGGTCTCAAGTGCACGGCATATTGCTGTTTATTTAGCTCGTGAAATTACCGGCAAAAGTTTTGAAAGTATCGCCGAGTATTTTAACAAAAAGCATACAACTATGCTTTATTCCTATGAAAAAATTAAAGAAGATTTAAAAACCAATAAAGAATTAGATAGTGAAATTAATGATATTAAAAATATTTTGAAAAGGGAAAATTAATGTTTGATTATATAAAAGGAATTTTGACAAATAAAAACAGTGCCGGAAAAGGTTATTTTATTACAGTTGAAAATCAAAGCGGTATAGGATATTTATTGGAAGTTACGGGCTGCGATTACTCTAATGTAAATTTATCAGACGAAATAATTAAAATTTATACGGTGCTTATACATAGAGAAGACAAAATGTCTTTGTGCGGTTTTTTAAAACGTGAAGACAGAGATATTTTTAGTATTTTAACCTCTGTTTCAGGTGTCGGCAGTAAAATGGCTTTAACTTTATTGGATGAATTTTCGTGTTCGGAGCTTATCGGGTTTGTTATAGAAGGAAATCATAAAGAACTCACAAGGGCAAAAGGTGTCGGTCCAAAGCTTGCACAAAAAATAATTCTTGAATTGAAAGATAAATTGATGAATTATAAAGAACCCATAAAAATTGTTGTGCCTTCAGTGCAAAATTCTCAAGCTGTTGATGATGCTCAAATGGTGCTTATTTCCTTAGGCTATGAAAAAGATGAAATTCAATCTGCTATGTCCAAAGCGGTTGTTGCGATATCCGATAATTCTTCTGCAGAAGAAATTTTGAAAGAAACTTTAAAAATATTATCTAACTGATTTTTTTATGTTATTATAAAATTATGAGAGAGATTAAAAATGTTTTAATATGTGGTTTAGGTGCAATAGGCAGTATTTATGCCAAAAAAATTCATGAATTCTGTCCTGAGAATTTAAAAATTTTGGTTGATGCCAAAAGATTAAAACGTTATGAAAATAATCCGTTGACTTTTAACGGTGAAGTATGTGATTTTTCATATGTTTTACCCGATTGTAATAATTTTAAAGCGGATTTAATTATTATTGCAACTAAATATGACGGATTATTTGAAGCTGTTCAAAATATTAAAAATTTTGTTCATGAAGATACGGTTATACTGTCACTTTTGAATGGTGTTACATCTGAAAAGATTGTCGCAGAAGTTTACGGGTGGGATAAAGTATTGTTTTCATATTTTATAGGTCACAGTGCTATGCGTAGCGGCCGTGATATTATTTTTGACGGTGTAGGAAAAATAGTTTTCGGTTCTGATGATAAAGCTCAAACTAATAGAGTTAAAGAATTTTTTGATAAACTAAATATTGACTATGAAATTCCTGAAGATATAAAGCATTCACAATGGCTTAAATTTATGATTAATGTCTGCACAAATCAACCTTCAGCATTGCTAAGAATGACTTTTGGCGAGATGAATGCCAATAAAAAGTTTTTGGTTTTTGCGGAAAAATTGATGCGAGAAGTTCAGGCGATTGCTAAAGCGGAAGGAATTAACAATACGGATATTATGATAGATGAAGCATTTTCTTCAATTAAAAAAATGCTGCCTGAAGGTAAAACTTCTATGTATCAGGATGTTTTGGCTAACAGAAAAACAGAAGTCGATATTTTTGCAGGTACTGTAATTGAATTCGGTAAAAAACATAATATCCCTGTACCTTGCAATCAATTCATTTATGATATGTTTGAAATTCTTCATGAAAATTTTGAATTAAGAACTATTCAAAATTGAGTTCAGGCAAATTTTCGGCAGCAGGCATAGTTGATACATCTTCAGGATTTTGCTCATCTGTTGTTTCGTTAAGCATTTGTTCCTCGTATTCGGCATTTTGCTGTCTGATATTTTCAATATTTTCTATCATTTCATCCGCTTTTTGCCGGGCATCTTCAATTGTAGTGTTTTCTGTCGTCTGCATTTGCATAAGTGTTGCTTTCATAAATCCGGCAACTATTATACTGATTAATAAAAATGCTATTAATAATTCTATTACTCCAAATGCTTTTTTCATTTTAATTTGTTCTTCTTTATAAAAAATACTACTGCATCGTCAATATTGTCAGGTGTGGAAAGCGAATCTTCGTTTTTAAAATATGAAGGCCGTTTAAAAAGTTTATTATATAATGTTAAGCCTGCAAAAATAATTACAGAAGAAAGTGCTACTCCGCCCATTGCCATCAAAAATTTTATGGCTGTTTGTTTTATGGAAACTGCCTGTGCACAATATCCTGGTAAAGCGGCAATAAATATTGCCGCTGCTATAACCAATATTTTATTCAACTTTTGCCTCACTTTTTTTAGTCCTTCGTGTACGCCTTTTTTTAGGCTTTTCGGCAGTATCTAAATCTGCAACCTCTAAAACAGGTTTTATTTCTTCTTCAGGTTTTATAACCGTTTCAGCTGTTTCAACAGTTTCAATTGTTTCAATAATTTCTTTATTTTTGTTGAATTTATTTCGTCTATTACTATTTTTTCTTTTATTTTTTGAAATTTCAGCTTGTGCGGTTTGAGCCGGGTTATCAACTTGAACAGATACGGGTTCTTCTATTATAACTTCTGCCGGCTGCTGTTCTTGAACTTTTTGCTTTTTAAAATTGTTTGAAATCGGCAATTTTGTCTTTGCTTGTTTTGCACGATATTCGCCTTCCGCTGTCGGGGTCGTAAAATTAAGTTCATTCATAAAATATCCTGTTCCCTGACAATGCGGACATTTTTTTGTGAAAATTTCTGATAAGGATTGTCCTTGTCTGTGACGTGTAAGCTCTACCAATCCTAAATCTGAAAGCTGTCCGACTTGAGGTTTTGCTTTGTCCGGCTCTAGTGCAATTTCCAATTCTTCCATAATTGCAAGTTTATCAGCTCTTGATAACATGTCGATAAAATCTATAATTACCATACCGCCGATATTCCTTAAACGTAATTGTCTTGCTATTTCATGTACCGCTTCAATATTTGTTTTAAGAATGGTTTCATCTTGAGTTGACGAACTTGTAAATTTTCCGCTGTTGACGTCTATGACAGTTAAAGCCTCGGTCTGCTGGATAAATAGGTAGCCGCCGGATGGCATGTTTACTTTTACGTTTAAAGCAGCTTTTATTTCTTTATGTATATCCATTGCAATCAGTAGTGGCTCAGTTCCTTTATATAGTGTCACTTGGATATTTTTGTTCATATGCCAGTTTTGTAACAAGTTTTGGACTCTGTTTAATGCAAAAGCCGTATCTACAATTATTTCTTGTACATCATCCGTACATGCTTCTCTGATGACTTTATAAAGTAAATCTTGGTCCCTGTAAATAAGATTTGGCGGTGTTAATGTTTCTGCTGATGTTATTATGTTATTCCATTTTTCTAAAAGAATTTCTAAATCTTCCTGAATATCAGCTTCTGTTTGTCCTTCAGCTTCAGTACGTATAATTACCCCTATTCCAACAGGTTTTATAAGATTTACAATTGCTTTTAATCGTGCTCTTTCTTTTGCATTTTCTATTTTTTTACTTATGCTGATACCGGGTTCATAAGGCATTAAGACTAAAAATCTTCCCGGCAGGCTGATTTCGGTAGTTACTCTTGGACCTTTATGACCGGTAGGTTCTTTTACAACCTGTACTACAAGTCTTTGCTTTGGTTTGAGTTTTTCTTTTAAAGTACCTTTACCCATGACGTCTTCAGCGTGTAAAAAACCCATTTTGTCTACTCCGACATTGACAAAAGCTGCATCTATACTGGGTAAGATATTGTCTACAGTCGCTAAATATACATCCCCTAAAAGAACATCACCTTTTTGAATAAAAAAATCTGTCACTTTTTGATCTTCTAAAACTGCTGCAATGTTATCACGTTCAGCAATAACTATTTTTTTAGCAGTTGTTGTAATCATTGCATTTTGTTGCTTTTTGTTTTTGTAATTTCCCATAAAAAAATCCTTCTATAATTCTTTTAAATCTTTGTCAAAGAACTTTGTACGAGTGATATTAAAATGCTGCCCGCATGCTATTACATTCATAAGAACGTCTGCTCTCAAAGCAGGGATTTTTACATCACCCTGACCTGTTTTTAATACTATATACAGACTGTTGTCTTCAAATCGGTATGATTTTATTGAAGGTTTTACGTCTGTTTTTTGGATTAAACCTTTTTTGTTTTTCTTCTCAATATAAATTTCATCGGAAGATAAAACTTTATTTGTATTATATACCAAAGTTTCAAAATCGTAAAGAGTTTTGTCAAAAATTTCAATTTTATATTCAGCCCAGCAAACAGTATTATCAATAGACGGTGTACCTTTTTCAAGTTTTACAATACTTAGTATTTTAGTAGGTAATACTTTTTCTAATTTTAATTTTAATTCATCAGGCGAAATATCATCATACAGTTCAATGTCCGTAAATTCCGTTGTACTTTCCGTAAACAGCGGTAATGCAACTCCCATTGAAACTTTCATTGTCGGGTTGAAACCTTGTGAAAATGCAATATTTAAATCAGTTCTGGAAAGAGCCTTCAGAAATGTATTTTGCCAATCTAAATGTGAAAAATATTTTAAAATTCCTGTTTTAATCAGTTTGATACGATATTTAAAAGTTTCTTTATTGTTTTCATAAATATTATTTTTTAGGCTTGTTGATTTAAAAGGTTTTGCTATTATTTTATGTGTTTTCAAGTTTGTGCAAACTCCGCAGTTTACACATTGTTTTTCACAAGTCGGAACAATGTGTTCATTGGCAATGAAAGCTTTGTTGTATTCATTTATGAGCCATTTTTTATCTATTCCGATGTCTATAAAGTCCCATGGAAGATTTTCATTTATTGAATATTCCTTTTCGGCAAGTTCTTCAAGCTTTATTCCGCATTCAACAGCTGCTTCAAACCAAATATTTTTATTAAAATATTCTCCCCAGGCATCGAGATAACATCCTTTTTTAAAGAGTGCTTCAATATATCTGCATAAGTTAATATCACCTCTTGTTAAAACAGTTTCAATTTGAGAAACAAATTTTTCGTGATAGTTAATTTTTACACCTTTTAAATGAGCGGTTTTATCTTTGAGATAATGTATATGAGAGGTTACTTTATCAAGATTCATCTGTCCGCACCATTGGAACGGTGTAAACGGTTTTGGAACGAATATAGAAAGCGTGCAGGTTATATCCATACCGTGTTTTAAGTTTTTTTCTTTTTTAACAAGTCTGCATTTGTATTTGATTTTATTTAAAAGTTCAGCTAATTCATCCATATCTTCCAATGTTTCAGTCGGCAGACCGCAGATAAAGTAAAATTTTACTCTAGACCAGCCGTTTTCATATAAAGTTAAAACAGCATTAATTATTTGTTCTTCGGTAATATTTTTTTTAATTACATCTCTTAATCTTTGACTTCCTGCTTCAGGGGCAAGAGTAATTGTAGATTTTCTGACACTCTGTACTAAATTAGCCAGTTCTAAATTAAATCCGTCAATTCTTTGACTCGGTAAAGACACAGAAATTTTTTTCTCGTCAAAATCGCAGGCTAATTCTTTGATGACTTCATTAATATTGGAGTAATCGTTAGAAGATAGTGATAATAGTGAATATTCATCATAACCCGTATTTTTAACAAGTTCTTTTGTTATTTTAATAATATCGTCAGCACTTCTTTCTCTTACGGGTAAATTTACATGTCCCGGCTGGCAAAAACGGCACATCCTGCCGCAGCCGCGTCTGATTTCTACAACTGCTCTGTCATGTACGGATGAAGAAAACGGTATCGGGTAAGATTTTGGGGCTGTTTCATATTTTAATTGTGCTATACGTTTTTTTACTTTTTTGTTAATACTAAAAGACCAGCGTCCTGAATTTTCATCATTAACCAATGCCTTTATTCTTTCGTTTCTGGGTAATCCTTTTGTTTTTTCTAAAATTTGGCAGACTTCAATTATACTGTCTTCTCCGTCGCCAATCATAAAAACATCTATGAATTCTGCCAAAGGCAGCGGATTATATGCACAAGGTCCTCCTGCTATTATTATCGGATCATTATCAGTTCTTTCGGTGTTTTTATATGGAATTTGCGACATATCCAGCATCCTTAATATTGTTGGATAAGCCATTTCATATTGTATAGAAAATCCGACAGCGTCAAATTCTTTTAAAGGACGTTTGCTTTCCAATCCATAAAGCGTTTGAGGTTTGAAATCAGGTTCAGGAGCATATACTCTGTCACACATATAATCTTTATTTATTTGTTCGTATAAAATTCTGATACCTAAATTACTTATGCCTATTTCATATTTGTCAGGAAATGCAAAAGCAAATCGAACTTTTGCAGAGTCAAAGTCTTTGTTGTGTGATAAAAATTCTCCGCCTACATATTGATAAGGTTTGTGACAGTTGTATAGTGCCTCGTGGTATTTTTGAAAAAAATCATTCATGCTAAATCTTCCGGGAAATATTTAGCTATTTCAATTATTGTACCGTCAAGGGTGTTTTCTTCGAAAGATTTGATAAATTTAAACAACTCATTATTGGGAACATCATAGTTGTAAATATATGTTTCATCTTCAAATTCTCTCATAACCCTTACTATATAATGGCATTTTTCTGCATATTTTCTTAAATGTTCGGGGTTAAACTTTTTACCGTTTGTATCTTTGTTGATTTTGACATAATTGAAACCTGCATAGTATTTTATTCGTTCATCTTCACTATGTTTGGCAAAAAGTTTTATAATTTTTTTGTTAATATCTTCAGTCATTTTTTAAGTATTCAATAATATCTAAAGCCAGTTGATGTCTGATTTCCGTGGGCGAATTTTTTAAATATTCCATGGCATGTGATACTTTTATATTTTTATCATACCAGCGACGCAATATATAATTATATTGTTCTTCCAAAGACATGGGTATATCAAAATCAATATCTTTTAATTGATCAATAATATATTCAGCACAGCGTATCTGAATTTCTTCATCAGCTTTTTCAAGCATGCTGACAGCCTTACTTACCGTTACATCAAAATCATACCAACGTTTTTTCATATTTTTATTATAGTATGTCATGGGAATTTTAGTCAATAACTTTGATATTTTATTAATCGTGTAATATAATATTTTTATGAAAAAGATTTTTGCTTTTTTGTTATTAATAACGTTATTAATGAATACATCTGTATATGCTTCAGAGCCTTTACACGGGTATATTGAAGAAACGGAAGAATATCAGCAGCTTCAGCAGGAATTATTTACCGGAGAAATAGAGCATCTTGAAAGAAAAGACGTAATCAACATGACGGTATCAGAGGTGCTTGATTCTTCATATTCAATAGAAGGTGATGAATTTTTTGCTCAGGTTACATCTGACGTATATGGTGATGACGGTATTATAATTCCGAAAGGCACGGTTGCACACGGTAAAATCGTTCAAACATCCGATGCCGGCAGAATGGGAAAACAAGCTTCGATTGAACTTTCATTTGATTATCTTGTGACACCTGACGGTAGAGAAATTCCTATTGACGGAAAAATGACAACAAAATTACATCCTATGGTAGAAACTTCCAAAATAATAGCCCAAGATATAGGTTATACAGCTGCAGGCGGTGTTGTAGGCGGATTTTTAGCTTTGAACTGGCTGGGATTAGGTTCTGCTATTTTATCTCAAGGTTATACAATTGCCGGTGGTGCCGCTTTGGGTGGTGCTGTCGGACTTGGTATGGCTTTAATCAGAAAGGGAAATGAAGTTTTGATTGCTCCCGGAGATGAGATTAAAGTGAAAATTAACACAAGCGTTCCTCTTCCGGTTTATAAAGAAGAAGCTTTAAAGCAAGAGGAGCTTTTGTATCCGGGGCTAGATATTTTAATAAGTGATGTTAAATTTGAAGAAGATCCTTTTGGTGAAATGAATACAATTACGCTGACCGTGACTATTTCAAACATGTCAGACAAGGCTCTTTCAGGATTTGATATGGCTTTGGTCAATGATTACAATTCTGTTTTCAGACCTTCTATTTTTGGTGATACAAAATTGATGTTTCAAACAATAAATATAGGGGATAAAAAAGCAGGGATTGTATCTTTTTCTGTTGATAATATTCATCGAAAATACTGGTTAACTTTTTATGATAGACGTTCAGGCAAAGCGATTACTAAAATATCTGTAGATAATGCTTACAGAAAACTCCCGAAAAAATTAAGGAAAAAATACGAAAAAAAACGTACTAAAAAGCGTAATTATAAAAAAGAAGAAGATATTTTTGAAATGTAAAAAATTTTATATATTTAATTGAAAAAGTTTTATTTTATGTTACACTGTTAGCAGTTTATTATGTAAATAAGGTAATGCACAATGGTTTGCGGAAAATTAGAAATTGATATTTTAAATGCAGTGTGGTCTTTGACAAACGAAAATGAGGACAAAGATATATCAATACAGGATGTTGTGGAAGCACTTAGCAGTATAGGTATAAATCGTGCTTATACGACTATAAAGACTGTTATGGACAGATTAACCGTTAAAAGTATTCTTGTAAGATATAAAGTTGGCAAAAAATTTTATTATAAAGCGACTATGGACAGAAGAGAAATGGCTTTGGATTCAATTAAAACTTTAGCCGGACAATTTTTTGGCGGCAGCTATATTGATATGCTTCATTTTATAGAAAGCGAGTGCGGAGTAGTTGACAGTTATTGAAAACAGAAAAAAAGTTGCCGAGTTAATCAGAAAAGTTCGATTAAATATGCTTTCTGTAAAAAATGCACTTTTGTTGTTTCCTGATGTAAGCGATGATGAAAGTATTACTGCTTGTTATCATGCTCTCGTTCATTATGAAGCTGATGAAGATTTGCGTAAACGTGACGAATTATACCGAGATGAACAGGATGATTATTTAGAATTTATTTCGTATATAATGGATAAGGGTGAGGATTTACCGCAAAACATTATAAAAAATTATGAGAAATATTATAAATCGGCTAATATTCCGCATTCAAAAGATATAAAAGGTTTTTTTGAAAGTTTTTTCAGATCATTAAATATATAGAAAGGGGTAATAATGAAAAAAATAGTTTTAACATTGATTGCTATGTTTGTTTTTTCTGCATCAGCATTTGCGTTTTTCAAAAAAAATACGGATACCGAGTTAGTTGTTATGCCTATGTTTTCAACTGAAACTGCCGATCAAAACAAGGTGTGGGTCGGAACATTCCAACTTGTTTGGAATGATTTGATGGATAATGTAGTAAAAGCTCCTATTGAATTTACGGATGGACCGTCAAATTTTGCAACGGAATTCAATAAACAGGATTTCACAAAAGAAATGTTGTCAGATAATTCATATTACACAGCACACGGTGTAGCTAATATGAATCTAAAAAAACAAATAGATACGGCATTGATGGAAAAATTTAACGAAACAAGTGAAATTTTGGACGGCATGGATTGGACAGGAAGAAATTATCTTGTTTATGCAATGCTGAAAAAAGATTTTGAATTTTTGAACGCTTTTGATGAATTGAAAAAAGAAAAGTTTGGTAAATTAAATAAAGAAAAAGTACAATATTTCGGAATAGATGAAAATAGTTCTTCTGTATTGCGTGACAATGTCAAGGTGCTTTTTTATAACGGAGAAAATGATTTTGCTGTAGAAATAACAACTAAGCAAAACGATAGGGTTATCCTTTACAGAACTGATGAAAATAAATCTTTTTCCGCTATTTATGATGATTTAACTCAAAAGGCTTCTGAATATACCGATAGCAGAACTTTTGGTAAAAAAGATAAATTAAAAATTCCTTTTTTAAGCTTTAAATCAAATAATGAATATCCTGAAATTGAAGGGAAAACTATTAAAGGTATGGATTTAACCATTAACAAAGCTTTGCAGACAATTGATTTTAAAATGGATAATAAAGGTGTTGAATTGAAAAGCGAGGCAGCTTTGATTATGAAAATGTCTATGCCTGTTCCAGCTATGAGAAAACCTGCAAATTTCTATTTTGATAATACGTTTGTTATGTTTTTGATTGAAAAAGACAAACCTTATTTCGCCTTACGAGTTGCGGATGCAGCGGCTTTAAATAAGAAAAAATAAAAAAAAACGGAACTTTTTAGTTCCGTTTTTTTTATAAGAAAGTTTTTCTCCGATAACGTCGGAAAAATTCCCGATGATTATCCTATAAAATTTTAATATATTTTGTAAAATTTTGAAACACAATATTTTTGCTTTAAGAAATTCAGTGTATTGTATGTTATAATTAATCGGTACAATAAAAAAGGAGATATAATGAATACAGTTGTAGTGGGAGCTCAATGGGGAGATGAAGGGAAAGCAAAGATTACCGATATTTTAGCCGAAAAAGCTGATGTTATTATACGTTATCAAGGCGGATGTAATGCCGGTCATACTGTTGTTGCAAATAATATTACTTATAAATTTCATCTTATCCCGTCAGGGATTTTATATAAGAATAAAATATGCGTGATAGGTCCGGGAACGGTTATTATGCCTGAATATTTTGAAAAAGAACATCAAGAACTTTTGAATCAGGGTGTTGATTTTTCAGGTTTGCGTATAAGTCCTTTGGCTTCTATAACTATGCCTTATCATACGGACATTGATGGTTTTAGCGAAGATAATGCTCAAAAAGGAAAAATAGGAACCACAAAAAAAGGCATCGGACCTACTTATACAGATAAAATTGCAAGAATCGGCTTGAAAGTTCAAGATTTATTTGATATTGAAACATTGAATGAAAAGCTTGATATAATTTTACCGCTTAAGAATAAGCAGCTTCAAGAAGTTTACGGGTTAAAGCCATATACAAAAGAACAAATTTTAAATTATTGTCATAAATATTCAGAAATTTTGGCACCGTATGTTTGGTTTGATTGGCAAACATTTTTTGAAGAAATAGATGGCTCTGTACTTTTTGAAGGTGCACAAGGTGTAATGCTGGATGTTGATTACGGTACATATCCTTTTGTAACAAGTTCAAATCCTATTGCAGGCGGTGCCTGTACTGGTTCAGGTTTAGGACCGAAAATGATTGATGAAGTTATAGGTGTTGCAAAAGCTTATGTAACACGTGTCGGTGAAGGTCCTTTTGTTACTGAACTTAATGACGAAACAGGCATGAAAATTCAGAGTATCGGACACGAATTCGGTGTTACAACCGGTCGTCCACGACGTTGCGGCTGGTTTGATGCTGTTACTATGCGATATGCTGTTTTAGTCGGCGGTTTGACATCGGTTGCACTTACTAAGCTTGATGTTTTTGACACTTTTGACAATATAAAAATTTGTTATGCGTATGAAGATACAAGAGATGGTGCAATTTATAAAAATTATCCGACGAATGTCTTTATACATAAATATTTAAAACCGCTTTATGAAACATTTGAAGGGTGGAGGCAGGATATTACAAGTATCCGTACTTATGAAGATTTACCTGAAAATTGTAAAAAGTATATTTCAAGGGTAGAAGAACTTATCGGTGCTCCTGTTTCTATAATCAGTGTAGGGCCTGATAGAGAACAAACTATTTTTAAAGTTTCTTAATAAAATGGCAATTTTACAAATCATTTTACTTTTATTAATTATATAGGTAATGTAAATGATTCGTGTAACACCCTCATTTAATGTTGAATATACAAAACCGGCTTTTAAGTCCTCATCGTCTGCCGGTACGGAAACTAATGCGACGGAGCTTTCCCCTGTACTGCCTGATTATAATGTAAAAGTTCCTATATCATATCAAAAAACAGGAGAAACAAAACTTCCGTTTGATTTTACCGCTCATTTTTACAAACTTGCGAACGGACAGCGGATTGTCATTATTCCGAAAGAAGGTCAAACAGTTGTAAAAACTTATGTGGGTACAGGTTCCATGAATGAACCGGATGATCTTCGTGGAATCAGCCATTATATTGAACATAATCTTTTTAATGGTTCTGAAGGGCTTGAGGCAGGCGAATTTTTCGATACAGTTAATAAAATAGGCGGGGAAACAAATGCTTCTACAAATTTTGGTGTAACTGATTATTATGTTTCTTCAAATCTTTTAAATGATGATGATTTGGAAAAGAAAATAAAAATACACGCATCAATGCTTGAAACTCCGAGATTTGCTCTTGATATGCTGGAAAAAGAAAAAGGGATTGTAAAATCGGAAATAGATATGATTTTAGGTTATCCGTTTAACATTATTAATCAAAAAACTATTAAAAAGCTTTTCGGTATAGAAAGTTCTTCAACGGATTTGATTGGTGGTACAAAGCAAAATATTACAAATATAACCCGTCAGGATGTCTTGGATTATTATAATAATAATTATTTTCCGGCAAATATGGTAACTGTTATAACAGGTGAAGTCAATCCTGATGAAACAATGAAACTTGTTTCAAAATATTTTTCCGGGAAAAATAAAAATACCCATGCAAGAAAATTTGAAGAACTGAAACCTGTTCAAAAAACTGTCAGACAGGACATAATTTCTGATAAAACAACTGCAACGATTATCAATCTTGGATTTAACGGTCCTAAAAATAATGATGTGGAGTCAAATGTTTACATGCAAGCAGTAATGAAACTTTTGACGGCAAATAAAACCGGCAGAATTGATAAAAGTCTTAAAGATTTAAACACTTTTGCCTATATGTGGCAGGAAAAGATAAGCTCAAAAACAACTGATCCCACGGCTATCCTTTTAGGTGTTGACACAACTGAACAAAATTCCGAAAAAGTTTTAAAAAGAGTATTCCAACAAATTTATTCATTAACTGTAAATCCTCCTACTGATGAAGAAATGCAGATAATTAAAAAAGGATTGCTCAACAGTTATTCTTATTCTTTTGAAACTTCAAACGAATTAAATTATATTGTCGGAAATGCCATGCTTAATGAAAATTTTCGGACGATAACTGATTATGAAAAAATTGTAAATAACATGACAAAAGACGATATTGTAAATACAGCAAAACAATTTTTAGATTTAAATAAAACTGTTGTCACGGTTATTCATCCTCAGCAGGCAGATAAAAATTCAATAAAAGCAAATTACGATAATGCAATATCTTTCACAGGTAAAAAATATGCAGTCAATCCCGAAAATGTCAAAAGATATAAATTAAATAATAATTTTGATGTTGTAACTAATAATATAAAAATAAATAATTCTGTATTTGAAATTAAATATATTACAGAACTACCGGCGGATATAAAGCCTGCAACCCTTTATGTACTCAGAAAAATACTGAATGAAGGTTCAAAATTCAAAGATGATTATCAATATAATAATGAGCTTCAAAAAAACGGTATAATAATGAATTTTTATGCAGGAAAATCCTCTTTGGATGCAGTATCATTATTCTCGGCAGATGACATGGAAAAAGCTTTGAAAAATGCAAAAGAGGTCTTGTTAAATCCAAGGTTTACTGAAGAAACTCTTGATTTTGCAAAACGTGATATTAAAGAAGACCTGTCAAAATGGGAAAAAGATGCCAGTGATAAATTATATAAGGAGCTTTTAAATGGTCTGCCTATAAGTTATACCAAGGACGATATTTTGGAAAGTCTTGACAGTGTGACGCTTGATGATGTCAAGGCATTATATAATCATATTCTTAACACGGCACAAGGGCATGTAACGGTTTCGGCACCTTTTGAAAAGAAACCCGAACTAAGCCGTATATTATTTAAAGAAATTTCAGAATTGCCAAATGTTGAGGCTGCAAAACCATTTTTATATGATTATTTCAAAGCTCCGGTACAAAATACAAAAATTCTGACTGATACCTATGAAAAAAGTCAGGCACAAATTGTTGAGGCCTTTAAATTTAAAACAAATGATAATTTAAAGGATACCGCAGCAATTCAGCTTTTGAATTTAATACTCGGCGGCGGAAGTTCCTCCAAATTATTCAATGATTTACGGGAAAAACAACAACTTGCATATCGTGTCAATTCTTCCGTAAGTTATTATGATAACCTCGGCTTATTCGAGCTTTATATAGGTACAACAACTGAAAATAAAGAAACAGGCGAGCAAAGTTTTGACAATGTTCAAAAATCAATTAACGGATTTAATAAGCATATTAAAAAAATTATGACAGAAAAAGTTTCAGAAGAAGAATTAAAAAACGCAAAACTGAACTTAAAAAATATGATTTTAACAGATACAGAAACAGTTGCCGGCAAGAATGATACTTTAAATGCCAATATAACAGATTTTAACGGTCTTTTGGCTGATAATGAATTATTAAAAGTCATCGACACGATTACTGTTGATGATATATATAACGCAGCAAATTATATTTTCAGCGGCAAGCCGACTTATTCAATACTTGCCACCGAAAATACCTTAAAAGCCAATAAAGAATTTTTTGATAAGCTTTTAAGCTCTTAAATCGTTATATGACATTAAAAGATATATGATTGCACTTACACCTACAAGACCGTAAATAATTCTTGTAACAAGTGTCATATCTCCGAATAACATAGCAACTAAATCAAAATTTAATAAGCCTACTAATCCCCAGTTCAGGGCACCTATTATAACCAAAACATAGGCAATAATTTTTAACATTTGCATACGCTGCCTCCTTTTTTAATAATTATTTCAAAATAATCAAAATTTCACATTGTTTAAAAGGCTAATTTGTCTGAATAATTATTGCCAAAAAGTATTAAAAAAAAGACCTCACAATTGTGAGGTCTTTTATCCAGGTTATAAAATTATAATTTGCTTGCAACCATCAAAGTAGTTTCAGCCAATCTAGTAGAATAACCCATTTCGTTATCGTACCAAGAAATGATTTTAACTTGATTTCCGCCCATTACACGAGTTAATAAAGCGTCAACAGTAGAAGATTGAGAAGTACCGATATAATCAGAAGATACTAACGGTTCTTCAGTATAGCAAAGAACATGTCCGTCAGCACCTGCTTTTAAAGCAGCATTAACTTCTTCAACAGTAACGTCTTTAGAAAGTTCAAATACAACGTCAACCAAAGAAACGTCAGGGGTTGGAACTCTCATAGCAAAACCGTCCAATTTACCTTTTAATTGAGGTAAAACAAGAGCTACAGCTTTAGCAGCACCTGTTTTGGTAGGAACGATGTTCAAAGCACCGGCTCTTGCACGACGAGGATCTTTGTGACCTGCATCTAAGATTCTTTGGTCGCCGGTATATGAGTGAACAGTTGTCATCAAACCTTTAACAATACCGAATTTTTCATCAATAACTTTAGCTACAGGAGCTAAGCAGTTAGTTGTGCAAGATGCCATAGAAATTACGTTGTGTTTAGCAGGATCGTATTCTTTGTCGTTTACGCCTAAAACAATTGTAATATCTTCGTTTGTAGCCGGAGCTGAGATGATAACTTTTTTAGCACCTGCTGTGATATGAGCTTTAGCTTTTTCAGCGTCTGTGAAGAAACCGGTTGATTCAACAACAACTTCAACACCTAAATCTTTCCAAGGCAATTGAGCCGGATCTTTTTCAGCAAAGAATTTAATTTTTTTGCCGTTTACAATGATACCTTCATCATAAGCTTCAACTGAACCGTCGAATTTACCCATAACAGAGTCGTGTTTGAATAACAAAGCAGCTTCTGCAGGTTTTAAACCGGGGTCATTGATTGCAACATAATTAATTTTGTCAAAAATGCCTTCTCTGATAGCGGCTCTTAATGTGTTACGACCTATTCTTCCAAAGCCGTTAATTGCTACGTTTACCATAAGTTTTTACTCCTTCTTATTTGTATAACATGTATTTTATAGCACTAACACAAAAACTAATCAATAGGTTTAAGCCTTTAGAATATTAAAAAAATGTTAATAATAGCAAAAAAAATTTTATTCAATTATTATATAAAAATATGGATATCAAAAATTACAATTATTTTTTAACGCCAAATACTCCAAAGAAATCGCAAAAGAAAAAATTTACGGATAAATTTATCGATTATACAAAAAATTCCGCAGATATGAATGATACGGTAATAGTACCGAGAACTATTTTTAAAGGCTATTTGGGATTTATGGCAGGTACTACTTTAACGTCATTAGGGGCGGTGTTTAAGAAATACGGTAAACTGAGCAGAACTTTAAACACGTTTGGAATTTTGACCTGTTTATACGGAACCTGGGCTTTTGTAAGACCGTTTATTATAAAAGATGCACCATGCGAAAAACAAAAATAGTTAATTCACCGCTTATGCGGTTCCCTTTACAAAGAGAGGTTATTATTTTCAGCACAAACTACTGAGCAGAAACACATGCTGTAATTGCATCAATAAGTCTTTTGACAGGAACTATTTCAATTTTATCATAATTACATTTGTTCGCATACGGAATAATAGCTTTTTTAAAGCCTGATAAAACAGCTTCGTTAAGACGTTTTTCAATATTTTGAACAGGATGAATTTCTCCCGATAGTCCGATTTCACCGATAATAACTGTTTGGCTGTCTACAACCACATCACGGGCACATGTTGCAACAGCAAGTGCTATACCTAAATCAGCACTGGGTTCGTCAACTTCAATCCCGCCCATAACGTTTACATAGACATCTTGTTTTGAAAGATTAAGTCCGACACGTTTTTCCAAAACTGCAAGGATTTGCAGCAGCCTGCTGGTATCAACCCCGTTTGTGACTCTGCGTGGTGTCGGATAAGGTGTTGTTCCGACCAGTGCTTGAATTTCAACCAAAAGCGGGCGTGTACCTTCATTGGCAACAACAATAGCACTTCCGGGAATAGATTCTTGCGAACGTTCGTTTAAAAATAATTCATTGGGATTTGTGACACAAATCAAACCTTTTGAACTCATTTCAAAAATGCCGACTTCTGAAGTGTTCCCAAAACGGTTTTTAACAGAGCGAAGTATCCGGTATGATTTATATTTATCTCCTTCAAAGTAGATAACAGTATCAACCATATGTTCAAGTACTTTTGGACCTGCTATGGAACCGTCTTTTGTAACATGACCTATAACTATTACCGTAATATTTTTGTTTTTTGCAATTTGCATCAAAATATTACAGCATTCTCTTATTTGGGAAACACTGCCAGCTGAACTTGAAATAGTTTGTGAATAAATAGCCTGAATACTGTCAATAATTATTATATCAGGATTTATGGTATCAATTTCATTACGGATATTTTCCATGTTTATTTGCGGATAAATATAAAGGCTGTCGGAATTAATTTCAAGGCGTTGAGCACGGAGTTTAATTTGACTTGCACTTTCTTCTGCCGAAACATAAAGAACTTTTTTATGTTTTTTGCATAATTCTCCGCCGGTTTGCAGAAGAATAGTTGATTTACCGATGCCGGGATCTCCTGCAATTAATATAAGAGAACCTTGAACCAGTCCGCCGCCGAGTATTCTGTCAAATTCAGGAATGTTAGTACTAATACGTACTTCTTCTCCTACCTTGATTTCAGAAAGTAATTCCGGTTTCGTATCATTTATAATCCCTTGTGGTGAAACAGTTTGAGGCTTTAAATTGTTTTGAACTTCTTCAACAAAACTCCCCCACATGCCGCATTCGGGACATTTGCCTAAATATCCGGCAGTTTCATAACCGCAATTTTGACATATCCATTTTGATTTAACTTTTGCCATAAATTGATTATATTATAAAAATAAAAGAAAGTATTATTTCAGATATTCATAGCTGCAGCATGCACCCGAAATTGCTTCTCCATTTAATAAAGTACCTGATCCTAAAAAACCCTGTGCTTGCGCTAAACCGTATTCTTTTCCGCATTTACAGGTTTCACCGTTACGGCTTTTATCAAATGTGCCTTCCGCTCCTATAGGACGTATCCAATCTTCATTTAGCATAATAGCAAAAAGATTTTTTCCGACAACATTCAGTCCTTTTTCAAAACCGTTAACATCTACGGATATGAATGGAGCGGTCAATCCTCCAAAATATATAACAGAACCGTCTGCCAGTAAGATTGCTTTTTTACTCATATCCCAGCCGGTATATAAACCGCTCATCCAGCTTCTGCAATTAATAGTTTTTGGTATATCCTTATATGCTTCCATTTTTAATGAACCATAAAAACTATATGTGTCTTTGCCTCCGCAAAGTCCGTTCCAGCTGTCATCGTTGTAACTGCAGTAAGCGTCTTCACCGTATTGAGGAAATCCGCAGCTGTCTATAACTTTAAATTGCTGTGCCATAGCTTTAACAAATTGCGGTGATATTGTAGTTTTTTCTTCATAGCCGCCATCTCCTATATAACGGCATTTTGCAGGAATATTATAATCTTCTGAATTATTTACACACAATGTATAATTTTCTTGTTTAACGGCAGTATATGCCTGTGCGATTTCCGAATATTTCTTTTTCCAAAGAACTTTATTTTGTATATCTCCTATTTTTTGAACTAAAGTCGGAATAGTCATTGCCGCAACAATTCCAATAATTCCGAGGGTGATAAGGACTTCAGCCAAAGTAAAAGCAGCACGACGATTGTTGTTAGTTACGTGCGTAGCACCTTCTGCCAAAGTGAAGGCGGCACGACGATTATTGTCAAACGTACCTACAGCACTGTCATCCTGAACTTGTTTGACTACTTTTTCCAAAATCTTTGATTTTGGTGAAAA
>CALVCA010000023.1 GCA_944325895.1 Candidatus Gastranaerophilales bacterium
TGGCATTGCTTTTTCAATTTATCTCATCAATTTATCTCATCAATTCGCCGACGGCTTTGTAAACAGCCATACGTTTTGCGGCGTCTTCTTCAGCCTGAGTATAAAGAGCTTCTGCAGCTTCAGGGTTGGTTTTCAACAGAGATTTATAACGACCTTCGGAACGTATAAATTCCTGATAGCTGCCTTTCGGATCTTTTGCATCCCAGGTGAACGGTACTTCGTTATCAGGGTTGTATCTGTATAACGGGAAGTAACCTGCTTCAACCGCACGTTTTTGTTCTGTTTGAGTTTTTGACATATCGATACCGTGAGCAATACAAGGAGCATAAGCAAAGATGATAGACGGTCCTTTGTAAGCTTCAGCTTCCTGGAAGGCTTTCAGAGTTTGTGCTCTGTCAGCACCCAAAGCTACTGATGCAACATAGACATATCCGTATGACATGCTCATCAAGCCCATGTTTTTCTTGTATGTTTTCTTACCGCCTGTGGCAAATTTTGCAACAGCACCGGTCGGTGTTGATTTAGAAGCTTGACCGCCTGTATTTGAGTAAACTTCGGTATCAAGAACAAGAATGTTAACATCCTTATTTTGAGCTAATACGTGGTCAATGCCGCCGTAACCGATATCGTTTGCCCAGCCGTCACCGCCGATAATCCAAACGGATTTGTCGGTGAAGTAGTCTTGAAGTTCTCTAACCTTTGCCAAATCAGGACATTCAACGTCTTTGTATTTGGCAAGAACTTCTTTTGCTTTATTTTGGGCAGCGATTGCTTCGTCTGTTTTTGAATTTTCAAAGTGAGACATAGCTTCATTCAAAGCTTCTTTTAAATCAGCAGGAGTTTTTTCGTTAGCAACAACTTTTTCAACGTAAGTTTTCAAAGTTGATCTGTTTTGATCTACTGCCAATCTCATACCGAAACCGAATTCAGCGTTGTCTTCAAATAATGAGTTAGCCCAGGCAGGTCCTCTTCCGTCTTTATTCTTAGTATAAGGAATAGTCGGGAATGTACCTGAATATATAGAAGAACATCCTGTTGCGTTTGCGATAATCATGTTTTCGCCGAATAATTGCGAAACAAGTTTTACATAAGGAGTTTCGCCGCAGCCTGCACAAGCACCTGAAAATTCAAACAACGGTTTTCTGAGCATTGCACCTTTGATTGTTTTGGTGGTGTTTTTGCCCATAACGTTGTCAGGCAGTGCATCGAAAAATTCTTCGTTAGCCATTTCGCCTGCAGCTTCTTCTTTTTCAATAGAAGACCAGCTGAGAGCCGCTTTTTCAGGGTTCTTAGCCATCGGACATTGATCTATACAAACACCGCAGCCTGTGCAGTCTTTGCAGTATACCTGAACTTTGAATTTTTCACCGTGATCGTTCGGTTTTGCATCAACTGTTTTAAATGAAGCAGGTGCATCTTTCAAATCATCAGCTTCCATAAGTTTAGTTCTAATTGCAGCGTGCGGACAAGCAGATGCACAAATTCCGCATTGAATACAAAATTCAGGATTCCATTTCGGAACTCTCGGGGCAATGCCGCGTTTTTCAAGACAGGCTGTTCCGGTCGGAATTACACCGTCATTAGACATTGCTGATACCGGAATATCATCGCCTTTTTGTCTCATTGAAGGTTCAATAATTTTCTTAGCAAAGTCTGATGCGTTATCAGGAATTAATTTAACGTCATCAACGCATCCTACACCGTCTAATGTTGCAGGAACAGGAACTTCCTGGCAAGCGTCAACCGCTGCATCAATTAATGCTAAGTTCATATTTACAACATCATCGCCTTTTTTCTTAAAGGTTTTCTTTGTCATTTCTCTCATACCTTCAAGAGCCTGTTCAAACGGGATAATTCCCGAAACTTTGAAGTATGCAACCATCATAACGGTGTTTGCACCTTTTCCTCTTAAGCCCGGCTGTTGTTCGATAAGTTTTTCGGCATCTACGTTGTAGAATTTGATTTTCTTATCAATAATTGTTTTCTGCATATCTCTTGTTAAATGAGCAAATGCTTCTTCTTTTGAATACGGGCTGTTAAGTAAGAATGTTCCGCCTTCTTTGATACCTTTTAAAAGGTCATATCTGCCGATGTATGCGTGAGCCGAGCATGATACAAAGTCAGGAGCTGTTATAAGGTATGTTGATTTAATCGGTTTGTCGCCGAATCTCAAGTGAGAAACTGTTACACCGAATGACTTTTTAGAGTCATATGCAAAGTAGGCTTGAGCATCTTTGTTTGTATATTGACCGATAATCTTAATTGAGTTTTTGTTAGCACCGACTGTACCGTCAGAACCTAAGCCCCAAAACATACAGTTTGTAGTGCCTTCGGGTTCTGTTACGATGTGTTCCGTAACTTTTAATGATTTATGAGTTACATCGTCCTCAATACCAACGGTAAATCCGTGGAAACCGTTGTTTTCAGCGTGTTTGTAAACTGCAAGAACCATTGACGGCGTGAATTCTTTTGAAGACAATCCGTAACGTCCGCCGATTACTCTGATATCTTTGTTTTCCAAAGCTGCTACAACATCCAAATACAATGGTTCGCCGATAGCACCGGGTTCTTTAGTTCTGTCAAGAACTGTAATACGTTTAACAGTTTTCGGTAAAGCTTCGTTGAAACGTTTAACGTCAAACGGTCTATACAGTCTTACTTTAACCAAGCCGTATTTAGTGCCTCGTTTAGCGTTCAAGTATTCAATTGTTTCTTCGATTGTTTCACAGCCTGAACCCATTGCAACAAGTACATCAGTTGCATCGGGAGCACCGACATAATCAAACGGATGATATTGTC
Source organism: Candidatus Gastranaerophilales bacterium (assembly GCA_944325895.1). Classification (GTDB taxonomy): domain Bacteria; phylum Cyanobacteriota; class Vampirovibrionia; order Gastranaerophilales; family Gastranaerophilaceae; genus SIG32. Next base: position 2,800 of record CALVCA010000023.1, read on the forward strand.
TGCCGGTAACAGCAGCAACTTTATCCATATATTCCTGAACAATATCCGGAACAGCTTCGTAGTATTTGTTAACTGTTTCACGTCCCTGGAAGTATACATCAGTGTTTTGTGCACCGACTTTGCAAACAGGTGCTTCCGGTTTCATTGCTCTGTTTTTGAATTCTTCAATATATTTAGGTTCAACGAGTTTTGCAATGTCTTCGTAAGAAATTTCTTCGATTTTATGAACTTCGTGTGATGTTCTGAAACCGTCAAAGAATTGCAAGAACGGAACTTTTGCTTTGTATGTTGAAAGGTGTGCAACCAATGCCAAATCCATTTCTTCCTGAACAGAATTTGCGGCAAGCATTGCATAACCTGTGTTGCGGCATCCCATAACATCTGAATGGTCGCCGAAAATTGATAATGATTGTGCTGCTATTGCACGTGCTGCTACGTGAATTACTGAAGGCAGCATTTCACCTGCTATTTTGTGCATTACAGGTATCATCAGCAGCAAACCTTGTGAGGCTGTGTATGTTGAAGTTAAAGATCCTGCTGCCAAAGCTCCGTGTACTGCACCTGCTGCTCCGGCTTCAGATTGCATTTCCGCAACACTTACTTCTTTGCCCCAAATGTTCTTTTTGTGCTGTGATGCCCATTCGTCTATCCATTCACCCATTGTTGATGATGGAGTTATCGGGTAAATAGCGGATACTTCGCTTAATGCATAAGCTATATGTGCCGCTGCGTAATTACCGTCTACCGTTATTGTTTTTCCCGGCATTTTAATATCCTCCTTACTATACTTAACATCCATATCATAATACAAACATGTTTGTTTGACAAAAAGTTTTATTTGTAAATTTATGTTAAGGTTTGGTAAAATTTTTCATTCAGCAGTTTTAAAAAAGTATGTTAATTTCATCCGTAAACAGACCCTATTATTACCGTCAGAATTATTCAAACAGCAGTGTCAGAAAAAATTATGCTTCTGATTCCGTTCATTTTACGTCTTCGATTTTCAAAGACAGTATTGAAAAATCTCATCAAAAAAATATGGATAAATATATGATACAGGCAAATTTATTTTTTGATGTTTTGGAAGCTGTTGCAAACGATTTAAAATCTTACGGTGTGTCTTTTGACAGAGAATATGCAATGAAAAATCCGGTTAAATCAGCCTCATCCGTCAGCAGTAAAGTGGCACGCTCAGGCTCTTTTGACGTACCTGATTTGATAAGAACAACTCTTTACGTTAAAAATATTTATGACAAAGATTTGATAAACAATAAACTCCTCCCGGCAATGGAAAAACGTGGTTATGTGCTTGCAAAGGTTAAAAATAAACCCGATATTGATTTCAGATACGGCGATAATCGTATTGAATCGGGTTATGAAGATATTCAAATGAGATTTGTTAATGTTATAAATCCTAAAACCAAGCACGAATTGATTATACTTTTCGGACCTAATTATGCAAAAGCAAAGCACGATGAATCTGAAAAAGTTTACAATCTCACCCGCCAGGCAAAAGAACTGCATATTGATTTTGAAAATGCTGAAGTCGGCTCACCCGAATTTAAAATAAAAAGATATATTGAGCTGATTAATATTATGTTTAAACGAAAAGTTTCTCAAAAGCTATTTGAAAACGCAAAAAACAAAGATTTTTACGGCATAGATGAAGCTGCAGAGATTTATTTTTCAGACGAAAATATTGCACTTTTGAGAAACTATTTTGAGGCAATAAAAGACAGAACAAGAGATTATTATAAATTTAAAAAGGCAGAAGAACCTGAGCGTGCAAAAGAGTTTGATAAAGATTTGAAATCGGATTTACGCAGGATTTCGGAAGTGCAAAAAGGTTTGAAGCAGACTATAGATTATTTTGATCATAAGAAATAACTGCAACGTTTTCTATATGGTATGTATGGCAGAACATGTCAAACGGTTGAATACTTTCGATTTTAGCACCTTTATCCGTTAAATATTTCAAATCTCTTGCTAATGTTGCCGGGTTGCAGCTTACATATATAATACTCTTTTTGCAAAGTCTTGCTGCATTATCAAGTGTTTCTTTTGTGCAGCCTTTCCTTGGCGGGTCTAAAATTATTACGTCAAATTTTTTCGTTTCGTTTTTTAAAAATTCTTCCGCATCTGTATTGTTTATTTCAACGTTGTTAATTTTATTTATCTCAAGCGACTCTTTTGCCAGCTCGCAGGATTGGGTATTTTCTTCAACGCTGACAACTTTTTGAGCAATATCCGAAACATAAATTCCAAAAGCCGTTATTCCCGCATATGCATCCAAAACCTGTGCATTTTGGAAATTATTTGCTATGTATTCTTTTACATATTTAAATATATTTTCGGCACTTTTGGGGTTGACCTGAAAAAATGTATTTGCACCTATTTTAAAAATTTTATCACCCAGTTTTTCGAGTATAAAATCTTTTCCTGCCAGGCATTTTGTATTATCCGATAAAATTACATTTGTCTTTTTTGGGTTAAAGTTGACGCACACTCCTGTTACTTCTTTAAAATTGTTGTAAATCAGTTGTGCAAATTCTTTTATTTTCGGAGTTATTTTGTTTGAATTAAGGACAAGTATTACTAAATTTTCCTCATATGCAGCGGAATTCCTTATAACAATATGTTTTAAATCTCCCGAATGAGTTTTTTCATCGTACCCCGAAATATTGTATTCGTTCGCATATTGTCGTATAAAATCTATTATGTCATTGCAGATTGGCGGTTGTATTAAGCAATGCTTTATATTGACAAGTTCATGTGTTTTGGGTTTGTAATAGCCTGCAAGAAGCCGCTTTGAAACTTTTGTTTGTGCTGTCGGATATTGTATTTTGTGCCGGTATTTGTCAGGACTTTTTACCGGAGAGTTGATTTTTATATCAAGATGTCCGATGTGTTTTATTGCATCTTCTACAATTTGTTTTTTTAAATCCAATTGAAAATCATAGTCTATAAATTGCAGCTGGCATGCTCCGCAGGCATTGAACATTGGGCAAAAAGGCTTTACTCTGTGCGGCGACGGTTCAATAATTTCTTCAATTGCGGCATAGGCATAATTTTTTGTACGTTTGGTTATTTTTATTTTGACTTTGTCTTTCGGACATGCTTTTTCAACAAAAATAATCATACCGTCATTTTTGGCTATTCCGTAACCTAAATTTGATAATTTTTCTATTATGACTTCCACATGTTTATTATAACTTATTCTGTTGTCTAATACAAACGGATGATATTTTGTAAGATTAATAAAGTTAAGAATTATTTTCACCGATGCAGATAATACACATATTTTTATTGGAGCTCAGAATGTCAGAACAGATTATATTACGTGCCGAAAACAATGAAAAAGCACTTAACATTTTAGAAAAAGCGAGAGTAGCACACGAGAGATATTTAATTCGCCGTCAAAATCGTGATTTACAGGATGCTATAGAATTTTATATAGATGCTGTAAAGCTTGACCCGTCGTTGCCTGAAAGCTATTACAGACTTGCAAGTTTGATGTGGGAGCAGGGGCAGATTAGTGTTTCAACGGCGATTGAACAGTGTAAAACAGCTTGTACTTTAGCTCCTGAAAATATGAATGCACATTTATATGCGGGATTTTTTATGAAGCTTGCTCAGGATTACGGTTCAGCAGAAAAAGAATTTAAATCGGCAATCAAAATAAGCAAACTGAAATCTGCACGTCCGAGGCTTGTTCTGTCGCAGGCAATTTTGCAAAAAATTAACAACAATGATGCAAATATCGGTGATTACGCTAATTTCTTATATTATTTTGTAACAGGCAGTATGATGCTTGCCTGGGATAAACCGTCCATCAGTATGTTTTATAAAAATTTCGCTGATGATTTATCTGTGTTTAAATACAATTTGCTCGGAAAAATTTGCGAAAAGTTTAAAATGATTCCCGCTGCCGAAAATATTTATAAAAAAGCGGTTGAAATCACAGAACACGATGAGGTTTTTTATAACCGAATGGGAGATATTGCCCTGAAAAACAAAGAGTATGAGATTGCTGTTGACAGTTATGAAAAAGTACTGGAGGCTAATCCTTTAAATCGTGATGTTTGGGCAAAACTTGCGACTGTTTTGCAGACATTTTTCCCTGACAAAAAAGATGAAGCAATCGACTGTTATGAAAAATTGCTCGAGTTTGACGAAAATAAAGCACCTGTTTATTACGAATTGGGACATTTGTATTTGGCAAAAGATGATAAAATCAATTCGGTCAGTGCTTTTAAGCTCGCTGTTGAATTAGCACCCGATAATCCGTTTTACAATAATTCGCTAGCTTTTGCTTATTCTAAAGCTGAATTATTCGAAGATGCTATTGAACATTATAAAAAAGCTATTGAACTTAACCCTGACAGAGAATGGACTTCTATTGTCTGCCAGGCTTTAGGGGCACTTTATATGGAAGTTCATGCAAATACCGAAGCTGCAGTTGCTACTTATCAGGCAGGTTTGATTTTAGATCCGAATAATTACGACTTGTATTTGGCATTAGGCGATATTTATATGGCAGAATACGATGTGGATAAAGCAATACGGGTTTATTGTGATGCTATTACTCTTAATCCTGCTGATTACAGAGCGTATTCTAAAGCAGGTATTGCACTTTGGGAAAAAGATTATTTGGAAGAAGCTTTGATTGCCTATCATAAAGCCGTTGATTTAAATCCTGAAAATGAATTTGCACATAATAACCTTGGTATTCTCTATCTTGACGGACTTATGGATGCCGAAGAAGCTTTGGAATATTTTGAGCAGGCAATAGAACTTAATCCGAGTTACACCCTTGCCTATTTTAATGCGGCACGAGCTTCTGAAAAAATGGGATTTACCAACGATGCAGCACATTATTATCAAATGGCAATTGATTTAAATAAAATTACTCACGATTTGGATGAAGACGATATCCGTTCCCGTTTGCATAAGCTGTTTGAGCTGTAGAAAGGGAGTAGTAGAATAAGGGAATAAGATCTTTAGAGTTGTCATTTTGAGTATTTACAATGTCATTTGTCACCGTAAAATGTTATGCAATCCCCAGTATGTCTACGTACGTAGTACCTACGCTCAGAATGACATGTTGAAGGCTATGCAATACCCAATGTCCCTACGTGCGTAGCCCCATGTCATCCTGAACTTGTTTCAGGATCTTGCAACCGTTAAATACTATACAAAACCTAGTATGTCTACGTACGTAGTACCCTGAGGGATTTAGTAGCACCGTCATCCTGAGGACTTTAGTCCGAAGGATCTCAAAAAAGATTACAATAAGAGATTCTTCGCTCCGCTCAGAATGACGAATACCCGTAAGACTTTATGCAAAACCTAATGTGACTACGTGCGTAGCACTGTCATCCTGAATTTATTTCAGGATCTTGCCACCGTTAAATACCATGCAAAATTCAATGTAATTACGTGCGTAGCACTGAGATTCTTCGCTTCGCTCAGAATGACCCGTAATACTTTATGCAATACCCAATATACCTACGTGCGTAGCACCTTCGCTAACGCTCAGAATGACGGGTGCTACGGCAATAAGGGAATAAGTGAATAAGGCAATAAGTTCGTTTATAAATCAAGTTTATTAATATTTGTAAATATCTTTAAAGTTTTTATGTTTTTCAACCGTAAAATTTATATGTTGAAAGGAGTAAAATAATGACGGAACCTATTAATTCAAAATTAATTAACAGTACTATTACAAAAACGGCGGTGCCCAATAAGTCACCTCAGCCAAAAAGTGACACCGGCAGTATTTTTTCAGATGCCAAAAATGCAGGTTATAAACCCGACAATTCATCAACGGGACCAATTGGTTCAGGTGATAATCCGGTTTCGCAATTTATAGAATTGGACAAAAACTGTGATTTAAAAGTATCTGCTAATGAATACATTGAAAATATTATGACTGATTATTTAAATAACGGTGGTCAATTACCCGGTGAATATGCCGATGTAGGTGAGTTTATAAATGCTAAATACGCTGAATTTAAAAAGTTTGCCGGTGATGATGTATCCATGAATATTGATGAATTTAAATATATGCTCTTTGCTCGTGCATCGCAGCAGCGATTAGAAAAAATGTATGACGTAGAACCTTTGGAAGCATTAAATATTGCACAGGGTAAACAAAAGAGTGAGTCTTCGGAAACATCGGAAGTTGCACAGAATAACCAAAAGGAAGTGATTTCGGCAATGAAAGACGGCATAAATCCGTTCAAGTAGATTAAATTGCTATAAAACAACGGGTCTTTTGACCCGTTATATTAAAATCGATTCGGATTTTTGTCATAACCAAAGCAGTTTTTACGGTTTAAAAATACGAACAAATAAAAGCGTAATAATATTTTGGATGGATTATGCAATATGGATGTTTTTTCCAAAATTTTTGTCTTGAAATTTTTTTGTTTTCTTTTTCCCAGTATAATTTTTCTTTATCATTTAATTTCCAAGGAGTTAATTGCAAGTATTTAAAATATTTGTCTTTAAAATAGGTGTTCGAGCCGAATATCCAGGGTTTGTCTTTGCCTATATAGTGTATAATTTTCGGATACTTTGTAAAACTTGTCCTGCTTGCAAATCCGCTGACCTGAACATTCCAACTGCCGTCTATAATTTTTATTCGATTTTTTAGTGCAAAGTTTATTATGTCCTGATCTCCGGTTTTTATATCATTAATATTTTTATGTGTGTAATCCTCAAATAATTCATCTGTTTTTTCTTGTCGCATTTTTTCCAAATCAAAAACAATCATTCCTGCATTGATGTATTTTTGATTTTTCCATTTTTTCTTGTGAAATACACGTGAATCCAGGCTGCCGCCTATAATATTGTCCGTTAAATTTATGTTAAAAAGTTCTTTTAGCGAGTGTTCTACTATCATATCACAGTCAAGATAAATTATTCTTGAAATATTTGGCAACAATTCTGTTATTTTTAACCTGAAATAAGTAGGAATTGTTATATATTTATGTGTATTTACTTTCTTGTAACAATCAAATTTACTCTCATTTACTGTTATAAATTCAATATCGCAATTTGAAATTTTTTTTAATTCTAAAATTTTTTCTTTATTATAGTTATCTATATTTCCATCTAAAATATAAAAATGAATATAATCATTTATATCGGCATTATAAAGTATTGATGCCATAACAACTGCTGCATGTTTACTGTAGTTATTATCACAGGATAAGCACACATTGATATTATTACTCATATTCTCTCCTATTATTGAATTATTTATAATTCTGTATTCCATTAAAAGTTCTATAATTCAATTTATAATAGAATAACTCTATTGTCAATGTGTGTTACTCCTATTTTAAATATATTATTGTAATAATATGAGTATTAAGAAAAATTTAGGGAATCGTATTCGGGAAATCAGAATCAGCCGTTCCATGACACAGGAAACACTGGCAGAAAATATAAATCTTTCGGCGAAAAGTTTAAGTCAAATTGAATTGGGGAATAATTTTGTATCTGCCGAAACTTTAGAAAAATTATGCAGTGCACTGGAGATAACACCTAATGTGTTGTTTGACTTTAAATATACTGATGTACCTGATGATGTATCGTTAGAACAAATTATTAAGCGATTAAAAAATAATTCAAATTTGTTAAAAACTGTATATAAAATAGTTATGACTTTGGATTACTAAAAGTTTCTATACCACGTATTTATGATAAATCAACCGGCAGCTTGAACTTTCAGTCTGAAAATAACCCCATACTTTATGGAGCGTAGGGGATTCGAACCCCTGACCCCGACACTGCCAGTGTCGTACGCTACCAACTGCGCTAACGCCCCTTAAAAAAATGGGCATGAAGAGACTCGAACTCCCACGCATAAGCACTAGTTCCTAAGACTAGCGTGTCTACCATTCCACCACATGCCCATAATGGTTTGTCATCGTTTATTCTAATGTAAGAGCAGTTGTTTGTCAATCCTCCTTGATAGGAACTTGTATAGCACATTCGCTAACGCTCTGCCGCAGTTTTTTGATTGCTATAAATCCTCCTTGATAATATCTTTTTTTTATGCAATAATCATGCTTTGAGGGATAATTATGGATTATAAATTGAAAAACACCGTGTCTAAAGATGCTTTTCGTTACGGATATTTGTCTAAAAAAATATACCCGTATATTAAGCCGTACTGGGCACGTATTATTTTAAATTTGATTATTGCGATTCCTTTGGGACTTTTAGACGGTGTTGTAGCTCTTTCTTTAAGACCTTATATGGATTTGGTTATCAACGGTAATCCGTCTGTTACTTATAATCTTTTAGGTCATAATCTTCAGCTGCAGGCAAGTTTTGCGGCTATTATTCCTATAGCTATTGTCTTATTTGCAGCTTTTCAAGGGATTTTAAAATACGTCAGCCATTACCTTACAGACTGGCTCGGTCAAAAAATCTCCAACTCGCTTAAAATTGATTTATTTAAAAAATTGACCTCGCTTGATCCGCAATTCTATGACGCAAACTCATCAGGACTTGTTCTTACACGCTTTTTGTCTGATCCTGATGCTGCATCTAAAAATATTATTAATACTTTGCAGTCTTTTATATCTACAATCTTCGGAATTGTAGGTTTGGTTGCGGTTCTTTTGTATAACTCGTGGCAACTGGCTATCGTTGGAGTTACTGTTATGGCGATTGCTATTACACCGGTTACATTTATAAGGAAAAAAATTAAATCGGTTTCTAACGCTACAATGGTTGTCGGCGGTGATATGACGACTAATTTTAACGAAACCTTTACCGGTAACAAAATTATGGCTGCTTATAACCTGCAGTCCGCTCAAAATAAAAAATTCGAAGGTCAAATTCACAGACAATTCGACCTTGCAATGTCTTTAACCAAACGTGTCGGCTGGATGTCGCCTATTATGTATTTTATCTGCTCTATCGGCATTGCTCTTGTTTTTTGGTACGGTACTCATTTGATTTTGACTCAGCAGCTTACGGCAGGAAGCATGATGTCTTTTGTGACTTCTCTGCTTTTGCTTTATAAACCGGTTAAAAATTTGGGTAATACCTTAACCAATCTTCAATCAACATTTGTTGCCATGAGCAGGGTGTTTGAACTGTTTGATTTGGTTCCTTACATAAAAGATGAGAAAAATGCTCTTGTGCTAAACGGTTTAAGATATGATATTAATTTCAACAATGTCTGCTTTGAATATGAGCCTGGGCTGCCTGTTTTGAAAAATATTAATTTAAGAGTCAATAAAAACGAAACGATTGCTCTTGTCGGGAATTCAGGCGGCGGCAAAAGTACGCTTGTAAGCCTTATCCCGAGATTTTACGATGTCGTTTCAGGTTCTGTTGAATTTGATGGCGTTGATATAAGAAAATACACTCTTGAATCTTTGAGAAATCAAATTTCTTTTGTATTTCAGGATAATTTCCTGTTCTCGGGCACAATAAAAGACAATATTTTAATGGGAAATAAAAACGCTTCCGATGAAGATATTCAAAAAGTTTTGAAGCTGGCACATCTTGATGAATTCGTATTGACTTTGGAAAACGGTATTGATACATATGTCGGCGAACGTGGTGCAAGCCTTTCGGGAGGTCAAAGACAGAGAGTTGCCATTGCAAGAGCTATGATTAAAGATGCTCCGATTGTTATTTTGGATGAGGCTACTTCTGCTTTAGATAATGAATCTGAAGCTGTTGTTCAAAAAGCATTGGATAATTTAATCCAAAATAAAACGGTTTTTGTCATTGCTCACAGGCTCTCAACTATTAAAAATGCTGACAGAATTGCTGTTATTAATGAGGGCGAACTGGTGGAACTCGGTACTCATGATCAGTTGATGTCTATTGATAACGGAAAATACAAACATCTTTATGAAATGCAATTTAAAACACAAGAGGAAATATGCTGAACTTAGTTATTAAAAAATGGATTGAACCTTACAAACTGCTGGAAACTATTAAAGATTATTCAACAGTTGAAGAATTTTCTTTTGACGGTTCTAACAAAAGTATTTTAAAAAGCCACTTTTTAAAACAGTTAAAGACAGAAAAAGGTTTCGGGCTATACATGAAAAATGTCAACAAATTTTATCTGTTCGACGTTGCCTGCAATGTCAAAGAAATTTTGACTAAAAATTTTGAGCTGAGCGATGAGGACTGGTCGATTTTTGAGGATGAGGACACTCCTTTCTCACTTGTTGATTCAGGCAAAGCAGAAGCTGCATTTTTTATGTATTAATATTTTGTTACAATATGTCAATTTCTTATGATATAAATTTTTTATTTATATATAAAGGGGATATATTGTGACTGCATACACTTTTAACAATTTAAATGCGAATTTATTTGCAAATCCGTTTTGTATATCATACAGCAGTCCCGTAAGCAATCCGTTCGGAAATATTTTCGGCAGCATGCCGGGGGCTTGCTGGAGTGATCCGATGTTAAATAATCCCTTTTTTAATAATCCGCCGCTTTTTAATTTCGGTTTTACACCGACATTTCAAATGCCGAATTTTTCATTTCCTGATATATTCGGATTTTTGAACGATAATAATTATTCAAAACCCCGTCATTTCAATACAAAAACCACATTAAAAGAATATAACGCAAAAAAAGCGGAAAAACTTGCGGATGCTATTTCAAAGATAAGAACCGGTTTTGACGGCAAGTGTGCAGCACACGTGAAAGAAGCGATAGCAGATGCAGGATTAGGAGAATATGAATCCGGTCATGCATATCAGCTTGCTGATATCTTAAGCGATAACAAAAATTTCAAAGAAATTTCAACCGACGGAGTCGATTTAGCTGAATTACCGGCAGGATGCGTGCTTGTTTACGATAAGGGTGTTGCAGGATATGATTCACAATACGGTCATACTGAAATAACTTTAGGCGACGGTACTGCCTCAAGCGGCGGTATTACAAGTAATATAAGGGACGGAGCAAGGGTATTTATACCTGTTTAAGAATTGATGCGAGCTGTTTTTCCAAATCAGCTATGCTGTAGTCGTTATTGATTACAAAATCCGATTTTTGAATTTTGTCATTTTGCGGCATTTGAGCGGACAGACGTTTTTGTGCATAATCAAGCGTACAGCCGCTGCGTTTCATAAGCCGTTCAAGCCGGATATTATCTTTTGCCGATATAAAAATTATTTTGTCAAACATTGTTTCCATACCGGCTTCAAACAGCTGCGGGACTGAAACAAATACGTATTTTTCATTACTGTTTTTTTCAAAAAATTCTTGAATTTGCTCTTTAACGAGCGGATGGATAATATTTTCAAGCTTTTTAAGCAGTTTTTTATCCGAAAAAACAAGCTCGCCGAGTTTTTGACGTGAAATTTCGTCATTTTCAAAAACGTCATAGCTTTTGAATTCTTCTTTTACCGCCAAAGATGCATTTAAAATTTTATGGGCGGCTTTATCTGTATCCATAACTTTAAACCCTTTTTCGGAAAGTATTTTTTCCGCTTCGGATTTCCCTGACGCTATATTTCCTGTTATTGCTATTTTAATCATTTTATCCTGTTCAAAAAGTTTTTTAATTCTTTTATCTGCTGCGGCTTAATAGGCTTGAATTCACCTCGTTTAAGACCGTCAAGAGTAATGGTTGCGTGCTGTATTCGTTTAAGGGATTTGACTTCATATCCGAAATATTCAATCATTTTCCTTATTTGTCTGTTCATTCCCTGAAAAAGGACGATTTCCATTGTTGTATGATTGTTATCAGCTTCCAGTACCGTAACATTAGCAAAGGCTGTTTTGCCCGGTTCTATTTCAATGCCTTTTGCCATTTTTTCAAATTCGTGAATGTGCATTTTAGAGTTAACAGTGACAAGATAGGTTTTTGGCACCTTAACGGACGGGTGAGTAAGCTCGTTTATCAATTCCCCGTCGTTTGTAAGAATTAAAAGACCGGTTGAAGCTTTATCCAGCCTGCCGACAGGTCTTAAATGATGCAGGTTTTCAGGCAGAAGATCGTATATTGTTTTTCTGCCTTTTTCATCATCGGCACTAGTTATGTAGCCTGCAGGTTTGTAAAAACGGTAATATTGAAGTTTTACCGGCTGTACGAGTTTTTTGTTCACAAAAACTTTATCTTTTTCTCCAACATTAAAGCCGAGTTCGGTGATTTTTTTACCGTTAACCAGGACAACACCCTGTTCTATAAGTTCGTCGGCTTTGCGTCTAGAACAAAGCCCTGATGATGCTATGTATTTGTTTAAACGCATAAAGCCCTTTCAAAAATTTTTTTCAATACTTCGGGCATTCTGCGGTACAGTTTGCCTTCATTATTTATTGCAACAACTTCAACAGATGCTTCTGTGAAAATTTTGCCTGTTTCTTTGGATTTTATAAATTGTTTGAATGTAACCGACAAGTTGCTGCATTTTTCAATGGAAGTTTCTATAATAATTTCGTCATTCAGCTTTGCGGAAGATTTATATCTGATATTAAGCCCCACAACCGGCAAAACAATATCTTGATTTTTTAAGTCAATAAGATTATGTCCTGTCATTTCGCACCACATAACCCGTCCCATTTCAAGCCATCGCAAATATGCTCCGTGCCATACAACCCCGTAGGCATCAGTATCTGAATAATAAACTTTTTGTTCAAATGTATGTTTCATAATTATAGTCGGCTTATCGTTTTAGTGCGTGCACTGCGTGATAAGCGTATTTTTTCTTCCAAACGTTTTTGATGGTATCCGTAAGTTACATATATTAAAAGTCCCATAACAAGCCATAGCGGGAAATAGAGTGATGAAGTGGTTAAAAATTTCATTGAATAAATCATTAACCCTCCGCAGGTCAAAATCCCAAGTATAGGGAAAAGCGGAGTGAAAGGAACTTTAAACGGTCTTGGTCTGTCGGGTTCGGTTTTTCTTAAAATCAAAACCGCAATACAGATGATTATAAATGAAGTGAATGTCCCGAAGTTGCATAATTCTGCAGAAATGCTCAAATCCATAAATAGAGAACAAATAATAACCACAATACCCGATATCCATGTTAAAACGTGCGGAGTTCTGTATTTTCTGTGGATTAATCTTAAAGATTTGGGCAAAAATCTGTCCCTGCTCATAGCATACAAAATTCTTGTCGTGCCTAACTGGTAAATTAAAAGAACAGATGTCAAAGCACAAAGAGCTCCGATTGAAATAAGTCCCGCAAACCAGTTTTTATTAATCATCCGCATAGCATGAGCAATAGGAGCCTGTGTATCAATATGATTTAGCGGAACTGTTCCCGTTAAAACCAATGCAACAAGCACATATAAAATCGTGCATAATACAAGAGTTCCGATAATTGCTATGGGTAAATCTCTTTGAGGATTTTCGGTTTCTTCGGCTGTTGTGGATATGGCATCAAACCCTATATATGCAAAAAATATTATAAAAGCACCCATAAATATCCCTTCAAAACCGTTCGGGGCAAATGGAGTCCAGTTTTCAGGCTTAACATAAAAGGCTCCGACGCATATAAAGGACAAAATCATAAACATATTAATGCCGACCATAATACTTGCAACCCGTGTTGATTCTTTGACCCCTTTTATTAAAAGCATTGTCAAAATTAAAACGATAAATATAGCCGGCAGATTTATGGCAACAGGAATTTTGTCAAATAAATACGGCATTTGTGTGTGCGGATCTAAACCGTATTTGTCGCAGAAAGAAAACATAAATCTGTAATCATTTCTGAGCCACATCGGGAAATTTATTATAAAATCAGGTAATAAATGTTTAAAGCCCTTCAAAAACTGTACCAAATATCCGGTCCAGGCACTTGCAACGGTAATATTACCGATAGCATATTCAAGCATCAAAACCCAGCCGACCATCCACGCCATAAATTCGCCCATTGTTGCATAAGTATAAGTGTAAGCACTTCCTGCAACCGGTATCATAGCGGCGATTTCAGAGTAACAAAGTGCTGAAAAAACGCAGGCTATGGCTGCCAAAACCATTGAAATAATAATTGCAGGACCTGCACCGACACCTTCGGGACCGCCTTGTATGGCACTTCCTATTATTGTGAAAATTCCTGTGCCGACAACAGCTCCCATACCTATTACAATCAAATCAAATACATTTAATGTCTTTTTCAACTCTGATTTTTTGCTTGTGGCAATCAAATCATCAGCACTTCTTTTCGTGAGTAGATTATTTATAACGTTCTTAAATTCCATTTTTTTCGAGTTTCCTTTGAGCAACTTTTTCATTGTGAATTTTGTTTTCGTTCAAACGATTTTTGACGAATCCGTAAAGCAGATATATAATAGCACCGACTCCCAGCCAAACGGGGAAAAGTAAAGCAGAACTTGACGGCTGCATTGATTTATAAACCATCAACCCTCCGCAGGTAATAATTCCCAAAGCCGGCAAAAACGGAGAAAACGGAACTTTAAACGGTCTTGGTCTGTCAGGATCGGTTTTTCTTAGAATTAAAACCGCAACACAAACAATAATAAAAGATGTGAAAGTGCCGTAATTGCATAATTCAGCCGCTACATCCAAATTCAAAGTTAAAATTCCGATAACTGCAAGCCCGCCGACAGTCCAGGTTAAGACAGCCGGTGTTTTGTATTTCGGGTGTAATTTTTGAAATTTAGTGGATATAAAGTGATCTCTGCTCATCGCATATAAAATACGGGTAGCCGCCATTTCTAAAACTAGCAATACAGAGGTCAAGCCTGCAAGTGAACCTATTGAAATCAATCCGGCAGCCCAATTTTGGCCGGCAAGCGTCATGCAATATGCCATCGGGGCTTTTAAAAACGCTGTCGGAACAGCGGCTGACGTATCCTGCATGCCTGTTAAAATCAGAGCAACCAGCACATAAACAATGGTTGTCACTATTAATGAGCCTATAATACCTATGGGCAAATCTTTTTGAGGGTTTTTGCATTCTTCAGCGGCAGTAGCAAGAGCGTCAAATCCTATATATGCAAAAAATATCAAAAAAGCACCGGCAAAAATCCCTTCAAATCCGTTTGGTGCAAATGGAGTCCAGTTTTCGGGTTTTACATAAAAAGCTCCTGCTATAACAAATAGAGCAATAACACCTAATTTTATAGCAACCATTAAGCCTGCCATTTTGGCGGAATCCTTAGTTCCTTTAACCAAAATTGCAGTCATCAGAAGTACAATTATTATAGCGGGGAGATTAATACATATTGGTATTCCGAATAATTTAGGAACAAACATATCCGGAGTGATTAATTTAGAGGCGGTAAAAGGATCATTCACCAGCCAAACAGGGGGATTAGCAAGCCAGGCTGGCAAGAATTTTTCAAATCCGCTTAAGAATTGTATCAAATGGTTAGACCAGGCACAGGCAACGGCGATAAAGCCGATGGCATATTCGAGCATCAAAACCCAGCCGACCATCCAGGCAGCAAATTCACCTAATGTTGCGAAAGTATATGTATAAGCCCCGCCGGCAACCGGTATCATTGTGGCAAATTCAGAATAGCAAAGTGCCGAAAAAATACACGCAATTGCTGCTATAACCATTGACACGGTTAATGCAGGTCCTGCACCCACGGTAGAATCTCCGCCTGCAGCTGCTATACCTACTATTGCAAAAATTCCCGAGCCTATTATTGCACCTACTCCGAGCAGGATTAAGTCCCATACCCCTAGGCTTTTTTCAAGCCCGACTTTCTTTGCATCAGATAGCATTTCATCAGGGTTTTTTATGCGGGTAATTGTCTTTAAAAAGTTGCGAGTAAATGTCGCACGACTGTATTTTTCTGCCATTTATATTCCTTATTGTTTACAAAGAGGAAAACCTAATTTTTCTCTTTGTGCTACGTACAATTTAGCAACGGCGGAAGCCATTGTTCTTACTCTGTTTATAAAGTTAATTCTTTCGTCTTTGCTTATTACACCTCTGGCGTCTAAAAGATTGAAAGTATGAGAACATTTTAATACATAATCGTATGCAGGTAAAACAAGTTCATTGTTAACACAATTGTCAACTTCTTTTTGATAAAGGTCAAACATTTTGAATAACCCGTCGGCATTAGATACTTCAAAATTATATTTAGACTGTTCGATTTCATTTTGCAGGTAAATATCGCCGTATTTCAGTTTATCATTCCACATAATGTCATAAACAGATTCTTTATTTTGCAGATACATGGCAATACGTTCCAAACCGTAAGTCAATTCCAAAGCAACGGGTTTAACTTCGAGTCCGCCGACTTGTTGAAAGTATGTAAATTGAGTAATTTCCATACCATCGAGCCAAACTTCCCAGCCGACGCCGGCTGCTCCCAAAGTTGGGGATTCCCAATTGTCTTCAACAAACCTCACATCGTGTTCTTTCAGATCAATCCCCATTGCTTCAAGACTTTTTAAATAAAGTTCTTGAGCATTATCGGGTGAAGGCTTTAGAATAACCTGAAACTGGAAATAATGACCTAATCTGTTAGGGTTTTCTCCGTACCTGGCATCAGTCGGTCTGCGGCACGGTTCAATCATGGCGGTGTTCCACGGCTCAGGACCTAATGACCTTAAAAATGTCGCAGGGTTCATGGTCGATGCACCTTTTTCTATATCGTAAGGCTGCTGGATTATGCAGCCGTAATCAGACCAAAATTTTTGTAAATTAAATACTAATTCTTGAAAGTTCAATATAACAACCCTTTTTTATGTATGCCTGTATATATTATTACTAACATAGTACAATTGCAATATTTTTATAAAAAATGTTAAGGGGGTTTTGAGGGAATAAGTTTGTTACTTAGAATAAGGGAATAGGGCAATAAGATCTTTAATAAATAGCTGTTGAGTGTTTAAGTGGTATGTTATTTGCCGCCGTAAAATGTTATGCAACCCCTTATCTACGTGCGTAGCACCGTCATTCTGAGCGGAGAATCTCTTGTAAAATGAGATCCTTCGGGCTAAAGCCCTCAGGATGACGTGTTGATGGCTATACAAAACCTAATATGTCTACGTGCGTAGCACCTCAGGATGACGTGCGGAAGGTAATGCAAAATCCAGTATGTCTACGTGCGTAGCACAACGGGATATAAAATTACGAATAAATTTTAAAAGAGCGTTCAATATTTTTGTCAATAACAGACTTAACGGAATCGTATT
>CALVCA010000024.1 GCA_944325895.1 Candidatus Gastranaerophilales bacterium
AATCCACATTGCAAATGCGTTAACTGTACATGCGGGGACAATTGTACTTGCACTGAGGACAAATGTAATTGTCCGCCTGAGTGTAATGAACCTCCTAAAAAATAGAATATTATTTTAGGATTAAGGGACAGTTTTTCTGTCCCTTTTTTATGTATAATGAAAATATGAAAAAAGAGTCTAAAAAAGATATGAACAGCAAAAAATCAGAAAATCCGAATCATAAACATGAGATACCTCGTTTAAACAGGGCAATAGGTCAGTTAGAAGGTATAAAAAAAATGATTGAAGAACAACGTTATTGTCCTGATATTATTGTACAACTCAAGGCTGTACGTTCTGCAATTAAGCATGTTGAAAGTAATATTTTGAAAACACATCTTGAAGAATGTGTTGCTAAGTCTTTTTCTGATTCTGAAATCGCTAAAGAAAAAATTATGGAAATTAAAACCCTGCTTGATAAAATGCAGGGCTAATGAATAATTTAGATTAAAAACAAGAAATAGACTGTAGAAAATTTAAAGAACAAGTTGCCGAAAAAAATCAAACCATGTGGAACAAATAATCAAACCATGTGTTCTTTTACATTGATAATTCTAAACAGTTTGATTATTACCCCACACTATATTTTAATATCCGGTTTAAATGGACAAATCCTAAAATGTCATCCTTGAAATAAATTCAGGGCAGACTCAGAACTTGTTTCAGGATCTTATAGCAGTAGGACTTTGAACCAATTTGTACAGATTGGAAGTTGTTTAATTTAACTTTTTATTGACGAAAAAATCAAACCAAGTTTTTCTTTGCAATTAAATAATAAATGTTTGATACTTTATAACCTGTAAGGATAGTCCTCTTTGAATTCCCAATTATCATATTGTAAAAGACCGCTGCAATAACGTGGCTCCATTATGCAGAGTTCTCGTCTTTGGCTGCGTGATGCACCACTTGCATAGTAGGAACTCCAATGATTATTATCAGCCCAATTAGACACATTTTCACTGCACAACATGAAGTTAAACTGATCTTTACCCATTGTATTCGGATTTTTATCTCCGTTTGCATCAAAGTAAATTTCTGTACATCTTGCTTTCCATATATAAAATGATGTGCCATCTGCCAAATAAACTGTAAATCCTCTGTCTGTAGTTTTCCCGCTTTTTTCAAATTTAAGATATTTAGAAAGATATTTATTAAACCAGTCCTCTACTTTATTTTTATCAGCATTAGCTTCTAATAAATCATTCAAGGCCCCGTATTCATTTTCTGATAATGTTATTGCCTGCCCCATTATACTGTAAAATTTTTTGAGTTTGGCTGTTGTATCCTTCCTTTTTACGTTTTGAACCAGGGTTGGAATTGTAATTACCGTAACAATACCTATGATTCCCAGTGTTATGAGTATTTCAGCTAATGTAAATCCTCGTTGATTATTGTACATCTTTATATACTCCTAATTTATTGATAAAATTATTAATTAATTATGAATATTCTTTATAAATTAAGAATATTATAACTAATTTTATTTACTATGTCAACTTCAATATAATTAAATAATGGATATTCGCAATGATATAAAGTATTTTATGGCTCGTGAAGCTGTTACATTTAAACAACTCGCAGCCTTAATGACGGAAAAAACTGGGAAAAAATATACAATAAACAGTATTTCAGGGAAATTAATAAGAGAAAGTATTACCCTCAAAGAAGCACTTCAGATTTTGGATATACTCGGCTATCATATAGAAGTAAAGAAAAATTAGTCAATTTGTTCAATATCTTTTTTTATTTAAACAAATAGGACATATTTAAAAGGAGAAAATATCCCGTATTTTCCGGAACACAAAGCATTAAAACATTCCGCAATTCATATTTTTGTATACCAGGAAATAATTGATATGTCGGAAATAAACTGAAAATTTTAATGCGTTAACATTTTTAATCCGATAATACCGCTGACAATAAGTGCTATGCAAGCTAATCTCGTTACTGTAACAGGTTCTTTAAAAAGAATAATTCCAAATATTACAGTACCTATTGTTCCTATCCCTGTCCAAATCGCATACGCAGTGCCTAATGGCAAATTTTTGAGTGCCAAAGCCAAAAAATAAAAACTTGCAATCATAAACACAACTGTTATTACAGATGGAATAATTTGAGAAAATCCATGAGTAAATTTCATGCCGACAGCCCAGCTGATTTCAAATATTCCTGCCACTAACAAATAAATCCAGTGCATATATCCCCTTTCTTTTGTACAATAACCATAAAAATTTACTATAAAAAATCCGTTTTTTCAATTATAAAAAATCAATTTCATATTAAGCTCACATTATTAAAAAATGTAAAAAACACTCTAAAAAACCGCAATTAATATTCTTCACTGGCTTTACAAAGATATGCAAGTTAACTTTATAAACTTTTCACCGGCAAAAAACAATTTATACGCAGCAAATAGCCGTTTAAAACATAACAATGTATCTTTTCAGGCAATGAAAAAACCGCAATTTGACGGAATAGATTTTGCTGTTGTGGAAAAATATAAAGCACCCATAGAAAAATTCAATTCAAATCAAGATTTACAAAACTGGGCTGGTGAACAAACCGATAAAATAACTGCAAAAAATTATGGAGGACGCAGTCAACAATCTGCTATTCAAAGAAAGAATATTTTAAAAGAATGGACTGATTATGTATTAAATAATGATAAGTTTTCAAATACAACAGCATTTTTAATATTAAATGCCGTCACAAAAGAACTCAAACCAAATACTGATAAACTTCCGCCCAAATTAAACACAGAAATTTTAAACGGATGCATAAATGAAATAGATTTAAATATACGAAAAGATAAAAAATATCAATTTAATTTAAATAAGATGTATGAAACAAAACTAAGAAAGCAATATCATCAATGGGTGGTCATTCCTTCGATGAAAAAATGTCCTGAAAATTTTGACCAAAACATTGAAAAACTTCGATTGCTTTCACACAAAAACTGGTGTACAAAATCCTTTAATGCAAAACCTTATTTAGTAGACGGAGATTTTCATATTTATTTGGAAAACGGTAGCCCTAAATTAGCAATACGACTCACAGGTGATAAAATTTTTGAAGTTGAAGGCGAATTAAATAACGGCAAAATTCCACTGAGTTATTTAAATATACTGGAAGAACGGATTAATAACAACAACTTAAAATTATGGAGCGATGCACAAAGAGCCTTAAATACCGCACAGAATATAAAAGCTCAAATATTAAAAGCAAAAAATGATTTAAAAGATTCAATAAATGATACGAAAACTATATTTGAATATTTCGGGATAAAAACAGAAGAAGATAAAAACGGATTACTGACAATTGATAATTACAAACAACCTGATAATTTTACTTATGCAGATTTAGGAATAGATGAAAACACTTTACTGGAAAAAGTAAAGTCAATCACAGGGAATGCCAATTTCAGATATTCAACTGTTACAAAACTACCTAATTTAAAATCAATCGGCGATAATGCCGTGTTCAGTCATTCAGATTTAATAAGCATACCCGAGCTTGAAATAATCGGCGGGAACGTAGAATTAATAAATGCCGAACTAAAAGAATTACCAAAATTACGAGCAATCGGGGGTAGTATAAATTTAAAAAATTCAAAACTAATTAGCATGCCGAATCTTGAAGAAATAGGAAACGATATTTATCTGCAAAATTCACAAATAACAACCCTGCCTAAACTTAAATCAATCGGAAGAAACGCTTACTTTAATGACTCCAAATTAAAAAGCGTCCCTAAACTGGAAAAAATAAACGGCAATATCAAACTTGAAAATTCAATTTTGGAAGAAATGCCAAACCTTAAAACAATTAACGGTAATGCAATATTTAATGATTCTGTATTAAAAAGCTTGCCTGAATTAGAAACAATAAGAGGAAAAGCCGAATTTATTAATTCAGAATTAAATGAATTACCGAAATTAAGATTAATCGGCAGCAATGCTGACTTTGAAGATTCTAAATTAACAAGTATGCCGAATTTAGAAGTTATACTAAGGAGTGCTTTCTTTAGTAACTCTCTGTTAACGGAGCTTCCAAAACTCAAACTAATCGGTTGGATTGCAAACTTTAATGATTCTATGCTGGTTAGTCTGCCAAATCTTCAATCAATCGGCGGAGATGCACACCTCTTTAATTCTAAATTAACAACAATTCCTAATTTAAAATCAATAGACGGCAAAGCAGACTTTGAATATTCAAATTTAAGAAGTCTTCCTAAATTAAAATCAATAGACGGCAAACCGGTAAGTCAACAAGAAATACTGGATATTATATTGAAAAAGCATTAAATCAGGCTAAATAATCTGCTTTATAACTGCCCGATATAGTTGTTGATTCAGTATGAGGAACTAAACGACTAATAGCATCAAAGAAAAGTTCACGCAGCTGCTTTTGTGATTTCACAAAAGTTCCGTGTGCACTTAAAACTTTTCCGTTTTTCATTATTATACAATCGATTTCATTATCATTTGTCAAAAGTTTTGCACTTGAGCCGTCATGCAATCTAAACCCGTTGATTAACATATTCCGTTGTTGTGCAAGATTAGTAAGGTTTACGTTCTTTTGACCTCTGACTAAATCAGCAATTGTTAAAGATTGAATTTTTATCATATATTCTCCTTGTAAAATTATAAAATCACTGATAAAAATTTTTGTTATTTAAAAGAAAAATTATTACGCAAAATTTACAATTACAAACTTTATTAATAAAGATAAATAACAAAAAAAATTTTTTTGTGTTTTAATTGAAATGTGTGTTTAAAAAAGGAGTATGATTTATGAAAATTTCGCCTGTAACCTTACAAAACGGAACGAATTTTAAAGCAAAAAAACAAAATAAAAGACTTAAAGATACAGTACCTGCAGCGGCTCTAGCTTTAGCAGTTGCTACAAACCCTATAAATAACGATAAAGTACAAGCAGCACAAAATAAAGATGCACAAATTTATCCGACATATTATCCTGTTATACCGGTAACCCCTTACTATCCTTCATATGCTACATTTTACTATTATAACACATATGTAGCTCCTACAATATTAATGATGAACTACTTACAATCAATGGCACTGTTAAACACAGCCTACAATAATGAACCTATCTCCATAGGTAATGTTGCATATAACAGTCAGGATATACAATCCAGCGGTTACTATTATGATGAAAACGATGTCAAACATCACAGTGTACTATTATCAAACGGTACAAACATAACATATAAGACACAAGACGAAAACAGAATGGCTATGATATATAAAGATAACAATAAATATGTATTTGAAGGACTTGAAGGAGCATATATCCAAGGTTCAGCCAACAAAGACAATTACCGTTTGCGTGGCTGCCAAAATACAATTGTAGACATAGACGATGACGATAAAAGCGATAAAGTTTTTGTAACAAGATACAGAAGTCTGCCGTACGGAAGAAAACAATATACTGAAAATGTCCGGGTAGATGTTGAAAAAGGCGACATAGTCAATGATGTGGAATCTAATAAAGATAATGTAACATTAGTATATGACGGTCACTAAAAATTTGAAATTATTGTTTTCCATGCAATAATAAAATTATGCAGGATACAATAAAAATAAAAGGTGCAAAAGAACACAACCTCAAAGATGTTTCTTTGGAAATTCCAAAAAACGAACTTGTAGTGTTTACAGGAGTTTCCGGAAGCGGCAAAAGTTCTCTTGCTTTTGACACAATATTTGCAGAAGGTCAAAGACGGTATATAGAAAGCCTTTCCACTTATGCACGACAATTTTTAGGTCAAATGGACAAGCCTAATGTTGAATACATTGATGGTTTATCGCCTGCTATTTCAATTGATCAAAAATCAACCAGCAACAACCCGAGATCAACTGTCGGGACCGTTACTGAAATATATGATTATTTAAGACTATTATACGCAAGAGTAGGTATCCCGCATTGTCCTGAATGCGGTGCAATTATAAAGCCTCAGACTCTTGATGAAATAGTCAACAGCATCTTAAAACTTGAAGAAGGTACAAAAATCCAAATTTTAGCACCCATAGCCCGCGGTAAAAAAGGTGAATTTCAATCAACTTTTGAAGAACTTCGTCAGGAAGGATTTGTACGTGTAAAAGTCGATGATAAAATTTATAACCTGGACGAGGATGAAATTAAATTAAATAAAACACAACGTCATACCATTAACGTAATTGTTGATAGAATTGTCGTAAAAGAAACAGCTCAATCAAGAATAGCTGATAGTGTTCAAATAGCAATGAAAAAAGCGGACGGAATAGCAATTGTTGACATTATAGGCGACAAAGAAGTTATATATAGTGAAAAACTTGCTTGTCCTAAATGTAATTTAAGTTTTGAAGAATTAGCTCCTAGAATTTTTTCATTCAATAACCCTTACGGAGCATGCGAAAGATGCTCAGGCTTAGGAGCAGATTTTGTAATAGATCCGAATTTGATTGTTCCTGACAGAACAAAAAGCCTTGCAGACGGAGCCATTTATCCGTGGTCAAAGACCTCCAATACATATTATGATGATGTTTTAAAATCAGTATCATCACACTACGGAATAGATATGAATACACCGTTTGAAAATCTACCTGAAGAACATCAAAAAATAATTTTATACGGCGGTCCCGATACTGTAGCGTTTCATGTAAAACGTTTCGGGACAAAACGTTACTGTACACAATGTCATCGATATTTAGGTGTTATTCCGTATTTAGAGAAGCGTTACAACGAATCAAACGGTGAATACTGGCGTGAAGAAATCGAAAAATACATGATAACAACTCCTTGTCCTGCCTGTAAAGGAGCAAGATTAAAGCCATTTTCATTAGCTGTTACTATTAAAGATAAAAATATTTATGAATTTACTCTAATGTCGGTTGATGATGAATACGATTTCATTGAAAGCCTATATTTAGAGCTATCAGATTATCATATTCAAATAGCAAAACAAATTTTAGACGAAATAAGAGCACGGCTAAGATTTTTAAAAGACGTAGGATTGAGCTACTTAAATTTAGCCCGAATGGCAGGAACATTATCAGGCGGAGAGGCACAGAGAATACGGCTTGCCACTCAAATAGGCAGCGGCCTTTCAGGAGTATTATACGTACTTGATGAACCCTCAATAGGACTCCATCAACGTGACAATGACAGACTTATAAAGACCTTGATTAAATTACGTAACCTTGGTAATACCCTTGTTGTTGTAGAACACGATGAAGAAACCATAAGAAACGCTGATTACATAGTCGATATAGGTCCAAAAGCCGGTATTAACGGCGGAGAGATAATAGCCCAAGGAAATGTCAAAGACATAATTGCAAACCCGAAATCTATTACAGGCAAATACTTAAGCGGGGAAAAATTTATACCAATACCCGATAAAACCCGTGAAGGAAACGGACATTTTTTACATGTAAAAAATGCTCATCTTAACAATTTAAAAAACATTGATGTGGATATTCCTTTAGGCAAAATTGTAGTTTTAACAGGTGTTTCAGGTTCAGGCAAATCAACTTTAATGCAGGATTTGATATATGAATATGCACTGCATAAATTAAGAGGAAATAAACCGAAACCGCAAGGGGTTGATGAAATAACCGGATTTGAAAACATAGATAAAATTATTGATATAGACCAATCTCCAATTGGAAGAACACCAAGATCAAACCCTGCGACTTATACCGATGTATTTACACACATAAGAGAACTTTATGCAAAAACAAACGAAGCAAAAGTCCGTGGCTACAAACCCGGAAGATTTAGTTTTAACGTTAAAGGCGGTCGCTGCGAAGCATGTAAAGGTGACGGTTTATTAAAAATTGAGATGAATTTTTTATCAGATGTTTATGTAAAATGTGATGTTTGTAAAGGTAAAAGATACAATCGAGAAACTCTTGAGGTTAAATACAAAGGCAAAACAATATCTGACGTACTTGAGATGAGTGTCAAAGAAGCACTGGAATTTTTTGACAGTATTCCTGCAATTAAAAATAAACTAAAAACACTTAATGATGTCGGCTTAGATTACATAAAACTGGGTCAAAGTGCAACAACTCTTTCAGGCGGGGAAGCACAGAGAATAAAACTTGCCTCTGAACTTAATAAAAGAGCAACAGGCAAGACACTCTATCTTCTGGATGAACCATCCGTCGGACTTCACTGGTATGATTTGGATAAATTGATAAAAATATTACAAAGACTCGCAGATCAAGGGAATACTATTTTAATAATTGAACACAACTTGGATTTAATAAAAGTAGCGGACTATGTTATTGATTTAGGACCCGAAGGCGGAAATAACGGAGGTCAAATAATAGCATCGGGTTCACCACGTGAAGTGGCTAAAAATAAAAAATCTTTTACAGGTCAATATTTAAACGCAATTTTTAATAAATAAGGAGAATTATTATGAAAAAATTATTAATTATACTTACTTTTTTATGCATAACCGTACAACCTGGTTTTACAAAAAACGTCAAAGTACAGGCTATGTCTGATTTTTCGACAGCAAATCCTCCTCAAACCTGGCAATTAAAAATTGTTGAAGGGTTTACCACAAAAGATGGTCTGCAAATAACAAAAGGCAGTATTATTACCGGCAAAATTGTTGATGTAACTGATCCCAAAAGATTAAAACGAAATGCCACATTCACATTTGTTCCTACCAACTACTATGATGCATCAAATAATGAAAATTACTCAATAAGCCAAAACATTTCGGGTAAATACAGTGCTATGACAGACGTAACACCAAAGAATGTAGCAAAACAAGGAGCCGTCTTTGTGGGCGACAAACTAGTTGACGGTTTTTTCGGTCCGGGAATTGCTATTGTTGAAGGTGCCGTAAAAAATGAACATGGTAACAGAGCAAAATCTGCTGCTGTTTCATTATACGAAAGTACACCTTTATCTTATGCAAATAAAGGCAAAGAAATGGAGATTAAAAAAGATCAAATATTTATCATGAGTTTTAAAACTAAAGATGACGAAGTAAAAAATAAACCCAACTATGAATATGAAATGAATGAATAAATATTGTATTTGAAATATATTTAAAATATAATCAGATTATGACAGACATCAAAAAAATAAAATTAAAGAACTTTGAAATAGGCGGCGATAAATTAACCGTTATGGCAGGTCCATGTGCTATTGAAAGCATGGAAATTCTTGATGAAACAGCTAAAGAACTAAAAGAAATAACAAAAGATTTAGATATAAACTTTATATTTAAATCTTCTTTTGATAAAGCAAACCGTTCATCAATAAACTCTTTTAGAGGACCGGGGCTAAAAAAAGGTCTTGAAATGCTGCAGGAAATCAAATCGAAATATGATTTACCTATAGTGACGGACATACATACACCTGAACAGGCACTTCCTGTCAGTGAAGTAGCTGATATACTTCAAATTCCGGCTTTTTTATGCAGACAAACAGATTTACTTGTAGCTGCAGCAAAAACAGGTAAAATTGTTAATATAAAAAAAGGACAATTTTTAGCACCTGAACAGATGGGACCTTTGGTTAAAAAAGTCGAAGATTCGGGAAATTTCAACATACTGTTGACAGACAGAGGCACCAGCTTTGGTTATAATAATTTAGTTGTAGATTATAGAGCAATTCCGATAATGCAGAATTTTAAATACCCGATAGTATTTGATGCAACACACAGCGTACAACTTCCCGGAGCCAACGGAATATGTTCGGGAGGGGACAGAAGATTTGTCCCGACATTAGCCAAAGCAGCTATGGCTGCCGGTGCTAATGCATTATTTTTCGAAATTCATCCGACACCTGATAAAGCACTATGTGACGGAGCCAATATGATTGCTTTAAAAGATGCAAAACAATTATTTAAACAATGTAAAGATATTTTTGAGACAGTAAAACAATGAACATAAAAACATTTATTGCAGGGCCTATTGAGGCTAATAATTATCTTTTAACGGACAACGACGAAGCTGTCTTAATTGACTGTTCCGAAGTTAAGCCTGAAATTTTAAAAGAGCTTGACGGGAAAAAGCTAAAATACATACTATTAACTCACGGACACTTTGACCACGTTTTAGGTGTAAATGGAATGAGAGAAAAAACAAAAGCTAAAGTTCTGATAAATAAAAACGATGTTCCTCGCATGGAAGAATCTGCAAGTATAATGAAGACTTTTGGCATACAGGGAATAAAAACTCCGACAGCAGACAATTTTATAAATGACGGAGATATAATAAAATTCGGAAACACTGAAATTAAAGCTATTTCTACTCCAGGACACACCGAAGGCGGAATGTGTTATTTAGTTGACGGAAAACTTTTTTCCGGTGACACACTATTTAAAGGAACGGTCGGCAGGTGCGATTTAGCAGGCGGAGATTTTAAAAAAATCTGCCGCAGTGTTAAAGACATCCTTTTCAAGTTAGATGAAAATACAACGGTTTATACCGGACACGGACCTGAAACTACAATAAAATATGAAAAAATGTATAATGAGATAATATCCTAAGAAAGGTAAAAACATGAAAACTCAACTGGAAAATATTTATAAAAATGCAACACAAGATTTGGAAAAAGCATCAACAATTACGGATATTGAAGAAATCCGTACAAAATATTTGAGCAGAAAAGGTGAGTTTAATGAAATAAAAAAAGGATTAAAAGATTTGCCTGACGAAGAACGACGCATTATAGGCTCAATGGCAAATGAAATTACGCAAAAACTTGAACAAGGTTTAAAAAATAAATATGATGAATTTTATAAAAAAGAATTAAATGAAAAGCTTCAAAAAGAACAATTAGATGTAACCCTCACGGGGAAATATACTCCACTGGGTCATATTCACCCCATAACATCAACTACTAATGAAATTGTTTCAATATTTCAAAATTTAGGTTTTTCAGTAGTACCTGATTCTCTTTCTCCGGAAGTTGAAACTGAATACTATAATTTTGACATGCTAAACGTTCCTAAAGACCACCCTGCCCGTGATGTACAAGATACATTCTACACACAATTTGCTAAAAACGTTGTATTAAGAAGCCAAACTTCTGGAGCACAAATTCATGCAATGGAAGGTAAAAATCCGCCTATCAGAGTAATCTCGCCCGGCAGAGTTTACAGAAATGAAAATATAAATGCACGTAAGAATAACTTTTTCCACCAAATTGAAGGGTTATATGTAGATAAAAATATTACATTCGGAGATTTAAAAGGTGTATTGAATGAATTTATCAGAATATATTTTGGTGCAAGCCGTCCTACGAGATTTAGAAGCAGCTTTTTCCCTTTTACCGAACCTTCTGCAGAAGTGGATGTTCAATGTATAATGTGTGAAGGCAAAGGCTGCAGAACATGTTCCGGTACAGGCTGGCTTGAAATATTAGGTGCAGGAATGGTTGATCCCAATGTTTTAAACGGAGTAGGAATTGACCCTGATATCTATACCGGATTTGCTTTTGGCATGGGTATTGAAAGACTTGCCATGCTTAAATATGCAATTGATGATATCAGACTGTTTTTTAATAATGATGCAAGATTTCTAGAACAGTTTATTTAACAACTTTATCCAAACCGTGCGGCTTGTCTACATTTCTATGAAGCCTCATTGCAACTTCCAAAGCCAGTATTTGTATCATTACGGCTACACAAAAATATTTAACCATTCTGCTTTCACAATCAATATTAATATTGTAAGCATAATTAATTTTAACATTTTTATTACCGATTATACAAATAGGCGGATTATAATCTCCTTTAATTTTATTAAGATTTTTAGTTGCAGTATAGCTTAAATCATCAACCAATATATATATCAAAACAGCTTTGTTATTTAAAACAGCCACATGCCCGTGCATAAACTCGCCTAAAATACTTGATGAAACATTTAAATAAGATGTTTCCTTTATTTTTAACGCAGCCTCTTTTGCTAAAGCGTAAGATATACCGTCAGCACATATAATTACATTTTTAAATTTGGATACAAATCTGGCAAGAGATTTAATTTTTCCTCTGAGTTCATAAGTTTTATCTATAAATTGAGGTACTGAAACTAAATCATTTATATAGTCTGCAACATCCAAATTTTTAAATTGAGCAAACTTTATAGCTAAAAGCGTAACACACATCATTTGGGATGTTAAAGATTTTGTAGCGGCAATACTTCTTTCTGTGCCTGCATAACAACACATCTTGTAATCAGAAGCATTCCAAATAGTAGAATCTTCTTTATTGGTAATACAAAAAGTTCTAACACCAAATTGTTTAGCTTTAATTAAAGCTTTATTTGTATCAGAAGTTTCACCGGATTGAGTTATAAAAATATAGAGCATGTTATCAGCATGCGGTATAACAGCCTTTAACAAAAATTCACTTGAGTAAATGGCACGGGCTTCCAAATTAGCAATGCTGCCAAAAACATCCGCACCGTACCTGGCACAATGATAAGACGAGCCGCTTGCGACAAATATAACTTGTTCAATACCTTCCGGTATGTCAATAAGTATTTCGTCTTTATCATTAATATAAGTATTTACAAGATGTTCAAGAATTTTTGACTGCTCAAAAATTTCTTTTTCCATACTGCTTTTTCTTTTTTTAAAAAACATCATTTTATCCTAATATTTCTTTTAAAAGTTCATTAACAGTTTTGGGATTAGCTCTGCCTTTGGTTTCTTTCATAACCTGTCCTACAAAAAATCCAAGCAATTGAACCTTACCGCCTCTGTAGGCATCTACCTGTTGAGGATTATTTTCAACTACCTTTTGAACAATTTCTTTAATTGCACCTTCATCAGTTATTTGACTCAGACCTCTTTCTTCAACAATTTGAGAAGCTTTTTTGCCGTCTTTCATCATATCTAATATGATTTGTTTACCTATATTATTTGAAATTGTATTTTTTTCAATTAAAGAAATTAATTCAGCCAAATTTTCAGGAGTTAATTTTGTATCAGCTATTTCAATTTTTTCTTCTTTTAAATATGCTGCTATTTCACCCATAATAAAATTAACAGCAATTTTAGGAGTAGCACCTAATTTCAAAACTTCATCAAAGAATAAAGCAAGCCCCATTTGTTCGACAATTACGTTTGCATCATATTCACTCAATCCCAAGCTCATATAGCGTTCACGTTTTGCTGAAGGTAATTCAGGCATTTTACTTCTAATTTCTTCAACCCATTCTCTTGAAATTTCAAGCGGCATTAAATCCGGCTCAGGGAAATATCTATAATCATGAGCATCTTCTTTTCCTCTCATTGAGCGTGTTTCACGGGAATTATCATCCCAAAGTCTTGTTTCTTGAACTACTTTGCCGCCATCTTCAACTATTTCAATTTGTCTGTCAATCTCGTATTCAATAGCTCTTTGAAGTGCAGAAAAACTATTTACGTTTTTAATTTCTGCACGAGTTCCGAATTCTTTTGAGCCTTTAGGCATAATAGAAATATTAGCATCGCATCTCATTGAACCTTCTTCAAGGTTGCCGTCACATACACCTATATATCTTACGATATTACGTAACTCTTCCATATATGCTCTTGCTTCATCAGAACTTCTCATATCAGGTTCAGAAACGATTTCCAAAAGCGGGGTACCGGCACGATTTAAATCAACCAAAGAATAACTTGAACCTGCAAGTCCATCTGCACCTGCATGTACGAGTTTACCTGCATCTTCTTCCAAATGTGCACGTGTAATACCAATTCTTTTCCCTTTTATATCAATGTGCCCGTTTACACAAATAGGTTCATCATATTGAGAAATTTGATAACCTTTTGGCAAATCAGGATAAAAATATTGTTTTCTGTCAAATTTACAGCGTGACGGAATTTCACAATTTAAAGCCAATCCTGTTAAAATCCCCATATTGACAGCTTCTTTATTTAATACCGGTAAAACTCCCGGCATACCAAGTGTAATCGGGCTGATTTCTGTATTTTGCTCTTTTCCGAATTCTGTACCGTCCGGTGCAAATATCTTTGATTTGGTCTTCAACTGTGCATGGACTTCCAAACCTATTACTACTTCATACTTATCTCTCAAATTTTCCATTATCTTCTCCTTATCATAATTATAACATAAAAATTATTACCATAGATTACCTGGCATAAATCGCATTTTTATCAACATTAAGCTCAGACGGTTTATAGTTTTTCAAATAATCAATAACATCTTTTGGATTATTTGCAATGTAATAAAGACTTCGAACATTTTTATTGGCAAATTTTTGTTCAATAATTTCTTCAAAAAAATCATTCAACTTATCGTAAAACCCGTTTGTATTCAAAAGCACAATAGGTTTCTTATTATAGCCGAGCTGTTTTTGAACAATCATTTCAGAGAGTTCTTCAAGCGTTCCAAATCCACCGGCTAAAGCAACTACAGCATCAGAAATGTTATCAATTTTACCCTTTCTTTCTCGCATACCTTTAGTAACAAAAAATTCATCACATCCGTTCGTAAACACACCCATATTCTGTAATTTTTCAGGCATAACACCGGTAAGTTTTGCCCCAAAGGCTTTTGCTTTTTCAGCACAAGCCCACATCAAACCTAAATTACTGCCGCCATATACCATATCATAACCATTTTGTCCTATTAGCTTTCCAAGTTCTGCTGCCGCATCGTAATAAAGTGAATTCAAAAAATTTGATGAAGATGCAAATATACAAATCCTTTTAATCATTAAATTCACCGCCTATTCTGTAAAAATATGAACAATCGACTCCCAAACCGTTTTGTGAACAGTCTTCTGCCAAATTTTCCATACTTTTTTCATAACCAAACGGACGGATTTTACCTTCGTCAAGAATGTATATACCATAAATATCTTTTCCCCAGGTATTAGGCGGCAAAAGTCCGTTGATATCAAACATCATCATAAACCAAGGGTTTTCCTCACTTGTAACGAGATCTTTAATTCCAACAATCTGCATACCGTTATCAGCAAAATACAATTCATTAAAATAATAATAATTGTCTTTGGCAACTCTATCACCGTTCATAAATTTCGGTTTATAGCGTTTTGGAAATTTTTCTGTTGAACGTATGCGAAGATAAGGTTTTACAAGCTGTAATAAAAGTTTTTCTCTTTGCTGTGCTGACTCAGCCATTGCAAATCCTTTTAAAATTTCATCATCAGTTTGAGCATTTATAACCGTAAACATATAACTAACTTTGTTATATTTATCATTCCATTTCGTTATAAAAGCAGCCTGCAAGTAATTTTCAAATTTTACAGGCACAAAAAGCATAATTATACCTAATAAAACAAATATAGTTATAGAATATTCAAGTTTCCAAAATTTTTTCATAGTTTAAGCCATATCAATTAATTTTTTTTCCTGCACAAGCTTATCATATACCCAATCGGGAACAAAATTTTTACCTAAAACAATCTGACCGTTCATAATATTAGGAGTATGGAAATCAGACCCGCCGGTCACAATCAAGCCCAATTCTTCTGCCATGGAAGAAAAATATTCAACACAGGCAGGTGAATGTTTTCTATGGTATGCTTCAATTCCTCTTAAACCGTAATTCATCAAATCTTTTATCAAATTTTCGGCGATATCAATATCATGCGGATGAGCTATAACAGGAATTCCGCCGGCATCATATATAATTTCAACTGCATCTTGCGGTGATACAGTCTTTCTTTGGACATATACCGGCGAATCATCATTAATATATTTTGCATAAGCATCCATAACATTTGTTGTTCCGCCTGCATTCATTATTGCTTTTGCAATATGCGGACGACCAATACTTCCGCCTTCCGCAACAAGTTTTTTTATATCTTCAAATTTAATCTTTATCCCCTCTTTTTTAGCTAAAAGACTTATGATTTCTTTTGTCTGTTTAATTCTTGCTTGCTGCTGCATTTTCAACATACTTTGGAAGTCACTGTTTTTAACATCCATAAAATACCCTAAAATATGTACTTCATAATTTTTATATAAAGTATTTATCTCAATGCCGCGAATTATTTCAAGTTTATTTTCCAAATTTTTATTTTTTATATATTTTTGAGCAACATCATAGGCAAGTACATTATCGTGATCAGTTATTGCAATAGCTTCCAGTCCGACATCCAAAGCTGTATCGACTATTTTTTCAGGTGAAAAAACACCGTCAGAATAATAGGTATGTATATGTAAATCAGACTTCATTCCTATCCTCATTTCTTAAAATTCTTTTTATAGCAACAGTATGACCAGTCAAAGGATCAATTTCAAGTTCAACGGCACTTGTTTGAAAAATTTGGCTGTCGGCGACCTCATATCTGCTGGGCAAATTAGTTGTAAAATGTGCTAAAGAATTTTTATATTCCATACCGATAACACTATCATAGGCTCCACAAAAACCAACATCAGTGATATATCCCATATTGTTCATAATACATTCATCTGCAGTCTGCACATGAGTATGAGTTCCTAAAAAAACGCTGACTCCGAGCTGTGAGCAATATTTAGCAAAACATATTTTTTCTGCAGTAGCTTCAGCATGAAAATCTATGATGACAATAGGTGTTTGTTCTTTGAGTTTTTTGATTGTTTCTGTTATAAGCGAAAATTGAAAATCTACAATATTTATAAAGACTTTGCCTAAGATGTTCATAACACCGATTTTATAATCCCCGCAATCAAATACACGGCTGCCGACACCTTTAGTGCCTACAGGGTAATTAATAGGACGAATTAATTTTTTGGCTTTGTCTATATAAGAAAAAATTTCTTTTTTATCCCAAATATGGTTTCCTGATGTCATACAATCAATCCCCATAGCAGATAATTCGTTATAATTTTTTTCAGTTAACCCGAAACCGTGTGAGGCATTTTCTACATTTGCAATCACAAAATCATATTTATGTTCGGCTAAAAATTTTTTAACCGCAAACCTGCCGGGTTTTCCGACCAAATCTCCGAAAAATATAATTTTTATAGTTTTGTTTGACATCATCTACCTTAAAAACTATTTGGCTATTTCAGTAGCTCTAAATTCACGTACAACAGTAACTCTGATTTGACCGGGATAATCCAGTTCATCTTCAATACGTTTTGCGACATCTCTTGCAAGTTTTTGCGAAGCCAAATCATCAAACATTTCAGCCTGAACTATAATTCTAACTTCACGACCGGCTTGAACTGCAAAAGATTGCTTTATACCTTCATAACTGTTAACTATTTCTTCAATTTTTTGAAGACGTTTGATATAAATTTCCAAAGTATCACGTCTGGCTCCCGGTCTGCCGGCAGATATTGCATCTGCAATTTTTACCAAAACTGCTTCAATAGTATTAGCTACGACATCATCGTGATGAGCTTCAATTGCATGAATAATTTCAGGCTTTTCACCGTAACGTGAGGCAAGTTCAACACCCAATTGGATATGAGTGCCTTCTTGGGTTTGATCAACAGCTTTTCCAATATCGTGCAAAAGTCCGGCACGTTTTGCGACAACTTCATTAGCACCGAGTTCAGCAGCAAGCATACCGGCAATATGTCCTACTTCCAAAGAATGTTTCAAAACATTTTGACCGTAACTTGTTCTATAATAAAGCCGTCCGAGTGTTTTTATCAATTCTTTATTAAGTCCGACAACACCCATTTCAAAAGCAGCGTTTTCACCTTCGGTCCAAATTTTCTTTTCTATTTCTTCTCTTGCTTTATCAACCATTTCTTCAATTCTAACGGGGTGAATACGTCCGTCAACAATAAGTTTTTCCAAA
This sequence comes from Candidatus Gastranaerophilales bacterium, assembly GCA_944325895.1. Taxonomy (GTDB): domain Bacteria; phylum Cyanobacteriota; class Vampirovibrionia; order Gastranaerophilales; family Gastranaerophilaceae; genus SIG32. Next base: position 17,781 of record CALVCA010000024.1, read on the forward strand.
GCGAGCTTTGCAATTTCACGGCGTACAGGGTCAAAACTTGATAATACAACGGCTTCAGGAGTATCATCAATGATTAAATCAACACCGGTTAAAGTTTCCAAAGCTCTGATATTTCTGCCTTCTCTGCCGATAATACGACCTTTCATTTCATCGCTAGGCAACGCAACCACAGAAACCGTTGTTTCAACAACTTGTTCGATCATGCAACGCTGCATTGCAGTTGATAATATTTCTTTTGATTTTTCTAAAGAAATTTCTTTTATCTTAGCTTCATTTTCTCTTATCAATTGCATTTGTTCCTGAGCCAAATCGTGTTTAAGCTGTTCCAGGAGCATATTTTTAGCTTCTTCGGCAGACATACCTGATATTCTTTCCAATTCGGTAGTCTGTTTTTGAACAATTTCTGCCAAATAATCTTCTTTTTCCAAAAGTTCGTCAAGTTTTTTTTGCAATTGAATATCTTTTTCAGTGTATTCTTGAATTTTATCTTCAAGCATGTCTTCACGCTTTGCAAGTTTTTGTTCCTGACGGTTCAATTCCTGCCTGCGTTCTCTTTCTTCTTCATTAAGTCTTTCTCTGTCTTCTTGAAGTTCTTCTATTGCTTTAATTTTAGCTTCTTTAAGTAAAAGTTTTTCTTTTTCTTCTAAATCCAAACGGTCTTTTTGAGTGCTTTGGAGTACACTTTTAACTTTATTTTGCTGAATTATCAGCACGGCGATTAAGATTATTACCAAAATAATCGCGGCAACCAGTAAAAAGTCCATAAAGTACCTTATCCTTTTCTATTTTTTTATAATATACGCAATGCCCGATACATATAGCCTATCGAGCTGAAACCAAATTAAAATTTAAGTAACTTTTATCGCATATATTTTCAAAAATATTATCCTACTACATCTGACAATATTTTATCATGACATATAGGTTTTGTATATAGGTAATTTATATTTTGATACAAAAGCTGGAAATCTCTAGCTTTTTTTAAAATCAAATTCAATGTTTTCCAGCACCCGAAAAAACCTAATATTTAAATATTTAGTATGTGCTAACAACCATAAATTTATTACTTCACAAAAACTATTGCTACAAACTCAAGGCAGTACACTTGCAGCCATATTGAAATTCCGTTTTACATTTCGTTACGTTTATAAAATATTAGCATGTTATAATAAACTTAAAGGAGTTTTTAATGACTGAACGCTGGCAACAAAGATTACAAAATTATAAAAAATCTATAATAAATTTGGAAGAAACAATTCAATATATTAACCAAAACGGTATAAACAAAATATATACAATGGCTCTTATACAAGCTTTTGAGATATGTTTTGAACTGGCATGGAAAACTATGAAAGATTACCTTGAATATAACGGAATAAAAACAGAAACACCAAGGGAAGCAATTAAATCAGCATTTTCCTCAAATCTTATAAATGACGGTCAAAATTGGATTGAAATGATGGAAGCCAGGAATAAAACTTCTCACACATATAAAGAAACATTCGCAAATGAACTTGCCAATGACATTCTTAAGACTTATTCCGTTCTTTTAAAAAGCTTTGAAACAACCATGGATAACAAATGAATAAATTCGGACTTTCAGACAAGACAGTTATACTTATTAACAATTTCTTCAGACAGACAAAAGAGATTGAATCAGTAAAAATTTTTGGTTCCAGGGCAAAAGGGAACTTCAAACCTAATTCGGATATCGACTTTGCTATTTACGGGGATAATATAACGGACAAATTAATCCGTCATATTGCATATGAGCTTGATGAACTTTCAACTCCTTATAAATTTGATTTGGTTGACTTTAATTCAATAGATAATACAGATTTAAAAAACAATATTATTAAAGACGGTAAAATATTTTATAAAAGAACATGAATAGTATATTTAAAAAAATCCAAAAGGATGACTTTTAAAAAGTCATCCTTTAAAATTTTAACAATACTATTTTGCGATGCAGTAACTTTTTAAGACAATTTTTCAACCTTAGCTACTGTGCCATCTGCATTATATACTGTTCTTGTTGAATGTAAATAGTCGTCGATGTAATCTATCGTCTTGCCATCTGCTTTATATTTTGTTCCTGTTAACTGTGAATAGTCGTCGATGTAATCTATCGTCTTGCCATCTGCTTTA
>CALVCA010000025.1 GCA_944325895.1 Candidatus Gastranaerophilales bacterium
CTTATTCCCTTCAAAAAGACTTTTTGCTTTCAAAATGGTAGTTAGTATTTACTTATGATTTAATTTTATGCTAAAATTTTCATATGAACTGGTGGGTAAAATTAAACAAAAAACAAAGAGCTTATTTGATAGGGTTTGTTGCATTGGCATCAATAATGCTTTGGGCATTCATCTCCGCCGGAGTAATTACGCACGATTTCAACCGTAACCAGCTTTCAACGAGTAAAGACAGGCAGGAAGCCGTAATCAGCGGTGTTATACTGACAGAAACAAAAGACGAAAAAAAATACTGGGAAATTTACGGTGAAACAGGTTCATACGACAGCAACAACGAAGTTGCAATGCTGGATAACGTTATAGGAAACTTTTACAAAGAAAACGAAGTTGCAATGAGTTTTCAATCATCAAAAGGGGCTTACAATTCCGCAAAAAAAGTAATCATTTTATATAACGATACATTTATAGTATTAAAAGACGGAACGACCTTAAAAGCGGACAGACTGCGTTATGCAGGCTCTGACATGCCAGTTGTTGCAACGGGTAATGTTGAGATAACCCGGGGCGGTATATTTTTGGCAACGGCAGACAAGGTGGAAATTAATCCGAACTTTGAAAGTTTCAAGATTTCGGGCAACACAACGTCCAAGATATTTGAGGAGAAAGAATGAAAAAGATAATTTTAGGTTTTGTTATAACATTTTTAGCGGCAGCGGTTTATGCATCGGATTTGGTAATAGAATCCAAAACCCAAAGCTTCAACGAAAAAGAAAACAAAGTAAAATTCAACGGTGATGTGAGCGTCACAATTGATGATGTAAAAGTTGAGGGTCAGACGGCCGATGTTAACATGACAAAAGACGGTCAGCTTGATACTGCGACATTTTACGACAAACCTTATGCCTATGAAATTAAAAAGAACAAAAAGCGTGAAGTTAAGGCAAATATTTTGAAAGTTTCATTAATAACCAAAGTAGTAAAAGCCGAAGGCGATACTCAATCAATAGTTTTTGACGGTAGGACACCTGTAGTTGTAATAAATGCAGATACACAGGAATATGACACAAAATCGGGAGTGATGAATGCTGACGGCACTGTTACAATAAAATATAAAGATATTGAAACGTATTCAAACCACGCAACAATCAAAACCGACAAAAACGGTGATTTAAAGAATATTACGCTTATAGGCAACGCAAGGGTAAAAGAAAAGAATAACGAGTCTTTTGCGGACAAATTTGTATATGATCCTGCAACGGAGATTTTAACGGCAACGGGTAATACGACATCAAAAGCCTCAATGGAAGGCGGGGACAAGCTTATTTTAAAATCAGCTTATCAGGAATACAACAAATCCAAGAACATATACAATGCAAGCGGAAACGTACACGTATGGTATCAGGATTATTACGCAGTCGGACCGAAGATAACATTCTATCCTGACAGCAAAACAAACAAGCCGAACGAAATTTATTTTACGGGACGTTCAAGTATAACGCAGGGAGTCAGAACAATTTATGCGGATAAAATCAAGATGACTCTTGAGCCTAAAGATTTTCAGGCAACAGGCAATACAAGAACTGTTATTAAAAATATCGGCAGCGGCGAAGATTCAGGTATGGGTTTATAGAAGGGAAAATTTATGCAAAAAGCAATAGAAGCATTTAAAAAAGGTGAATGGGATAAAGCCATTGATATATTTTCATCAATACTGGAAAAAGAACCCGATAATGCGGAAATATACAATAATATGGCACTGTGTTACGCAAACAAAGGCGATGATGAAAGAGCAGAAAAAAATTATTTAAAAGCAATAGAATTAAATCCGAAAATAGTTCAGGCATATATAAATTTGTCAGACATATATTACAGACACAAAGACTACGGTCACGGCATAGGTCTTTTGACGACAGGTATTTATGAGCTGCCGGACGAATTGATTTTGTCGCATTACCTTGCAAGATTTTATATGGAAGATGCAAGGCTTGATTTAGCAGTTGATGAATTGGAAAAAATACTTGAACGTCAGCCTGACAATTACGATGCATATTACGATTTAGGCAGGGTGCATTTTGAATTGGGAAATTATGAGCTTGCGGTTGAGAATTTTGAAAATGTACTTGAATACAAAGAAAATAACGAATTTATTTATTATTATCTCGGACAGGCATATGAAGCCAATGACGAAATTGACAAAGCCATATCAAACTACTTAAAAGCTATAACTGTAAACGATAAATTCCCTCAGCCTTATAAAAAAGCCGCAATACTTTTTATGGCAAGAGGGGACAATGAAGACGCTTTGGAATATTTTGAAGATTATTTGAAACTGGACATCCCGCCTGAAGAAGCTGATAAAATTAAGCCTGTAACGGAAAAATTAAAAAATGGAAAGTAAATACTGGATAGCATTATCAGAACACTTTGAGAGCAGTTTTATCATAAAATTGTACAATCATTTCGGCAGCATAGAAAAAGCGTTTAATGCCTCAGCTAATGAGTTAAAAAACACAGATAAAAAAGCGGAAAAATTTATAAAAGTGCGGGATAGCATAGATATTGATAAAAGCTTGCAGGAAGTTTTAAACCGCAACATTTTTTACGTGACGTATGAAGATAAAAACTATCCGTCAATGCTGAAAAACATAGACAATCCTCCGGCAATAATTTATTACCGGGGAGAGTTAAGCAATTTAGACAGAACGCTTGCGGTTGTAGGGTCAAGACGTGCAAGTTATCAGGCAAAAGAGGAATTAAATAAGATAATATCCGAATTTAAGGGGACAGATATTTGTATAGTATCGGGGCTTGCAGCGGGCATTGATACACAGGCACATTTGTCGGCACTGGATAACGGGCTTAAAACAATCGGAGTAATTGCAAGCGGTTTGGATTTTTATTATCCGGCGGCGAATAAACAGCTCTATCAAAGGATAGAAAACGGCTGTGGTGCGGTCATAAGCGAATATTACCCGACATTGGAGCCTTTAAAATTCAGATTTCCGCAAAGAAACAGGATAGTATCGGGTTTATCATACGGAACACTTGTTGCGGAAGCCTCATTAAAAAGCGGAGCATTAATTACCGCAAATCTGACACTGGAGCAGGGCAGAGAATTAATGTGCATGCCGGGGCTTATTTCAAACCCGAATACACAGGGGATTTATAAACTTTTAAAAAGCGGAGCAACACTTGTTACCTGTGCAGATGATATTTTGAACGCTTTAAACTGGGAGATAAAAAAAGAACAGGAACAAATTCCTCTGCCTGAGTTAACGGAAGACGAACAGAAAATATTGCAGGCAGTTGAAATAGAAGAAAAGTGTGTTGACGAATTGATGGCACAAACGGGTTTTAGTGTTGAAAAATTATTGAGCGACTTGACAACAATGGAGCTTAAAGGCATAATAAAACAAGTTAGTACAGACAGATATAAAAAGGTATAATGAGCAAAAAAGAGAAATCACTGGTAATAGTAGAGTCACCGGCAAAATCCAAAACAATAAAAAAAATACTCGGTGACGGATATCAAATAGAGGCGAGTTACGGACATATCAGGAATTTGCCGGCAAAAGATTCAAAGACCGATAATTTAGGGTTTGACGTAAACAATAATTTTGAGCCGAAATTTGAGATTATACCAGGCAAAAAAGCTGTTGTAAAAAAATTAAACGATTTGGCACAAAAATTTGATAATATTTATATTGCTTCCGACCCTGACCGTGAAGGAGAAGCAATAGCGTGGCATGTAAAAGAAGTTTTAAAAGTACCTGAAGAAAAAATAAAACGGATAGAATTTAACGAGATTACCCCGAAAGCGGTAAAATATTCCGTAGAACATCCACGAATGATAAATATGGACATGGTGCAGGCACAGCAGACAAGGCAGATTTTGGATAAACTTGTAGGTTTTAAATTAAGCCCTGTATTGTGGAAACAAATGGGGAATTATAATTTATCGGCAGGACGTGTGCAATCCGTTGCCCTGCGAATGATTTGCGAAAGGGAAGACGAGATAGAAGCATTTGTGCCGCAGGAATACTGGTCAATTCACGCAGATTTGGCAAAAGACGGCAAGGTTTTTGAGGCGGAAGTTTCAAAATACAAAAATACTCCGGTAGAAAAAACAATAAAAAACGAGGAAGAAGCCCAAAAAATTGTTGATTACCTGAACAATTCTGATTTTGAAGTATCAAAAGTTACAAATAAAACAATAAAAAGAAAACCGACAGCTCCTTTTATAACCTCAACGCTTCAGCGAGCAGCAAGCTCCAAGCTGGGATTCGGCGTACAAAAGACAATGCAGGTTGCACAAAAACTTTATGAAGGTATTGAACTTGAGTCAGGTGCTGTAGGTTTGATTACCTATATGAGAACTGACAGTGTCAGGGTATCTGATGATGCCGTTAATATGGCAAAAGATTTTATTTTAAACAATTACGGCGAAAAATATTACCCCGAAACACCGAACATTTACCATAAAGCAAAACAAAACGTTCAAGATGCCCACGAGGCAATCAGACCGTCATATCCTGAAAGAACTCCCGAAAGTATTAAACAGTATTTGGATAATGACCAGTACAAATTGTATAAACTCATTTGGGATAAATTTATGTCCTCACAAATGTCCAATGCGGAAATAGCAAATAAATCAATAGAGATAACAGCCGGAGATTACACACTGAAATCAGGCACAAGCAAAGTAACTTTTGACGGATTTTTAAAATTATATAACGATGCGGAAGACGAAAAGCAGGATGATGCTAAAATTCCTGATTTGGAAAAAGGAGATAAAGTTGAATGTAAAAAAATAACCCCGAAACAACACTTTACTCAGCCGCCGCCGAGATATAACGAAGCATCTTTGGTCAAAGCTCTTGAAGAATACGGTATAGGCAGACCTTCAACCTATGCAACGATTATCACGGTTATTCAAACCCGTAAATACGTCGAGAAAAAAGACAAAGCTCTTTATCCGACAATTCTCGGGCGAACCGTTGCGAAACAGCTTGTAACGCAGTTTTCAGATATTATGGATTACAAATTTACCGCCGGCATGGAAGAAAAATTGGATAAAATTGCCGAAAAAAAAGCGGTTTGGAATAAAGTGTTGAAAGATTTTTACGACCCGTTTATGGAAGAAGTAAACAACGTAATGAAAACAGCTCAAAGAGTAAATATTGAAACAAAAATAACCTGCCCGAACTGCGGTAAACCGATGGTTGTCAGAACAAGCAAATTCGGGACACAATTTTTAGGCTGTTCGGGTTATCCCGAATGCAAAACAATTATGTCAATGAACGCTCTTCAAGAATCCGATGAAGAAGAAAAAATCGAAGAAAAATGCGAAGAAAAATGCGAAAAATGCGGTGCTGAAATGACGTTCAAAGACGGGCCGTACGGCAAATATATGGAATGTACATCGTGCCATTTCAGAAAACCTTACCATAAATCAACGGGCGTTACCTGCCCGAAATGCCAAAAAGGCGAAATAGTTCAAAGAAAATCCAAACGGGGAACAGTATTTTACGGATGTAACAAGTATCCCGAGTGTGATTTTGTGCTTTGGAATGAACCGACAGGCGAAGTTTGTCCCGAATGCGGGTCGCTTTTGGTTAAAAAAGTTTTGAAAAGCGGTGATACAATTGTGTGTTCAAAATGTCAAAAGAGGTACGAATGAACAAAGACCTTTATGAAAGATATTTACAAAAAAAAGCAAAAAAACTGGGGGTTCCGGTTGAAGAATTAAGACAGTCCGCTATGCAACCGTCAGGACAAACACAGGTGCCATTACAGGAACAATTGCCTCAGCAACCACTTTCCCAAACACCGGAACAAACGCAGCAACCATTACCGCAGCAGCAAACTTTTTCTCAAACATCTTTTTCCGAACAAAGATTTTATCAGGAGCAAACGCCGGAACAACCGCAGCAACCATTACCGCCCCAACAAACTTTTTCTCAAACATCTTTTCCGGAGGCTTATCAATCACAGACACAAACCTCTTATACACAAGACAGGCGGGAAAACAAATTCTGCGTAATCGGTTATCCATTGGGACATTCGCTTTCATCAGTCATCCACAAGGCAGGATTTAAGAGCCTCGGGATAGATGCAGAGTATGAAACATTGGAAACACCGCCTGAAAATTTGGTTGAAAGGATTAAATACCTAAAAAACAATAATTACAAAGGTTTTAACGTAACAATACCATTAAAACTTCCGGTAGCGTTGTTTATAGAGGAAGTTGATAAATCCGCAGACATAGCAAGTGCAATAAACACGGTAGTAATCAACCCTGACAGGACAATGAAAGGATATAATACGGATGTAATCGGTTTTAAAAGAGCGATACCGCAGGAATTTGTTACAAGGGGCAAAACCATCGGGGTTTTAGGGACAGGCGGAGCGGCACACGCAGCAGCCGTTGCACTTGCAGAAGATGGTGCTAAAGAAATCAGATTTTATACAAGAAGTATTCCAAACTCGCTGGAATTGCTTAATTATATGAGAAAGGTGTTTCCGGCAGTACAATTTGAGGCATATCAAATAGAATATATCAGGGATTTATCAATGCTTGATATGCTTGTAAATGCGACACCAATAGGTATGCAGGGACGTTCAGCCGATATGACCCCTGTTGAAAAACCGCAGTTAATGACATTACCAAAGGGAGCAGTTGTTTATGACATAATATATAACCCGAAAAAGACGGTATTGTTAAGACAGGCGGAAGAATTAGGATTAAAAACCGTGAACGGCATTGAAATGTTTATAGCACAGGCAGCCTGTGCCGAGGAGATTTGGACAGGCAGGAAACCGAACACAGACGCTATGAAAATAGCCTTGCTTGAAAATTTGTAATATTTGAAGGGAATAAGTTCGTTAATGAGTGGATATGGTGGCACACACATCACTCGATAAAATCCATGCAAAACCTAATGTGTCTGCGTAGCACCCGTCATTCTGAGCGAAGCGAAGAATCTCATCAAGTTTTTACTGAGATCCTTCGGGCTAAAGCCCTCAGGGTGCTACGCACGTAGACATGCTGACAGTTTTGCATAAATTTTATCGTCATTCTGAGCGGAGCGAAGAATCTCAGTGCTACGCACGTAGGTATACTAAGTATTGCATACTATTTCACGACGCCTGCGGAAATTCTAAAAGAGATCCTTCGGGCTAAAGCCCTCAGGATGACGATATCGCTAAAGCCATCAGGATGACGTGTTGAAGGCAATGCAAAACCTAATGTACCTACGTGCATAGCACTGTCATCCTGAACTTGTTTCAGGATCTTGCAACTGTTAAATGCAATACAAAACCTAATGTGTCTGCGTAGCACCTCAGGATGACGCAATGCAAAACCCAGTATGACTACGTGCGTAGCACCTCAGGATGACGTCGGCTATGCAAAATCCAGTATGTCTGCGTAGCACCTTAGAATGACGGGTGGAAGGCAACAGGTTCGTTAATTGTCAGCCTTGGTGCGGCTCATCCAGTGAAAAACTATTGCCGGTACCAGGCTGAATTGGATAATTATTAATTTCCATATCCCGAAAATTATTATAATATCCTGACATAAATCATCACTTTCTATATCAAATGTACTTTCTAACATTCCGGCAATTAAATCATATCCCAAAAAGCTTATCAAGCACGCTATTATCATTATTGCGAAACTTACTATAAATATTTTGATAAATACATCCCTTAACGTTTTAAATTTTTCCATTTTATTCTCCAAAAAATCATTTAACTCTTATTATCCATCAGCCAATCTGTCAATTCAGACACCGAATATATATCCCTAACCACAAAAAATTCTTTTTTTGTCTTGCTTTTGACGTAATCAAGCGTTTTGCCGTCCAAAAACAGCTCGGTATACGGGCTTAACATAACAGACGGTATAACAACAAAATCCGCTTCACAATTTTTCACGGTGTTTATTAAATCCTCTGAGGTAATCAGCCCCGCAACATTTATATCTTTGCCCCAATATGTTGATTTGACAGGCATTACACTACAGGTTAAATTTTTTATTCTGTTTAATTTTTTACAAATATATTCCAGTGCGTTTTTAGCCGCAAATGAGGTTGCAAAGACAAATTTCACAGGCTTTTTAAGCTTTTTTGGCAAAGCAGTGCGTTTAAAATTTTCCAACAAAAGTCTTATTGCCCCAACACCGTCTTCCAGCTGTGAAAAATTCCCGTAATATTTTGCCGGCGGAATTTCTTTATCAGCCAGCATGAAAAATTCATCCGAACAGCACACCCGCTTGTATTTTGAAGCTATTTCAAGCGTTTTAACGGCACACGCTTTATCAACCTGTTTAAGCTTATTCTGTCTGAATTGCGTTACCCCGACCGGCACAATCGCTGTTGACAAAACAGTGTTTTTTAATTCAGCAAGGTCATCCAGCGTCCTTTTTAACTCCTCCCCGTCATTATAACCCGGGCATAATACTATTTGAGCGTGAAACGGAATTTTATTTTTTCTGAACCATTTTAAATTCTCCAATGCTCTGCCCGCATTCGGATTATTGAGCATTTTTACCCGCAATTCGGGATTAGTTGTATGGATTGAAACGTAAAAAGGTCCCAAATGCATCCTTTTTATCCGTTCTCTGTCTTTATCCGTTATGTTCGTAAGAGTTATATATGTTCCCTGAAGATATGAAAGCCTGTAATCATCGTCTTTTACGTAAAGCGTATCCCTTAAGCCTTTTGGCTGCTGGTCTACAAAGCAGAATATACAGTGATTACAGCACGGCTTTATCCTGTCAAAGACTGCACTTTCAAATATTATACCTAAATCTTCGTCAAAATCTTTTTCTATTTCTATTTCTTCAATTTCGCCCGAAAGTTTTTGTAATTCCAGCGTTATTAATTCCGACTTACAGTAAAAATTATAGTCAATCATATCCGACATCTTATTGCCGTCAACAGATAAAACTATGTCGCCTTTTTGGATGCCGAGTTCTTCGGCTATTGATTTTTCTCTGACCGAATTAACTTCTGCCGGCATTTTCTTTTTCCAACCCTTCTAATATAGTTAAAAAATTCGCATATTCGCAAATCGTATTATCCAATATAATCCTTTGGTAAAAGCTTAAATGGTTATATTCGTTGTTAATAATATTTTCGGCACAAATTTTGTGAGTCAGAGCACAAGATTTTATAAGAAAAAACAAATCCGAACATTCAGTTTCGGTTAAAAAAGAGGCACAGGAGATTTTAACCCGTGCATGTTGTAAAAATTGGACGGGATTATCGCTCATAGGAGCTAAAATCAGTCTTTTTAATTCTTTAAGCCCGCCTTGAGTTATGGAATAGAATACTGAAAGTTTACCGCCGTCAGACATCATTTTGCGGGAAGTAATAAAATTATTTTTTTCAAGCCGCTTAAGAGCAGGTTTTATTGCTCCGAAGCTGGGTTTAGAAAACGCACCGAAATTTTCGTCAATGTGTTTTTGAATTGAATACATTGTCAATTCCCGCCGGGCTATTACAAAAAGTATCATTAATTCATTCATGGTTATATTATATCATAAGTAAAATGAGTGCGTTATTAGGTATTGAATAAGTGCGAATGCACCCCACTTATTAAAGAATTTATTCCCTTAATCCCGTCAACACGTCATCCTGAGGTGCTACGCACGTAGGTACATTGGGTTTTGCATAGATTTTATCGAGTAATGTGAGATTTGCCCGAAGGATCTCATTTAATAATTACATGAGATTCTTCGCTTCGCTCAGAATGACGGGTGCTACGCACGTAGTCATACTGGGTTTTGTATTACCTTCCGCACGTCATCCTGAGGTGCTACGCAGCGGATTTATACAAGAGTGAGCGAAACTCGTCCCGAAAACCACACTTTTGCGAGCCGTACAAATCCAAGACCATAGGTATATTAGAGTTTGCATATCATCTAACGTTGGCAAGATCCTGCGGGAAACCGGACATTTTTCTCAAAATCAAAGATTTTGGAAAAAGTAGTCAAACAAGTTCAGGATGACATAGGTAGTAGTCAAACAAGTTCAGGATAACAGTGCTACGCAGACACATTAGGTTTTGCATAGATTTTATCGAGTAATGTGTGTGCCACCATATCCACTCATTAATGTACTTATTCCCTTCAACACTAATATCTTTCAAGGTATCTGTCCAGTTCCCATTGTGAAACATAGGTTCTGAATGAATCCCACTCTTTGCGTTTTGAGCTGATAAATTCATTGAATATATGTTCGCCGAGTGCTGCACGGGCTACAAGTGATTTATCAAGTGTTTCTATTGCTTCTGCCAGGCTTCCCGGCAATGAATCTATCCGCTGTTTTTTACGTTCCTTGCTCGATAGCGTGTAAATATTGCTTTCTACAGGTGCAGGCGGGTCAATTTTATTTCTGACCCCGTCAAGACACGATTCCAAAATCGCTGCAAATGCCAAATACGGGTTGCAGGACGGATCCGGTGAACGCAGTTCCACCCTCGTTGCATTCCCTCTTTTTGCAGGAACCCTTAACAGTGCACTTCTGTTTGCCAGCGACCAGGCTAAATATACAGGTGCTTCATAACCCGGAACTAAACGTTTATAGCTGTTTACCGTCGGGTTCGTCACTGCCGTTATGCTTTTTACGTGTTTTAACATCCCGCCTATTGAGTATTTTGCTATGTCCGAAAGCTGATATTCCGCATTTTCATCAAAAAATGCGTTTTTTCCGTCTTTAAACAACGACACGTTACAGTGCATGCCCGAACCGTTTATTCCGTAAATAGGTTTTGCCATAAATGTTGCGTGCAAATTGTGCTTTGCTGCTATCGCTTTTACCGCAACCCTGAAGGTTACTACATTATCCGCTGCTGTTAATATATCCGCATATCTGAAATCTATTTCGTGCTGACCGTCTGCTACTTCGTGGTGCGATGCCTCTATATCAAATCCCATCTCTTTCAGGGTTAATACTATTTCGCCTCTTACGTCCTCTCCCAAATCCTCAGGACCAACATCATAATATCCGGCTCTGTCCTGCGTTGCCGTCGTTACCTTCCCGTTATCCTTTGAAAATAGAAAAAATTCCGCCTCAGGTCCTACATTCATCGAAAACCCTAACTTTTCAGCTTCTTTCATTACCCGCTTTAAGTTGCATCTCGGGCAGCCCTCAAAAGGTGTTCCGTCCGAGTTATAAATATCGCATATTAACCTTGCGGAATTTATACCGTCTTTTCCCCTCCAGGGCAATATCTGAAATGAATTTATATCCGGATGGAAAAACATATCCGATGTTTCTATGCTCCTGAATCCCTTTATCGATGAACCGTCTAACATCATTTCGTTCGCCAAAGCCTTTTCTATGTGCTCCGACGGTATCGTTAAATTCTTTACCTGTCCGTTTATGTCTACAAACTGCAGTTTTATAAATTTTATATTATATTCTTTTATTAATTCCTTTATTTCTTCTTTTGTAAATTGCTTGTTATCTAATCTCGTATGTGTAAATTCTTTCATACAGCCCCCTTCCTTAATCAGCATAATTATTTTTACAAAAAAGGTCAAGTTTATTAAGCATAATAAAAAACCCTATCTTTCGATAGAGTTTGGAATTTTTTTTCAAATTCCTCGTGTGTAGAAGGTTAGTGTAGGTAGTGTAAATAGTGTATGTTTCTCGTGTTTATTTTCGTCTTACATATTTATAAAGTATTTTTGCAGTATATAATTGCTATATACACAAAATATCGTTACAAAACTTAATAAAAAATACAAAAAACATTACACAGCCTGAATAAACGGCGGGTAAACTTCGTTAATATAGTTTTGCCAATCGTTAATATCAAAAAATCCAACGGAAAATTCAACCGAATTATGCCCCAAAAGCTGTGCATCGGGAACTTCCAAAGGCGGTCCGGCAGGGGTTGAGCGGGAAGGATTTTGAGGATTTGAAATAATGCCGGTGCTTCTTAAAAGAGTAACTGAGAGGGTATTTTTAAATACCTCGTATTCCGTAAGCCCTTTTGTTATAACCCCGAAACCTTGTGCCCATACCAATCTCTGCATAGGGGCAAAATTGGTTTTAACTTCAATGCCCCGTTTTTTGGGAAGATGAAGGAGCATATCATAATCAGGGTCAAAATGCCGTTGGATAATTGTGTTCATATCCTCGGAAAACGTTGTATCAACGGGGTTTGGAAGCACAAATCGCACCTGCCAAAGTTTATTTTTGAATTTATTGTCCCATTCTATTTTAAAATTAATCAAATTTTCACCGTAATCGATTTTAACATCAAAGAAATTTGTTTTAACAACATTTTTTCTGAAAGATGAAATTTTGGCTTTTTCGCCGTAATCGCCGTAAACCGCACCGAAATTATAGGTATCGCCCATATCAATACGTTTTATGAATTCTATTTCAATATTATTAAGAAAAAGTCTGCCGTCTGAAAATTTCAGTTTAAGGTCAGTTGTTTTGCGGGGTTTTCTTTTTAGGGTGTAAATTGTTGTCAAATCTTCAGTAACGGGGATTTTTTGAGTGTCGTATAAAATCGAATTGTCAAACCCTTGAGAGGTTTCAATAACTTCATAGCCTTCGAGTTTTTGAGAGCTTTTCATCAAGGGGGTTTTAAAATTATGTATAAGTCTTAATTCTTCGATTACGGTTTCTGCGATTTGGAGAATTTTTTCATAGCGGGTTATATTTTCTCTGTGAACCAAATCCGTCGAGCAGCCGCAAATACTGTCGTGTGCCTGATTTTGAAGCAAAAGTTTATATGCATAATCAATCACGTTTTTGTATTTTGAACCGTAAAACTTTTGGATATTATCAGCCTGTTCAAGAAGGTAAGAGCATTTTGTGTTATATTGTTTAAGGTTTCTTCTCGCAGAATACGAGCCTGGGAGGATAAATGTTTTTGAATTATCACGTAATTCGTCATTAAAAACCGTTTTGAACTTAACTTTTTTGAAATAATCAAACGGAGAACCGAGGACTATTTTGTAATTACAGAGCAGTTTGTTAACTTTATCAATTTGTTCTTTTATGTCGCATTCAATGCCCAAATGGTCGGCACCAACCGGTAAAAGAAGGTGATTGGAAGCTTTTTGAGCTATTTTATCCAAATCTTTTTCAAGCCAGCCGGCTTTTTCTTCAACGGAAATGTTTGCGGAAAATATGTCCATAAAATAGCCCCGGATTAAATTGACCGTATTTACCCCGTTAAAGATAAATTCCGCCGGTAAATCACCGACACCTCGCCAAACAATGGCTTTATCTATCCCATATTTTTTCAGTATGGGGGGAATGCTTTTGCTGTGCCCGAAAGTGTCCGCAAAATATCCTATAAAATCCTCACAGCCGAATTCTTGTGAAATTTTAAGCCCTATTTCCAAATTCTTTTCAAAACATTTTCTGTCCGTCAAAAATTCATCAACAAGGCAGTAAAACGGACCTATGAAAAGTTTTTTTTCACGTATAAGTTTTTTTACAAGCTTTTTTTTCCCGGGACGAAATTCTAAATAATCCAAAAGAGCAATAACCTGCCCGTCAAAGTAAAATGACGGAATTTTTTCAGCTTCAAGCATGTTTAAAACATTGTCAAACACCCTCAAAAGCCTCAGCCTGAAAACTTCAAATTCTCTGTACCATTCTCTGTCCCAGTGTGTGTGCAGATATGCCGTTACTGTCTTTTTCATATCAAAGATTTTAGCACGTTTTTTTTAAATAGGCTAGTTGTTAAGCTGATTGTCTAATGCAAATTTATGTTATTTAAATTATTCTGATTTTGAAAGGGATATATAATGAAGAAAATTTGTTTGTTGCTATGTTTAATTTTAAGTTTTCAGACAGCATACGGAGCTTTGCCGGAGCATAAAAAAATTCACAAAGGTTTAAACAGGCTTGAAAAGAGGGTATTCAACCGTGTATATGCAAATGATTTACCTGCAAACAGGATATCAAGACTGGAAGAACAGGTTTTCGGAACAATACAATCAGGGGATTTGAACGACCGCTACGGTATGCTTAAAAGAGCAGTTCCAGGAAACTTTACCCATTGCAGCGGACTTGCTAATTCTTTGGGGAATTTTTTCACTAATTTCGGAGGTTATCCGACAGGCATGACACCTCAAATCTATATGCCCGGAAATTTCGGCTCTGATTATTATTCCAATCACGGCTGGGCATATAATCATTCTAATGTAGGCTCCGGTACCGGTGTTCACATACTTGATTGACTTATTTAAAAAAATCATTAAATCATACAAATAGATGTTTATTACACCCGATTAATCGTTCATAATGTAATCAAGAAAGTGTAATATGCCATTTAGATACCGGTTACAAAAAGTTTTGGATTTCAGAATCCGCAAAAAAGAAGAACAGCTTTTGGTAGTGCAAAAAGCCCAGCAGGCAGTATACACGGCAGAAGAAAACATCAGAAAAAACGAAGCTGAAATTCAGGCAACAAAAACCGGTATGAGAAAAGCAGACCCGATGATGTTTGAAGTATACGACAAATACCTTAACCATCTTTGGGAACGGGCGGAAGAACTGGAACAAATCAGGCAGGAAGCTCAAAGACAATTAGATATCGAAAAAGAAAAACTCGTTAAGCTGGAGCAGGCCGTGAAGGTTCTTGAAAAACACAAAGAAAGACACAGAGAAGTCTACATCGAAGAAGAAAAAGCCGCTGAGCTTAAACAATATTCCGAACTCGGTGTTGTCAGATATTTCAGGCAAAGCCGTGAAAAAGAAGAAGAAAACGAGCTTTTGGAAAAAATTCAAGAGGAACAAAATGGATATTAGTTCAACAACTTCATCAACTTCATCTGCTGCATCAACAGCTTCATCAACTGCTTCACAGACAGCTGATACCGGCTCTGTTAAGCAAAATTCATCGTCTTTTAAAGATGAAATGAATAAAGTTGAAAACAAATCTGAAAAAGTCGAGAATAAAGAAAATGATATTAATTCAGATAATAATGATATGAATTTTAATAACGAAAATGAAGAAATGTTAAGCAATGGATTAACAGACCCGTCGAAATTCATGTCAATAGAGCTTAATATGCAAAAAAACGGCAGTTTAGCGGATGCACAAAATATGCTGAACAGGCAGATATCAGATTTATCAATGATAACCGGTGCAAGAACAGCACTGGATTATTCAAATATAGAAATGTCGGCAGACGATGCAAAATTTTTTACGGATTTGGTACAGAACACGGATAAGACACTGCAGGGTGTTGTTGCAGATTTACAAGGCGGTGTTGAAGAAAATGTTCAAAAGGCAAGCAATAATGTAAAAGTTTCCTCTGCACTGATGAACACTTTATCGGAAGCGGTAAAGACAAACCAGCCTTTCAGAATAAATTTTGACAAAGACATTTCGGTCATTATAAAAATAGATAAAGACGGGGCAGTGTCTGCAACATTTATTCCGGGCGACAAGGCAGTGGAAGAATATTTAAGGCAGAATATTTCGACCTTAAAACAGCGTTTTGACAATGAGGAACTCCCTTACAGGGATTTATCATATTCAAGACAAAAACAAAAACGACAACAAAAGGAGAACGATAATGAATGATTCGTTTATCACCGCATTAAATACCCAATTTGCAACAGTAAACTGGATTGATGTTATTTCCGATAACATGACAAACGTTTACACACCCGGATTTCGGGAAAAGCAGGTTAATTTTAAGACGTTTTTAGGCGGAGCTATTGCCGAAGATTACGACAAAAAGATTGACCAGGGTAAATCAACACCCGGTACGTCTAAAGAGAATTTGTTTTTGGAAGGCAAAGGATTTTTCCTTGTAAAAAACGCTGAGGGTAAAAGTATTTACACCCGATTAGGCGAATTTAAATTTGACGGCGAAGGCGTTTACCGTGACAGAAACGGCAACACTGTTCAAGGCTATATTTTGAATGATAAAGGCGAAATTATGCAGGGTACAAAGTCTTTAAGTGCGGATTTATACCAGCAGACAGCACTCAAAGGCGGAGCACTTGATATTCCGACAACAAATATTAAAATGTGGATTGACCCGAATAACGGTAAATTTTTGGGTAAATACGATGATTACGAAATAAAAGGCGACGGCACAATTTACGGAAAAGCCGAAGGCGGCAAGCGTTCCGTTCCGCTTTACAGGATTACCACAAGAAATTTCCACAACGCTGCGGGTTTGTATGAGTTTAAAGACGGGCAGTTTATAGAAACAGAAGAATCCGGTAAGCCGGTTTTGGGTTACGGACAAATCCGTTCGGGACTTTTAGAGCTTTCAAATGCCGATTTTAAACATAATATTTCATATTATCAAATGGCAAAATTACAGATGGAAGTTTCCAACAAACTTATTTCATCTCAAAAAGAATTACTGCAGGAAGCTTTAAGACTTGTAGGTAACTAATAATTATTTCTTATAGCACGTAAAATGTATTCTTCAAGCATCTTTTTTTCGGACGGCTTGGATTTGGCATCGTTTATCATAATGTCAAACGCTAAAGTTTTACCCGAAGCGGTTGTTATAAAGCCTGTAATGGCACTTACATCGGAAAGGGTTCCTGTTTTAGCACGTAAATGTTTTCCGAAATAAAGCATACGGTTTTCAAGAGTGCCATTTCCGGCTGTTGCAAAGAGTTTTTTGTAGTTGTTGTCTTTTTTATATTGAGCCGTTAAAAATGAGGTCATAAAATCGGCTGTTACAAGATTGTTCT
The DNA here is from genome assembly GCA_944325895.1 of Candidatus Gastranaerophilales bacterium. GTDB lineage: Bacteria > Cyanobacteriota > Vampirovibrionia > Gastranaerophilales > Gastranaerophilaceae > SIG32. The sequence goes on from CALVCA010000025.1 coordinate 16,707, forward strand.
TTGAAACCCCGCTTGCATCAACTATTTTTATATCGTCTGTGTTGACATTTAATTTTTCACAGTAGTTTTGAAGCATATTTATGGCATTTTTTGTTGTGCCGGCTGAATTTGTATAGTGTGCTGCTGCAAGCTTGAATAATGACTCGCTTACCGTATTATTGCTTTCGAGCATTATTGCTTGCGATGCTTTATCAATACCGGTCGTAATTTTATCAATTAAATAAATATTTTGCCCGGGCAAAACTCCTGTTTTAATATTGCCGTAATATTCCAATTCTTTGACTGCATTTTCAAGCCTTAGCGTAAAATACAATCTTTGATTTAAAACGGGCAATTGTTTTAGAACTGTTTTATTAATAGTGCCTTCGGCATTATAGATATTGGGTGCAATTGATGTATTTCTTGTTATTTTGACGCCGGTTTGAGGTGAGCCGGTTGTAACATAATTCATAAACGTAATCGGGTAAAAAACCGAAAGTTTTATATCAGCCGGAGCACCTTCAACAGTTGGCTCAAAACTTACCGTAATAAGGTTTCCGTCAAGGTTCCAAACGCTGAATTTCGGCATATAAGGGTTTAATTCGTCTGTCCACTGCCAGCCTTCTCCCCATTCGATATTATCCGTTATTGTATCGTCTATTATAAACGATTTCGGCGACATTACGTTTTTACTTTTTGCCGTTTCTATAAGTTTTTCCAAATCACCTGTCTTTAAAAACGGGTCTGCCCCGAGTTTTAAAATCAAATCATTATTGGTGTTTTTGTAAAGAGCAGTTGTAAATTCATAATCTTTGCCTAATTCATTTAACGATGCGGCAAAGGTTACGGCTTTCAGCGTTGATGCCGGAGTTACGGGTTTTTTGTCGTTCAGTTTATACAATATTTTACCGGTTTTGGTATCTCTTACAGAAATTGATATTGCACTTTTATTTATTCCGGAGTCTGAAATTGCTTTATTTATGCTTTCTGCCGATGCTGAAAGCATTGTTAAAGTTAAAATACAGACAAGAGTTATAATTTTTTTCATAAAGTTTTCACCTCGTAATTCTCTTTTATGTCGTTTAAGATTAAACATTTATTCCTGAATTCGTACATTTTATCAAGGTCTAAATCAGCCTGAATAAAACCTTCCGTATCGGTAATTTCCGATAAAATATTGCCGTTGTAATCAATAATCCTGGAATGCCCGAGATTAAATCCGCCGTCTTCAAGCTTTCCGCACTGGTTTACGGCAACCATATATATTTGGTTTTCAACGGCACGGGATCTTGTCATAATATCCCACGGAACAGGTTTTGTAGAAGCCCAGGCAGCACAGTTTACAATAACGTCAGCCCCCGAAAGCCTGTATGCTCTGTATATTTCCGGAAATCTTATATCATAGCATATTGTTAGTCCGAATTTTATATTGTCAAGCTCAACCATTACAGGCTGCTTACCGGGGGTAATATATTTGCCTTCATCGCAGCCGTAATACGAATAAAGATGACATTTATCATATAATGCTACCAAATCCCCGTTTCTGTTGATAACAGGACAGGTATTATAGTATTTCCCGTCTTTTTTTAAGATAAAACTCCCGCCTATTATGTTTGCGTTTTTGTCTTTAGCTATTCGGGACAGAAAATTTATTGTACGGCTGGTTTTTAATTCCTCTGCGTTTTCCGTAAATTTTCTGCAGCACCAGCCTGTTGTCCAAACCTCAGGTAAAACTATTACATCAGTTTTTGGCATGTCATAAATAATTTTTTCGACTTTTCGGTAATTGGAATTTAATTCTTCCGAACCGATTTGCACTGCTGATATTTTTTCCATAATTTCAACTCTTTAGCTTTTTTGTATTCTTCGGGTGCACGTGCTGCAAGTTCTTCCAGTGAAGCTTTGATTTGTAATGCAATTTTTGCTTCATCGTCATCAGGCTTCACATAAATCGGCTCCCCGTACAGATTTATTATATAGCAAGGACCTGCAGGAATCTTTATTTTATCCCACGAAGGCAGTGAAATAAACGTTTTTTGAGGAGAATACCAGTGCATAGGCACAATAGGTGCTCCGGTTTCTTTAGCAAGCTTTATAGCTCCGCCTTTAACTTTATGAAGCGGTCCACGGGGACCGTCTACCATTATCGCTGCACATTCGCCGTTTTTTAACATTGAAATTAAATGTATTGTCGAAGATACGCATCCCTTGCGGGCTGAAGATCCCCTTACTACTTTAAACCCCCATTTTTCCACTGTGTTGCTTATAATTTCACCGTCTTTCGAATTGCTTATCAATACATTCAAATTGGATTTGTCTTTAATCCCGTGGATAGAAAATTGGTTTTCATGCCACATTGCATACACACACGGCGAAATATCAGGGTTGTTTATCTCAATTATGTGCGTGAATATTTCTTGAAATCTCAGTATCCGGTATAATATACCGGCAATTTTATCAATATTTTTTTTATCAACAAGTTTAACCATTTGAATATATTCTAACACGAATACCGTGAGAGAGTAAAGAGCCTGAGCAGAACACAAGCAGTCCCCGTCATCTTGAGGTGCTACGCACGTAGACACATTAGGTTTTGCATGAGTTTTATCGAGTAATGTGAGGTGCTACGCACGTAGGTACATTAGGTTTTGCATAGCCTTCAACACGTCATCCTTAGGTGCTACGCAGCGGATTTGTACAAGAGTGAGCGAAACTCGTCCCGAAAACCACGCTTTTGCGAGCTGTACAAATCCAAGACCGTATTTATATTAGAGTTTGCATATCATCTAACGCTGGCAAGATCCTGCGGGAAACCGGACATTTTTCTCAAAATCAAAGAT
>CALVCA010000026.1 GCA_944325895.1 Candidatus Gastranaerophilales bacterium
CTTCAAATCAACAAGGCAATGGTATAGGCTGCAGCTGGTTTGCATTGCATGATATCTGCCCTGATGACGAAACGAAAAGCTACTGGAACTGTTTACCATAACAACTTAATTTCGTCGGAGCTAAAGGAACTCAATATGATTTAGAAAAAAGTGCCGATTACTGCAGTCTTTCAGCTATTAATAATAACGGAATTGCTTGTACTTATAAAGCACTTAATGACCCTGATTACTTTAAAAATTTACCTGGATAAAAATTTTACATCATAAATATGATTAAAAAAACTCTTGATTAAAATAAAATAATTATGTATGGATGAAGACAAAGAGTTAAAAAAAGTTGGTTTGGAGTTAATGTTTATGACTCCGGAAAAATGCGAAAAGGCTGAAGGGATTACTGCAGTTGAACTGGCAAAACTCGTTGAGCTTCCGATTGAAACAGTAAAAAAGAAATTAAATATTCTAAAAGATGCAGGCATTGTAAGGGCAAAAGGTATTAATCCAAAATTTTGGAAGTTTGACGAATACAATTTTCAAAGAATGGACGAGGATGATGAAACCTTCAAACTTTTATGCAGCTTTGATGACGTTGACTTTGACAGATATTTTCAATATTAAAAAAATATCGGGTTTCCCCGATATTAACCTCTGATTTTTAACTTTTTAATCAAATCTCTGTATTCATCAAGATTTTGATTTTTAACATAAGCAAGTAATCTTTTTCTTTTACCTACCATCATCAAAAGACCTCTTTTGGTTGCAAAGTCTTTTTGATTTGTCTTTAAATGTTCGGTAAGTTCAGCGATTTTTTTGCTCATCATCGCAATTTGAACGGCTGCAGAACCTGTGTCTTTTTCGTTTGCACCGTATTTTTTAACGATTTCTTTTTTGTTTTTCAAGTTAATTGACATATTGTTTTTCCTTTATTGTTGAGTGACATATTGGCGTAAGCACTCTACACAATAAATTTTAATATATCAAAAAAAAATTGCAAGTCCATTAAGAAGATAATGTTGAAGATGTTAAATAAGCTTTAAATGCCGAAGTATTCGCAAAATTAAACTGATCTCTAGCACAGCTTAAATCAATATCCGCACCAAATAAAGATTTTGCAGACAAATTGTATTTTTTAAATGCATCGTTATATTTTGAAGAATCTTTACCGTACATATTTGTAGCGTATAATAAATTTTTCTTTGCGTCATCTTCAGCATATTTCATTAAATTATATTGTTCTAAAGCCGCATAATATTTAGCCTCAGCTTCATCTTTTTTTACTTCTTTCTCAAGAGCCCAGCCTTTGACAGAATCCTTAATATCCTCAGAAAGATTATCTGACTTTTGCATAGTGAGTGCCCTTTGAAAAGTAAAAGCAGAACCGAGCTTCAATGCATTTGCAAAATAATCTGAATAAGACATGATATTTTTAAACGGCGAGCTGTTAAACTGCTGTTCCGTCAATATTCCGTTTTTTGTCGCATCCAGTTTAGACATACATCCTCTCTTTTATATATAAAGTATATAAAAGGATAAAAATTGCCTTTTTTGTAAAGATTTATTACAAAAAACATGTTTCCCTTAAAAAGTACAAAAATATTCGTTACAGCTTGACAAATTATGTGAAATAATATTTAATTAAGAAAAAAGGAGTTAAGAAATGAAAACAATTGAAATATCAGCGGATAAGATAGTAGCCCCCCCCTACAACATGCCTGATTAGTGCCTTTCGGGCTGTTTTTGGTGGTTTATTTCACACCACACGTCACTTTGGACGTAAAAATTATTTTAATAAAGTTAGTATGGCATTATGCCAAAATAACTTTTTAATGAACTTATTCCCTTCAACCCGTCATTCTGAGGCTTTAGCCGAAGGTGCTACGCACGTAGGTATGTTTGGCAAAAATCGTCGTGCCGCTTTCACGTTAGCCGAAATTCTAATCACCCTCGGGATTATTGGAATTGTGGCTGCTATGACTATTCCGACATTAATCAGCAACATGCAGGAAATGTATTTCCATGCCAAGTGGAAAGAATGTTATGCTACATTAAACAATGCTTTTAAATTGGTTGTTGCCGAAAACCCGGGAATGGTTGTTAATGATTTAAATAATAGCGGCTATATTAAAAGAGAATTTATTGATGCTATATTATCTCATCTCCAAGTTGTTGATACCTGCGGTCTTGTTAATTCAACGTATGACACTAATTATTGTGATAATTACCTAACTTACGAAGAAAGTGAAAATAGTGAATATTGGCTTTCTCGTGTTAAATATAAATGGTAAGGAATTGCAGATATCTATTCCAGGTACAAAACTCTTGCGGGCGAAAAATTATTGGCATACGATTTTAGCAAAAAAGCTGCTTTGTTAAAAAACGGTGCCGCTGTTTATTTTGGCGGATTATGGAGCGGTCCTACAATATTGGTCGATGTTAACAATTTCAATGGCGGCCCTAATATTTTAGGTAAGAATGTTTACGCTATAAGCTTATCTTTAGTTGAAGGTTGGCTTACTTATTCACGTGTTTTAACTATTAATGATTTGAATTTTGCCCCATACGGCGCTAAAGGCACAATGACTGAAAAACACGGTTATCAGGGGTGCAGCAAAGACATAGGACAACATGACGGCAGGAATGTAGGTCCTGTTTATCAAGCTCCCGGAGCCGGATGCAGTTACAAATATTTATACGAAAAATAAAAAACTTTTAGTTTTGTAAAAATTTATTTATTATAAAATATAACCACTTGACAAAATACAAAAAATAAGATTTAATAGAAATATGATGGATGGCATAGCCGGAGGTAATTTTAAATTCCTCCGGCTTTTGCCGTATAAATTTTTTTAACAAATTAACTGTTACTCCATTATATTAAATGCTTTTATTTTGTGATATAATTTTTTACACAAGGAGAGCTGAATTATGCAAAACAAACCAAATATAGCTATTTTAGGTGCAACAGGTGTTGTCGGACGTGAAATTTTAAGCATTATGGATGAACTTAAGGTTGAATACAATAATCTTAAACTTTTATCAAGTGCCAAAAGTGCCGGAAAAGAAGTTGAATTCCAAGGGAAAAAATTCATTGTTGAGGAAGCAAAACCCGAATCTTTTGAAGGGATAAGCATTGTTATTGCATCCGCAGGAGCATCAACTTCCAAAAAATTTGCTCCGGAAATTGTAAAACGAGGCGGAGTTTTAATCGATAATTCATCTGCTTTCAGAATGGAAGATAATGTGCCGCTTGTAATTGCCGGTGTAAATGATGAAGACTTAAAAAAACATAATGGTATTATCGCAAATCCCAATTGCTCAACTTCACAATTAATGCTTGTATTAAAACCTTTGCATGATAAAGCCAAAATTAAAAGATTAATTGTTTCTACTTACCAATCAGTTTCAGGAGCAGGTCTTGCCGCAATAAACGAACTTACTGCCGATACTAAAGCCAAATTAAACGGTGAAAATTTTGAAAATATTTGTTTCAAAAAACCAATATCTTTTAACGTAATTCCACAGATAGATATTTTCTGTGAAAACGGATACACAAAAGAAGAAATGAAAGTAGTAAATGAAACAAAAAAAATTCTTCATCTGTCCCAAAGTACTCCTATCTCTTGTACCGCAGTAAGAGTACCTGTCTATAGAGGTCACAGTGAGGCTGTTGACATTGAATTTGAAGATAAAATTTCACCTGAAGATGTCAGAAAAATTCTTGAAAATTCTTATGGTGTAAAAGTTATAGATAACCCTGATAATTTTGAATACCCGACCACACGGGACGCTGAATATGTTGACCCTGTTTTTGTCGGACGAATAAGAAAAAATCTTGCTTTCAATAACGGAATTACTCTATGGTGCGTAGCCGATAATTTAAGAATAGGAGCAGCTTTAAATACCGTTAGAATTTGTAAAAAAATTACCGAAATGAAGCTGGCAAATTTTTGATTTACGATTTTTATAAAAAATAAAAGGAGTAATTCATGGTCAAAATAAGTGATGCAATTACCAAATTACAAGTTGGTAAACAATCTGTAAACACTAAAGACATCAATGCCGCCAAATCCGCCATGAGAAAAAAATTGCACGTTTCCGAATTTCCACAGGTAAAATTAAGTATGCAAAATACATATCAATTTTCACCTGAAAATCCTCAGTCTGTCAAAGACATTCTTAATAAATTTAATACCTTTCTAAACAGCAAATACTGTACAGAATTTGCTCCCTGGAACAAAATTTTTAATCAGACCAGAACTTTGTTTTAATATTATTACTTTTTGTTAAAAAAAGGCGACAAGGCTTTGTTTTTCTGCTAAAATAAAACTGTTATGGGACAAGTTTTAAGAAGGGAAAATATAGCTGAATTTGTTCGTAATCTGCAGAAAAGCGGAAAAACCGTTGTCGTAACAAACGGCTGCTTTGACATACTGCATGTGGGACATATCAGATATCTTCAAAAAACTAAATCATTTGCAGATTATATGATAGTACTTTTAAATTCAGATAAATCTGTACGGTTAATCAAAGGAGAAGGCAGACCTATAAATAATGAAAACGACAGAGCCGAAATTTTATGTGCATTAAGCTGTGTAGACTATGTCGTATTATTTGATGAAAAAAGTCCACGTGATTTATTAGATGAAATAAAACCTGATGTATACACTAAAGGTGCGGATTATAATATGGACTCTCTGCCCGAAGCCGATATAATTAAAAAAAACGGAACAAGAGTTGAATTTATAGACTTTGTTCAAGGTAAATCAACAACAAATACAATAAATAAAATTAAGGAGTAAAGATATGAAAACTTTTTCTGTAGAAGAAATTACACAAATTGTAAACGGAATGCTGACAAAAGTTTCAGATGTAAAAATCACACACATAGCTCCGCCGCTGCTGGCAGATGAAGAAACTCTTGCACTTGCACTGGGAGAAGACGAAATTGCAAATCTTGCAAAATCAAAAGCAAAAGCTGCTTTAGTACCTTTAGGAGTGCAAATAGACGGACTTACAACAATAGAAGTTGAAAGACCAAGGCTTGCTATGATGAAATTGTTAAACCTTTTCTACGTACCTCCTGTAGTTAACAAAGACGTGCATCCTACAGCTGTTGTTGATTCTACAGTCAAACTCGGGCAAAATGTTTCAATAGGACCAAATGTAGTAATATCAGCAAATGCAGAAATCGGAGATAACACAAAAGTTATTGCAAATTCATATATCGGAAGCAATGTCAAAATAGGTGCAAATTGCTTTTTCCATCCCGGTGTAAACATAGGCGACAGAGTAAAAATAGGGAATAATGTTATCCTGCACCACGGTGTATCATTAGGAGCCGACGGCTTTAGCTTTGTAACCGAAAATCCTGACAATATTGAACAGGCAAGAAAAGATGGTTCAATAAAAGAAGGTTCCCAAACAAATCATGTTATCTTTAAAATTCCTTCCATTGGAGCGGTTGAGATAGGCAACAACGTCGAAATTGGTGCAAACACAACCATTGACAGAGGGACAATTGAAAATACGGTAATAGGTGATGATACAAAAATTGACGATCAGGTTATGATAGGTCATAACTGCAAAATCGGTAAAGGCTGTTTGATTATATCGCAAGTAGGTATAGCAGGAAGCTGTGTTATCGGTGACAGAGTCGTAATAGCAGGACAAGCCGGTCTTGCGGATCATATCCAAATTGGTTCTGACACAATTATTGCCGCAAAAGCCGGTGTATCAAAATCTTTCCCTGAACGTTCAATTGTTGTAGGTATTCCTGCTGTTCCGAGAAAAGAATTCATAAAACAACTGAAAACAATGAAAGATGCACAGGAAATTATAACAAAATTCAGAAAATACGAACCTATGCTTACAGAATTTGAAGAGGCACATAACGAATAATGGGAACACTCAAAAAACAAGCTGAAATTTCCGGAAACGGCTTGATGAAAAACAAGCCTTGTAAAATAACATTTTTCCCGTCAACAGAAGGAAAAATCAGATATTTTATAAAAGGTCAAGAAGCCTTCACGGCAGACATAGATAATCTTATTTCTACTGATCACTGTGTAACCCTTGGCAACAAGAAGTCAAAAGTTATGCTGGAAGAACATTTATCAGCTGCAATGGCTTTTTGCGGAATAGATTCAGTTGATATATGCATGGATGAAGAAGAAGTTCCGGCTCTTGACGGAAGTGCGAAAAGTTGGGTTGAGCTTTTTAAACAAACCGGTATTGAAAAGTCAAAACCTAAATATTATACGGTTTGTGAACCTATTTATTATCTGAACGGCAAAACCAGCATGATAATCCTTCCGGATAAAGACTTATTTATCTCATATGCGGTAAATTATAATCATCCTGATTTAACACAACGATGGGTAAATTACAATCCAAAAAATCCTGATGAAATTATTGAAGCACGTACTTTTGGATTTTATAAAGACTTGAAAAAATTTCAAATGTTTGGATTTGCACAAGGAGTAACACAAGAAAATACCGTAGGATTAACTGACAACGGTTATACAACTGAATTGCGTTCCGAAAATGAACCCATAAAACATAAAATTCTTGATGTTATAGGAGATTTGTACCTGACAGGTGTAAACCCGCTTAATTTAAAAGCACAGATTTTAATAAAAGAAGCAGGTCATAAAGTACATTTAAAAGTTGCAAAAATCTTAAAAGAAAAATTAAAGGAAATATAAGGAGAAAAATATGACAGAAGAAGTTTTGAGCTTTGATATTATGGATATAACAAATATGCTGCCGCATAGATATCCGTTTTTGCTCGTAGACAGAATAACCGAATGCGTACCGGGGAAATATGCCAAAGGCTACAAAAATCTTACAATGAATGAAGAATTTTTCCAAGGACATTTCCCTGGCAATCCAATAATGCCTGGTGTATTGCAATTGGAAGCTTTAGCTCAATGCTCAGCACCCATTTTATTAAAGATGCCCGAATTCAACGGCAAACTTGCACTTTACGCAGGTGTTGAAAATGCTCGTTTCAAAAATATAGTAAGACCGGGTGATAAATTTGAAATGGAAATAGAACTTTTAAAAATTAAAGGTCCTGTATGCAAAACCCATGGAGTAGGAAAAGTCGACGGCAAAATAGCAGTTGAAGCCGACATGACTTTTGCTCTAAAATAACTTTGTGTAGTAATATATTAATAAAGAGGAAAAACTTATGAAAACACTTTCACCATTACAAATCGAAAGATTAAAATACCAGCCGAAACTTCCGGCTTGTTTAGCTTTAGGAATTAACAGCCTTGAATTAATTGAAGGCGACAAAACCCAATCAGTAAGAGATCAAGAACAAATCCAAAATCTATTCAAAAATACATACGGAAAACCGGTGGTAACTTTCAAAAATTCAATTTCAATGACGGCATCAGATCAAAAAAATGTCGGTGTAATACTTTCAGGAGGACAAGCCCCCGGAGGACACAACGTAATAGCCGGCTTGTATGACGCTTTAAAACAAGCTAATTCATCAAACAAGTTGTACGGATTTTTAGGCGGTCCGTCCGGTATTATTGACGGCAAATACATAGAATTTACCGATGAATTTATTAATCAATACAGAAATACAGGCGGATTTGATATAATCGGATCAGGCAGAACAAAACTTGAAACTGAAGAACAATTCCAAAAATCTTTGGAAGTTTGCAAAAAATTAAATATTTCAGCAGTAGTAATAATCGGCGGTGATGATTCAAATACAAACGCAGCAATGCTTGCAGAATGGTTTGTAAAAAATAATGCAGGAATTCAGGTTATAGGATGTCCAAAAACAATTGACGGCGATTTAAAAAATGAACAAATTGAAATTTCATTTGGTTTTGATACAGCAACAAAAACATATGCTGAATTAATCGGAAATATTCAACGTGATGCTAATTCAGCAAAAAAATACTGGCATTTTATCAAAATTATGGGCAGAAGTGCTTCTCATGTAGCTTTGGAAGCTGCACTACAAACTCAGCCGAATATAACTTTAATTTCGGAAGAAGTTGAAGAAAAGAAAATGTCATTAGAACAAATAGTCAATTATATGACAGATATCATCGTAAGACGTGCCGATATTGGTAAAAACTTCGGTATAGCAATTATTCCGGAAGGTTTAATTGAATTTATACCTGAGATGAAATCAATGATTGCAAACTTGAACGATATTATGGCATCTTTGGAAACAGATCCTGATTTTGTCAACGCAACAACTATCAGAGAAAAATTTGATATTGTAGAAAACAGACTTGACCCTGATAATGCAAAAGTTTACAATTCATTACCTGTCTTGATAAAAGGTCAATTATTGGCAGATCGTGACCCGCACGGTAATGTTCAAGTATCAAAAATTGAAACCGAAAAGTTGCTTATAGAAATGATTTCAACAAGACTTGACGAATTGAGATCACAGGGTGATTATATCGGTAAATTCTCGCCGCAATCACACTTTTTCGGATATGAAGGCAGATGTGCATTCCCGTCAAACTTTGATGCTGACTATTGCTATTCATTAGGTTACAATGCATTTGCATTAATTAACTTCGGCTTAACAGGATATTTATCATCAATAAGAAACTTAACCGCACCTGCCGACGAATGGATTGCAGGCGGTATACCGTTAACAATGATGATGAATATGGAAAAACGTCACGGTGAAATGAAACCTGTTATTCAAAAAGCATTAGTAAAACTTGACGGACCGGTATTCAAAGAATTAGAACAAAACAGAGAAGACTGGGCAATGAATGACAGATATTTATTCCCCGGAGCTGTTCAATACTTCGGACCGTCTTGTGTATGTGACGTTACAACCTGTACATTGCAGCTTGAACATTCAAAATCATTAGTGAATGCGTAAAAGGAGGCTTAATAGCCTCCTTTTTTTAAATTTACCGGCTATAACACCATTGATAATCATTTTTATAATCTAATAAAAAACGATTTAATGAGATAAATTAAATCTTATTAAAAAATCTCAAATAACTCATTTTAGTTTTGTGCTGAAAAATTTTTCTAGATTGTAATTTTTAGCAAGTTTTTTAAGCATTTTTTCTTCAGGTGTTTTTATTCTAAACTTGTTCAAAAACCATACTTTCATCATCCGTAACCCGTAAGGAGAAAAAAGAGGTACCTTAACCTGCATAGATGATTTTAATTCCTTTGCTGCATCAAAATTATTAACAGCAAGCTTTGCATACTCTTTTGCGGCTTTTTTAAACGTTTTATAATCACCGGTAAATGCAGAATAAACCTGTTCATTTTTTAAAAATGTTAATCTGTCAATAATGGGTGATATTTTAGCCATAAACAATTCTCAAATTAATAATAACACCTGACAAAATTAATGTCAATGTTACTTTATGTAAAATTTTTTTAAAATTTCAAAAGTTTTGCCGACAAAAAACCGTACATGACAATAAGGAGATAAAATGGCAGAACCTATAAAACCTGTAACCTCAAATACAGTAGGCAATATTATCCAAAAACTTGATAAAAAACTTCCGGAAAATAATCCGAGTATTTTTATAAAGCAGCCAAATCAGGATGAAATGACCATTACAGATGATTTTATCTTTAAACAGCTCTATACTTAAATCAAAAATTTACCGTTTTCATAAATAAGAACATCATCTGCAAAAATTTTGCCGTTGTTTTTCATATTTTTGATTAAATCCCAATGAAGTCCTGAAACATTTTTTCCACCGGTTTCGGGATAAGAAGCTCCGACAGCCATATGAATTGCACCGCCGATTTTTTCATCAAACAGGATATTTCCGGTAATTTCCTGAATCATATCGTTTGTTCCGACGGCTATTTCACCGATAAAACGTGAACCATCATCCATATCAAGCATAGCATTCAAAAATTCTTCGCCCTTTTCTGCGGATGCTTTCACAACTTTTCCGTTTTCAATCCAAAGATGAACACCTTGTGCTTCGTTTCCTCTGTAATTTTGCGGATAATCAAAATATATTTCGCCGTTTATACCGTCTTCTACAGGTGAGGTAAACACTTCACCGTCAGGATAATTATTTAATCCGGAACAGCTTATCCATTTTCTGCCTTCAACATTAAATGTTATATCCGTTTTGTCGCCGGTTATATGCAGCTTTTTAATTCCGTTCAAATATTCTGCCCATTTTGATTGTTTTTCGTCTAATTCTTTAAGCTTTTCAACAGGATTATCCAAATTCAGATAACAAGAATTAAACAAAAAATCAGAATATTCATCAAACGACATACCGGCTTCCTGAGCAAGAGCATGTGTCGGGACATCACAGATAACCCATTTTGCGGAACCTTCAGCCGAACGTTTCATCAAAAGTTCCGACAAAGCTTTGGTAGCTTTACCCCTGCGTGCAAGCTTTTGCAAATCGGCACGTTTCATACTTTTAGTATTCAAAGGGCTTCCGATGGAAATAAATTTATCAATAATTTCATAAGAAAGCTTTGAAATAGGGTCAATATAATCCAATTGTTCATCGGAAGCATATTTTATAAACAATTCCGTCATATCACCAAAACCGGTTCTTAAAACAGGATGTCCTCCAAGCTCTAATACTCTTTTATATAAAGCTCTTACAAGCTCTTTTGCATAAATACTTTCAGCTCGAATTTCGACCAAATCACCTTTTTGCACGTTAACCGAATAATCTGCAAGGACTTCAGCATACTTTTCCCAAACTGTCTTATTCATCATTATCACCTGCATGATGAGTGTGTTTATGGCTTTTTAATAAAACACCACGTTTTGAAGTTTGAATAAAATCAATCATTTTTTCAATATATTCATTCATGGGAATTTCTGCTCTGATTTTTTCTATAGCTTGAGTAGTATTCAAATCCTCTGATACCAATAATTTAAATGCCTGATTTACAGCAGTTCTGATTTCCTGAGGAATTCCACGTCTTTTCATAGCAACAACATTGAGTCCGCACGGCACCGCAGGACGGCCGTCGCCTTTAGAATAAGGCAAAATATCCTGACGTGAAGCTGAAAAACCGGAAACTATTGCCATATCACCAATTCTGACGTTTTGATGAAAGACACTCATTCCACCTACAAAAGCTCCAAAACCGACATGTACATGACCGCCTAATGTAACAAGATTTGCTAAAATTACCTGATCAGCCAAAACACAGTTATGTGCGACATGAGATCCTACCATTAACAAACATTTATTGCCTATTCTTGTTGTAAAGTCGCCGCAAGCAGCACCTCTATGGATTGTTACATTTTCTTTTATAATAGTATCATTTCCAATAACAACTTTTGTAGGCTCACCCTTATACCCTAAATCCTGAGGTTCCGAACCTATTGTTGCAAAAGGAGAAATTGTACATCTTTCACCTATTTCAGCATGTTCAATATAAGCATTTGCAATAACTCTAGTTTTACTGCCGATTTTTACATTCTCGCCAATTACAACATACGGTCCGATAATTGCATCTTCAGCAATCTGTGCAGACGGATGTATAACTGCTGTTTTATCTATCATATTTACCTCTCTTATAAATTCAACATTAATAATTATATTATAAATTAACTGTTGGCTCAATATTTTAATATTATCTTAATCTGATATTTATGTTAAAATAAAACTTATGATAGACAGATATTTAAGAGAAGAAATAAAACATATTTGGGATTTGCATTCAAAATTTGACTATTACTTAAAAGTAGAAATAGCCGTATGCGAAGCATATGCAGAACTTGGTGAAATTCCTAAAGAAGATGTTTTGATAATAAAACAACGTGCAAAGTTTGACGTAAAAAGAATTGATGAAATTGAACGAGAAGTCAGACATGATGTAATAGCCTTTTTAACCAATGTTAATGAAAGTTTAGGTGATTTAGGCAGATATATGCATGTAGGATTAACGAGTTCTGATGTTATAGATACTGCTTTTGCTCTACAAATTCAAGACAGCGGAAAAATTATAAAGCAAGATTTAAACAAAGTCATAAATTCAATTAAAAATTTAGCTGAAAAACATAAAAATACAATATGCATAGGGCGTTCACACGGGATACATGCAGAAATTATGACATTTGGATTAAAATTATGCAGCTGGATAGACATTTTAGAACGTCAAAAAGAGAATTTTGAACACGCATTGGAACAAATCCGTGTAGGACAAATTTCAGGTCCTGTCGGAACTTACAGTAATATTTCTCCTGAAGTTGAACAAATAACATGCAAGCATTTAGGACTTAAGCCTGCAAGGATTTCAACCCAAATTATAGCCAGAGATTACCACGCATATTTTATGCAGTCCTTAGCGTTGATTGCAAGTGTGATAGAACAATTTGCAACAGAGATAAGACATCTGCAGCGGACAGAAGTTTTAGAAGTAGAAGAAGGATTTGCACCGCACCAAAAAGGTTCTTCTGCAATGCCGCATAAAAAAAATCCTGTTTTATCGGAAAATTTATGCGGACTGGCACGAGTTGTCAGAGCAAACTCTATTGTCGCATTAGAAAACATCCCGCTTTGGCATGAACGTGACATTTCACACAGCTCATCAGAAAGAATTATATTCCCTGACAGCCTGGGGTTAATTGATTTTATGCTGAACAGATTTAATGAAATAATAGAAAATTTAGTTGTTCATAAAGATAACATGCTCAAAAACACTGACAAATTCGGTGGAATTGTATTTTCGCAAAAAGTTCTTTTATCGCTTGTTGCAAAAGGTCTTTCAAGAGAAAATGCTTATGAACTTGTGCAGAAAAATGCACTTGATGCTTTTAATAATAACGGCAATTTTAAAGAAAATATCCTAAATGATTCTCAAATTTCTAAATATTTGTCAAAAGATGAAATTGAAATAATTTTTGATAAAAATGCATTTTTACAAAATGTTGACAAAATTTATGAAAGAATTTTATAAAAAAGTTGCACACACTTAAAGAATAGACTACAATATATAATTGAGAGGAAAGTATGACAAAATTAAACATAAATGTTTGCATGGGAAGCTCCTGTTTTGCACGTGGAAATCAAGAAAATTTAGCATTTTTGGAAGATTACATCAAAGAACACGGAATTGATGCAAACATTGAACTTGAAGGTTCAAGATGTGAAAACAAATGTGCTTTAGGCCCGAACATATATGTTAACGGAAAAGAATACAATAACGTAGATATCGACAAATTAAAAGAAATAATAAAACAAAACATTTAACGGAGATAAAATGGACAAACAAAATCCTGTATACACTTTAATTAACGAATGTCACGATTGTTACAAATGTGTACGTCAATGCCATGTAAAAGCCATTAAAATTGAAGACGGTCATGCTTCTGTAATCCCGGAAAAATGCATAGCCTGCGGAGCTTGTGTAAAGGCATGTCCTGCCGGAGCAAAACGGGTCAGAACTGATATTGATAAAGTAAAAAAACTTTTACTCGCCCAAAAAGATGTATACGTATCTCTTGCCCCGTCTTGGAGCGGTGTGTTTGAAATATCAGATGCTAAAATGATATCTGTATTAAAGCGTTTAGGATTTAAAGAAGTTTCAGAAACAGCGTTAGGAGCAGAAGAAGTTTCAATAAAGACTGCTGAGATGCTTAATGATGCGGAAAAAGGACTATTTATATCAAGTGCATGTCCTGTAATAGTTGACTTTATAAGACATTATCATCCTGAATTTACTAATAACATAACTCCAATAGGTTCACCTGCAATGACACATGCCAAATTATTGAAAGAAAAATTCGGCGATGATATTTCCATAGTATTTATAGGACCGTGTATAGGTAAAAAAAATGAGGCAGACCACAGTGATTTAATTGATTATTCTTTGACCTTTGAAGAATTAAAAATGTGGATTAATGAAGAAATCGGAGATATAGCTAATATAACGACAGATACAAAAAACCAATTTGTACCGCATTCAGCTCATGAAGGTGCTTTATACCCTATAGACGGCGGTATGAATGAAACAATTAAAAAAATCGGAATAAAAGAGCACATACAATTAATTGATATATGCGGATTAGAAAATTTTGAAAAAGCCTTAACAAATCTAAAACCTGAAAAGCTTAATAAAGTAATTTTTGTAGAAGGGTTATCATGTGAAGGCGGATGCGTTGCCGGACCGTGTATTTCAACTGAAAAAGCAGGTATAAGTGTTGTATCAGATGTATTATCAAATGTAAAACACAGACTTGTTATCCCTAAAAAACCATCCGTTGTTGTTAATATTGATTACACATCATCAAAAGTTACGCATAAACAATATCCGATAGAAGACGTATTACAAGCATTAAAACGAATAGGGAAACATTCAGTTGATGACGAACTAAATTGCGGCGGATGCGGATACCCGACATGCCGTGATATGGCTGTTGCACTGCTAAATGGTGATGCTGAAACTTCAATGTGTGTTTCTTATATGAGAAAAATTGCGATTAGAAAAGCAGCCGCAATGTTTCGCTGCATGCCGGCAGCCGTTGTAATGGTTGATAATAATATGAATATATTAGAAGCAAATGACAGTTTTATGAGGATGTTTACAGGTGATATGTACGAAATATTTAAAGCTAGACCTGACGGTATGACAGGTGCTGCAATAGATAGAATAGTAGACTTTGCTGACATTTTCAAAACAATACTAAAAACAGGAAAAGACCTGCACAAAGAACGATATCCGGTCAAAAACAGGCTCTATGATATTAGTGCATTTACAATTGAAGAAAATGAAATTGTCGGTGCAATTATAACGGACGTAACACAAACAGAAACAAATCGTGAAAAAATTTCTCAAAAAGCACACGAAGTTATTTCAAAAAATATTTCAATAGTGCAGGAAATAGCTTGTCTTTTAGGCGAACATATGGTTGAAACCGAAACACTTTTAAGCTCAATAGCAAATGACTATGATGACAAAGATTCGGAGGATGAGAGTGTTCATTGACATTGACTGCAGTCAAATGAAAAAATATAACCAAAATGCCTACGGGGACTATTTTGTATCCAAAAGATACCCTGACGAAGCTCGTCTTATAGCAGTTTTATCAGATGGATTAGGCAGCGGAATAAAAGCGAATATTTTATCATGTATGACCGCAACAATGTTATTGCGTTTTATAGAAAGCCAACAAATATCTATAAGACATGCTGCCGAAATTATAATGAACTCGCTGCCTGTCTGCCAAATCAGACATATAAGTTATTCAACATTCTCAGCAATAGATGTAAATGATGACGGTCATGCCAAAATAGTAGAAGAAGGTAATCCTGAATTTATATGGATAAGAAATAACGAAGTTTTACAGCCTGAATTTGAGATAATACAATCAAAAACATTCAAAAACCGTAAAATGAAAATTTATAAAATCGACTTAAAACTTGGTGACAGACTCATATTTTGTTCTGACGGCGTAACACAATCAGGGCTGGGCGGGAAAAGATTAAAATTAGGATTAAGACGTGACGGATTGATAGTTCTTTTAAAAGATAAATTAGCCGAACATCCGGATATTTCCAGCTCAGAACTTTCACATTATATTGTAAATCAAGCAAAAAACATTGAAACAGACAGAAATCCAAAGGATGACATATCCGCATGTGTACTATATTTCAGAGAACCAAGAGAAGCATTAATTTTTACAGGTCCCCCGTATCATCAATCAAAAGATGCGGAATATGCAAGGTTATTTGACAAATTTAAAGGTAAGAAAGCAATATGCGGCGGTACGACAGCAAATCTTATTTCAAGAGAATTAAATAAACCTATCACAATGGACAACACAATAAGTATCGGAAAACTTCCTTCTTGTTCGTATATGGACGGTGTTGATTTAGTAACTGAAGGGATATTGACATTAACAAAAACTTTAGAATATTTAGAATCAGGGACAACAGATATTGACAACGCAGCAGGAAAGCTGGTAAACTTTTTATTGGATAGCGATTGCATAAACTTTATGGTTGGTGCAAAACTAAACCAAGCACACTATGATCCGGCACTGCCGGTTGAAATCGAAATAAGAAAGAACATTATTAAAAAAATGGCGGATGTTCTTCAAAACAAATATTTCAAAAAAGTAAGCATACAGTATATGTAAGGAGATAGTATGGACAAAAAAGTTAATGTAAAAGTATGTTTAGGCACAACATGTTTTGTAATGGGGTCAGCTAATTTACAAGAATTAATTGAACTTGTGCCGAAAAAATACGGTGACAGAGTTGATGTATCAGGAGTTCCGTGTCTTGGTTTATGCTCAATAGACTGGGAATTTTCAAAAGCACCGTATGTAAAAGTTAACGATGACGTTGTAAAAGAAGCAACAGTAGAAAAAGTTTTAGCTGCAATAGAAAGCCATCTTAAATAAAAGGAATTAAAAAATGAGTATGAACACTACCCCCAAACAAACTTCACACCTCAAGCGTGAAATACTTGTAAGACTTATAAAAGCATATTTAAGCGAGGATTTTGCAGAAAATACCCGCTTAATACCATATGCAATGCGACCGAAAGGCAGTGAAGTACCGTACAGATGCTGCATACATAAAGAACGTGCAATATTACGAGACAGAACAGTAGCTGGTTTGGGGATGTCAATAGAAGAAGCTGATGACAGCGAATTATTGTCAACACTTGCACACAAAGCTCTTGAAAGAGAAATTCCGGAAGAAGATCCGCTGACCGTATTAACGACAGCCTGCAAAGGTTGCGTACCATCAAGAATATATGTAACCGACTTATGTCAGGGCTGTGTTGCAAGACCGTGTGTAAATACTTGCAAATTTGGAGCAATAAGTATACAAAACGGCAAATCAGTTATAGATCCGGAAAAATGCAAAAATTGCGGAATGTGTGTACAAGTTTGTCCATACCATGCTATAACAAAAATCATTGTTCCATGCGAAAACGCTTGTCCTGTCGGAGCAATTGCAAAAGGCGATGACGGTCATGCAAAAATTGATTTTGAAAAATGTATATCCTGCGGTAAGTGTGTAGCTGCATGTCCATTTGGAGCAGTACATGAAAAAAGTCAAATTATAGATATTTTAAAGAATATAAAATCAGGTAAAAAAGTAATAGCAATGCTGGCTCCGGCGACTATGGGACAATTACCTTGCACACCTGCACAATTAAAAGAAGCTATTTTGGAATTAGGCTTTAAAGATGTATATGAAGTAGCTCAGGGAGCCGATGTTACAACAAAAACAGAAGCAAAGGAATTTGAAGAACGGCTTGAAGCAGGTGCCGAATTTATGACAACATCCTGCTGTGCCGGATATAATGAATTAGTGGAAAAACACATTCCTGAGATGAAACCATACAGATCAACAACCAAAACTCCGCTATATTACACGGCAGAAATTGTAAAAAAAGATTATCCTGATGCGGTGACTGTATTTTTCAGCCCTTGTAATGCAAAGCGTAAAGAAGCTATGCAAAATCCGAATGTAAACTTTGTATTAAATTATGAAGAACTCGGAGCCTGGTTTATTGCATTAGGCATACAGGTAGGAGAGTGCAAAGAATCCGAATTTAAAACACAGGCATCAGCAGAAGGCAGAAATTACGCAGTAACCGGCGGAGTAGCAAAAGCTGTTCAAACTATGCTGCCGGAACACTTGCCTGCATATCCGGTTATAATAAACGGTTTAGATAAACAATCTATAAAAGATTTGAAAAAATATGCTAAAAACGGTGTATGCGAGCTGGGTAATTTGATTGAAGTTATGGCATGCCCCGGGGGATGTTTAGGCGGCAACGGCACGGTTAACGCATATAAACAGGCTCTTAAACAGCTTTCAGGTTATGTAGATAAAAGCGAACATCTTGTTGATGAAAATTAATTATCTTTAGCGGGTATAAAGTTTCATCATCAAATCTTCATACCAAGCACGGAACATAAATGCTTTTGATTTAACGAATTTTTCTATTGTTCTGCCGGCTTTTCTTGCGTCCTGCTCTACATAATTGTTCCAATACGCAACTATATTTTTTTTAGCACTAATATAATGATATATATTGTCAGAACATTTATCTGCCCACTCTTTATATTTTACAGGAATATTTTGATTTTTTTTTGCACGTAATATCTTTACTGCATTTTGCCATTCCTTAGTCTTGTGTATATTATCAGTATCTTTTAATATTGATTGAAGCCTGATTTTATCAGTGTTTTTGAATAAAATCTCAAAAATCTGATCAAGATTAGTAAATTCAGGAGTTGCATATAAATGTTGTTTTGCATGACGAAATTCATGGTGCATTACGTTTAACAGAAATTTTTTAGGGGCATTTGGGGTTATGTATATTGCAGAGTTATCGTTTGGACAAAAACCATGAATTTTTTCGCCTTTTTCTAAAACAAGTTTTATATTACTGTGACCGAAACCGTAATTTTTCTTAGCCGCTTCAAAAAGAGCCTGTATATATTTTTTTCTATTCGAAATTTTTTCAATTTTTCTATAATCTTTCAAAATATTACGGGCATCATCAATCGTAATATCATCCCTCATAAATACATCCTGAAATGCTTTTTGTACATTTTTTATATTTTTTACCTGGAATTTTTTTACACCATAAATCGTACCTAAAGATGTTATAGCAAATGCACCCAAAGCAGCTTTCTTTATTTTAAAACATTTTTTTTGTTTTTTGCTAATTTCAATATTACTAATATACGAATTTACTGTGTTAAAACCTTGCATAATTCAAACCAATGTATTACACATTTTTTCAAAAAATAAAAAAATATTTTTTTGCTATAGGCATACTTCGACCATACCATACCATACCATACAGGCATTATAACTGGGTTTCAACCTATTTTAAATTCGTATTTACATTTTGTTACATTTAATATATAAATACAAAATTATATTTTTCATGACCTGTTTCAGTTTTTCCACTTGACAAAATTTGAGAAATAATATTTAATTAAAGAAAAAGGAGTTAAGATATGAAAACTATTGAAATAAAAGCGGATAAGATAGTCCCCCCCTACGGTCCGCTTGATTAGAGCTTTTTGGGCTGTTTATGGAAGTTTATTCCACACAACCCGTCATTCTGAGCGGAGCGGTGCTACGCACGTAGACACATTAGGTTTGCCTTCTACACGTCATCCTGAGGCTTTAGCCGAAGGTGCTACGCACGTAGGTACGTTTGACAACAATCATCGTGCCGCTTTCACCCTCGCCGAAGGTGCTACGCAGCGGATTTGTACAAGAGTGAGCGAAGCGAAACTCGTCCCAAAAACCACGCTTTTGCGAGCCGTACA
>CALVCA010000027.1 GCA_944325895.1 Candidatus Gastranaerophilales bacterium
GCATTGTTTAATGTAGCATAGCATTCTTTCCATTTGGCATGGAAATACATTTCCTGCATGTTACTGATTAATGTCGGGATTGTCATTGCCGCAACAATTCCTATAATCCCGAGGGTGATAAGAACTTCTGCGAGCGTGAAGGCGGCACGATGATTTTTGTCTAACATACCTACGTGCGTAGCACCTTCGGCTAAAGCCTCAGGATGACGTGTAGAAGGCAAACCTAATGTGTCTACGTGCGTAGCACCGCTTCGCTCAGAATGACGATTCAGCGACAATAAGTTCGTTAATAAGTTGTTTTGACATAATATCTCAACAACTTGATTAAAGAACTTTTGCCATAATATCTTATTCCCTCTTAACAAATTTTTCATATATTTCAAGTAAATAAATTGCATTCTACAATATATATATTGTTTTTAACAAATTATATATTGTAGAATGTTTCTTGTCAAGTTTATACAATAAACGTATGGAAAAAAAGAATATTCTTTGCGAATTTGGCAGGAATTTAAAGGCGGAACGCAATCGTGCAGGACTTTCACAAGAAAAACTTGCCGAAAAAATAGGATTATCTTACGGGCAAGTAATCGGAACTATTGAACGAGGTGAAGTAAATACAAGCCTTACAACAATAATTGCAATTATGAATGCACTTGATATTGATTTTGAAAAATTATTTAACAGAAAAAAGTTAGTTAAATAATTTTTCAAATTTTACATGTAAATCATCCAATATTTCCCTATAATTAACCGATACCGGAGTAGGCTTTGATGTTTCTATAACATCAAAAAATATTTTGGCATTATTTGGTTTTTTATCATCCAAAAAATACCGAGCGGCATCAATCCTTGCGGGAACTATTAATCCGCTTTTTGTAAATTCAGCTATGCTTTCTTTTGAAGACAAATAATCAATAAGCATTTTTGCCTCTTTTTTATGTTTTGACTTTTTAGAAATTGCCCACCCGGAAGCATCTAAAGGGACAATGCTGCCAAAATCACCTTTTGGAAAAGAAATTACATCCCAATCAAAATCAGCTTCCTCACGGTATTTCGGAACAAGCCATCTGCCCGAAAGATGCATGGCAAGTTTTCCTTGTAAAAACATTTGAGCCGATGTTGCACTGGCAATTTCTTCTTTTAAAGGAGCAACATGATATTTTTTCCTCAAATCAGCATAAAATTGTAAGCCTTTTTGGCTTGCCGGTTCATCAACAATTATTTCAGATAAATCATCAGATAAAATACCGCCGCCTTCACTCATTAAATACGGCAGATAAAACAAAGCATCTTCTTCAAAGCTTATACCGTAAATACCATCTCCTGTAAGCTTCTTTGTAATATCTAAAAACTGTTCTAAATCCCAATCCGCAGACGGATATGGAATATTTTTTCTGTCAAATATGTCTTTATTATAAAATATAACTAAATTTGAAATATCCCTAGGAACAGCATATAATACATTTTTCCACGATAATGCCTCTAAAGCTTTCGGATAAAATGCATTATCAAATTCCAACGGTTCCAAAACACCTGCATATAATGGCAGATAATGATTATTAATAAATATTACATCCGGAGCTGTATTTGAAGCAAATAAAAGATGGATTTTTTGAAAATAATTCTGAGGTATATGCATAAATTCAATTTTTATATCCGGATTATTTGCTTCAAACTTATCCAATAAAGGTTTTATAATATCAACTTCAGATTTTGACCCCCAGCTTGCAAACTGCAGTTTTATAATATCAGAATCAGAGCTGGATTTACACAAGTAAAACAAACTCCCTGCCAATATCACTAAAATTACTATAATCTTTTTAATCATCTATGAACCTTAAAGCTCAATAAGCACACCCATCTTATCGTCGGCAGTATCTACTAATGACTTAAAATCTCCGGCTTTTACCATATATACGTTTTCATTATCTAAACGCACCTGAAGTTTATCTACATTCTCATCAAATTTTTTCAAAACAAAAATTTCATCTTTCACTCTGCCGACTAATGCCGTTATTCCGTCAAGACTGACCAAATAAAAACCTCTGTTTTCGTCTATATTATAACCTGATTTAATGACCAAACCGTTAAGATATTTATCGGATTTTATCGGATTTGAAGCATGAGGCATTTTCATTGAAGGTTTTATCTGCGACAAAGTCTTGGCAACTTTTTGTGAAAGTTCTTTTTCAGGAGTGTATGCTTTTTGTTCCCTGTCTAAAATCTTAAAATATTCTTCTAAAGATGACATTATATAATCCTGCTCTTTTTCAAACATTTTAACAGATTCGTTATTATCACCTAATATTTCACTGCCTTTTGAAATCAAATCAGCAACACTCAAATTAGCATTTTTAAACTTTCTTTTAGGGAAATTCAAAGCATTCTCTTGAAGTTTCTCAAATTTACCTTCTCTCAATGCGGATGTTTTTGGCAAAACTTTTTTTACTCTGTTTCTTTGAGTTGCATGCAATGAAACAGGATTTGCAAAAGCCGTCAGTTTAATATCGCTGAATTCTTTTTGTATAACATCATCTTCTGATTGAACTTCTTTCTTTTCGGGCAATTCAATCTGTTTATTGTAAACTTCAGGTGTCTTTGCCAAAGTTTTTTCTAATTCCAAACGCTTTTTATCTATATCACTCAATGATTCTGTTTTAGATTGAATAAAATTATATTTTCTTTCTTTAATTTCATTTTTTGATTCTTCAACAAATTTTTGATATCTTTCCCTCCAATTAAGATCAGGATCATTTATTATATCTTCATAATTTTCCTGAATATAAGGTTTTTGAGCAAGATTTTCTTTAAACGAAGCTTTCAGTGCATTAGATCTTTGAATAGATCTTTTCAAAAGTCTAATAATCATATACAAAACTATAATAGGAATAAAAAACAGCCAGCTTACAGTTCCTTTCTGTTTTGGCACATCGTTTTGTACAATTTTATCAATTTCTTTTATATCAAGTTTATTTTGTTCAATTGGTTCGACCTTTGTTTCTGCAACAGGTACAGTCTTTTCAACGATTTTTGGTTTTACATTTTCCGATATTTTTTGAACTTTTTCCGTTTGTTTTGCTGCAATTTTGACTGCCGGTTTTTCCGCAGTTTTCACAGCAGATTTTTCAATTGTATTTTTTACAACCTTTTCAACAGGTTTTACCTGACTTACGGATTTGACAGGAACAACTGATTCAACATTGTTAGATGTCAAATGTTCTGTTTTGACATGAGCTATAATATCTTTTGCTGCTTTTTCCTCTTGAGATAACGGTTTAGCTTTTTCTATATGAGTTTTTATATTAACCGGTTTTGTAGTGATAAATGTAATTTTAGTGTATCCGCTCATACCGTCATCAACATTTTTTACATCCACATTAGTTATAATATCTTTAACCGAAGTTAAATCAGGCTGAGAAGTATTTTTACCCGAAACATTAGGCATTAAAACAACGTACTTATTATTTGATTTTCGTGTAACCATTGGCGTTGCAGCATTATCCGTAGTGTAAAAAGTTACGTCAACAGAATTATCAGCAGATTTTTTTACGTCAAATTGAACTAAACTTGACGCTTGAACTTGCCCGAAAGTCAAACATATAATTGCTGCAAATGTCAGTAAATGTTTTCTTTTTATCATCACTTTCCCGATACACTACACTAATATATAATAACTCATGAAAAAAAAAATTGCTAGTTTGTTAATAAATTGATACCTTTTATGTTATAATTTTTTTATGAAAAGCGGATTTACAACTATAATAGGGCGTCCTAATGTCGGCAAATCAACACTTTTAAATCAAATATTAGGACAAAAAATAGTCATTACTACTGACAAAGCTCAAACAACAAGAAAACGCATAAAAGGTATATACACTTCAAAAGAAGGGCAAATTGTATTTATTGACACACCGGGAATACACAAACCATTTAATAAACTTGGTGAATTTTTATTAGATGAAGCAAAAATTTCAATTCCTGATGCCGATTTAATATTACTTTTGACTGACGGAACAGAACCTGCCGGCAAGGGCGATAAATGGATTGTTAAAAACCTTCTGCAAAACGATGTTCCTATAATAATAGTTATAAATAAAGTCGATAAAATTAAAAATCCACAAAAAATTGAAGAAAATTTACTAACTTATAAAATGTTGTTTGATAAAAATATACCTGTTGTTAAAATTTCAGCAAAAACAGGAAGAAATATTGACACACTTTTAAAAAATATTTTTAAATACTTGCCGGAAGGTGATTTATTATACCCTGAAGATGTTGTAACTGAAGAATCAATGAGAGATGTCACCGAAGAAATTATAAGAGAAAAAATTCTTTTAAATACCTCTGATGAAATTCCGCATTCTGTTGCGGTTAAAATAGAAAATTATATTGAACAAGATGATATAGACAAAATTTATGCATCAATTTTTTGCGAAACGAAAAGTCAAAAAGGTATTTTAATCGGTAAAGGCGGAAACATGCTTAAAAAAATCGGGACAGAAGCAAGAATTGAACTCGAAAAAATTACCGAAAAAAAAGTTTATCTTGAGCTTAATGTAAAAGTGGAAAAAGATTGGCGAAAAAAACAATCATCCTTAAATAACTTCGGCTACATTTCCTAATTAGGGAAACGGCTTATTTCCTGAAGATAATGTTCCAATGCCAAATATCCGTTATAAATCTCGTTTGTCACCGTCGCATAGCGGCTTGCATCCAAAAACTTTAATTCTTTTACCCTTATCTCAAGCAGTTTTTCAGCATCAGCTTTTCTTTTTTCATCAGCAGACCATTTTTGCAGCAAAGTAAGTTCTTCATACATTTGTTTCATTGTCGTAAATTCCAATGTATTAAAATCATATTTTTTCAAAAGAGCTTTTTCAACATTGGAAATTCTGCTCATTACAGCTTGAAATTTAAAAATTTTCTTTATAATAACATAATTATCCGCAAGTTTTCTATGATAATAAGGTATTGTATTACGAGCAAGTAATGCAGCGTAAGAACGTGATGTAAACACATCGGAATCATTTGAAAACGTACTTTTTGAAGTTAAGTCAAAATTTGATTTTTTATCAAGAATGTTTTCCAGCATTCGACCTCCGCATGAAAATAATAAAATAATAATTTTCTTTTGTCATGCTTTGTTTACACTTTGTTTACAAAAATTAATTTGCTAATTGCTGCATAATTTCAAAAGGTTTTTCTGCAACCTTCATAGTTTCTTTATCAATAATACCGCGTTTTAATTCCGTAAAAGTTGCTTTTTTAGAATTAAACATTTTTTTCAAAAATTCATAAGAAACTTTCGGATCACATTTGTCACCGCATGTGAATAAATCAACAGCAGCGTAACCCAATTCCGGCCAAGTATGTATAGCCAAATGGCTTTCCGAAATTATTACCACACCGGAAACTCCGTAGGGGTTAAACATATGAAAACATTTTTGGACAATAGTTGCACCACATTCAAGTGCGGCATCCACCATATATTTCTCTACTTTGTCTAAACTGTTTAATGTGTTTGGATCACATTCAAAAAATTCTGCTAAAACATGTTGTCCTAAGTGGATTTCTCCGCTTTCATTAAATGCTGTAAAAGGTGAAGTTATTGCCAATTCATGTGCCTCCTTATAAAAATGTATATTACGCTATAACATATTACAATAAAAATCAAAAAATTTGTAAATTTTACACTTTTTTCTTTAAAAATTTTTTTTATTTTACCAAAAATATATCCGAAACATTGAAATAACGTACCATTCGGTTGTCCTATTTTTGTTAAGAATTATTAATCTTGTAATAATAATCTTTAATTTTTGTTATAAAATCAAAATATGCAAAAAATTTTAGTAATAGATGATGACAAAGCAATTAATGAATTAATTAAAGTAAATTTGGAATTAACAGGATATAAAGTTATCCAAGCCTTTGACGGAATAACCGGCTTTGCTTTATGCAAACAAGAATTACCTTCTATTGTCGTACTTGATGTTATGATGCCCGAAGTAGACGGTTTTACCGTAGCACAAAGAATCAGGAAAAACGATGATACTAAAAATATACCTATAATTATGCTGACAGCTTTATCACAACTTAATGATAAGGTTAACGGTTTTAATATTGGAGTTGATGATTATTTGGTTAAACCATTTGAGATGGAAGAACTTATAATAAGAATTCGAGCTTTATTAAAACGCACACATCAAATCCCTGAATCTGCTTCTACAAGAGAATTACTAACTTTAGGCGAAATTACACTATTGCCGGAAACTTATTGCGTTAAAATCAAAGACAAACAGGCTAAATTAACTCCTATTGAATTTGATATATTTAATTTATTGTTTCAAAATCACGGGAATATGGTATCTTCAGCACAATTGTTGAAAGAAGTTTGGGGTTATTCACCTGATGACGATATAGAAACAATACGTGTGCATATAAGACATTTAAGAGCTAAACTTGATAAAATTTCAGACGGTAAAAAATATATTGAAACTATTTATGGCGGGGGTTATAAATTAGTTAGTTAATATTCTTTTGAAAAAATCCGCAGGTATAACCTGCGGATAAAATTTGTTAAGCTTCTGCCGGAGCTTCCTCAGCTGTTTGTTCAGCTGCTTCAGCCTGTGCTTTTGCTTCAGCTTCAGCCTGTGCTTCAGCTTCTGCCTGTGCTTTTGCTTGTGCTTTTTTAGAAAGTTTCACTTCTTCTTTTTTCTTATAATTCAAAGTACCATCTGCGTTGCAATTTTTAATTAAATATGCAACCGTTTCAGTAGGTTGAGCACCTTTTTTTATCCAGCTTTCAGCAGATGCTTTATCCAATTTCATAACCTTTGTTTTCGGATTATAATGACCTAATTCCTGAACAGGTTTACCTTCACGTTTAGTTGTTGAATTGATAACGATAATTCTGTATGTAGGGTTTTTCTTTGCACCCAATCTTTTTAATCTGATTTTTAACATTTTAATTTCCTTCTTGTTATTTTTTAACTATTCGGAAATACAACCGCCGCTTGATGTTTTCCTTAAACAGGTTAAGAGGAATTGCCCGTTTCAAGTTTAATAAAACCATAAAAACATTTAATAATCAAGTATATTATTCTTTGCTATAAAAAATTCATTTAATAACAAAGGAATATATTTAGCGTTAAGAGCACTAAAATCAAACACAAATTCGTTTATACCTGCATTATAAAGCTGCTTTATGTTAGAAAAATCTTGCATAACTTCGTCTTCAAACATATGCATTCTGCAAAAACCGTCACAGGTAAAAGGAAATATTTTTTTAATCGACGGATCTTTTAAGGCAAAACCGCCTTTATGACATGGGGCTTTGCAGGAAAGTCTTGATATTATTGCACTATCGTTATTCAAAGGACATAAGCCCATGCTCGGGACTTTTTTATTCCCTGCAATTGTATATTTTTTATTTGGAATATCAATTTTTTTAATAGTTTTGATTACACTGTCCAAATCTTTGAATGATGTAAAATCCACTGTATCAAGAGGAGCAAGATTATTAAGACATTTTATGGAAAGACTGTTTAAAAGATTTATTCCCTGACCTATCTCCAATGGTATTGTATTTATATCATTATCATTTATAAATGCCCAAAAATAGCCTATATTATTTACAATTAACGAATCAGGAACGGGGTTTGTGAGCAA
Organism: Candidatus Gastranaerophilales bacterium; assembly: GCA_944325895.1. Classification (GTDB taxonomy): domain Bacteria; phylum Cyanobacteriota; class Vampirovibrionia; order Gastranaerophilales; family Gastranaerophilaceae; genus SIG32. The sequence continues at coordinate 7,672 of CALVCA010000027.1, forward strand.
AAGCTGCTTTACATATTCATAAACCCGGTCAAAATCTCTCTCTATCAAAATTTTTGGTGTTGATAGCTGAAACTTTATATTATTTTTATAACAAAATTTTCTTACTTTTGTAATCAATTCGCTAAAACTGCTTGTTGCCAAATCACAGGTTGAAAGGATTTCACCATATTCAATAGAATATATCGGATTTGTTTGAATTTTTTTTATATATTTATCCAGCTCTTTAATTTGAGCAAGCTCCGACAATCGTAGATTTATTCTATATTCATTATTTGAATAATCAATATCTTTTAAAATTTTTGTTCTTTTAACGTCCCATTCAAACTTTTGAATATTACGGCTGAATTTAAAATCTTTACCCTCAGCACTCACCATTTCGCCGGAAAAATGATTTGTCTGATAAATACTTTTTCTTACATGTTTGAACGGTAATTTTTGATTTTTAAAAAGCTTAGGCTTTTCTAAAATTTTTTGAACCAGCTCTATCCCTTCCAAAATTTCTTCAGAAGAATTAAATTTCCCTTTAATTACAACATTATCAATAGCTTTTATTTTTTTAATATCTTCAGCACACCACGGAAGATTATCCGAATCTATCGCCAAAGGCAGTTTTGTATATTTTTTTATTTTAGCTATATTTTTCATATAAATTTCTTCGGTAATAATTATGCCGTCAACTTTATGAAAACTGTTTATAAAATCTATCCCTGCAAGATTATGTATATCAAAATAAGAATCTACAATAACTTTAAACGGCAAATTAAAAACTTTTATCGCCTCTAATATGGCAAAACTATTTATAAATATTCCGTCAATTCCTGCCGTTTTTAAGAATTTAAGCATTCGCTTTATTTCTGCCAAATTTTCTTCGGTTATATCGTGTTTAAAATTTATAAAAATTTTGCATCCGCACTTTTTTGCTACTTCAACAAATTCATTTACATACTCAAAATTATTGTCCAAAAACTTTTTATAATAAACATAATAATCACGACAATTAGTCACACTGCTGAATAGCTCTATATCCTCAGGCTTTTTTACAGGTGCAGTAATAACAATCTCTTTCATAGAATTTATTATATCATAAATTTTATGCTTTTAATCTTTTTAACAAATTTGTTTCTTCTAAAGCCTTTGTCTGTAAATTTTGTTTTGCAGAAAAATCAACGTAATGCCTGTAATCTTCAAGCTCTTTTAATGCAAGCATATGAGCTACTCTTGATGCTTTTTTCTGTGCTTTTGTTACTATATAATCTACCAATATAGAAGGTAAAATTGATATGACTAATGGAATTAAAAATCTGAATATAACTTTATTTACCGGAGGTTTACCGGCATATTTCGGATTTGAAAAGAGTTTTAATATAGTAAAAAGCGAAACTATTGTCGCCGCAAGACTGCCAACAAATGAAACTCCCTGCTTTGACATCTCTCCAACCGCTTCGACACCTTCTGCATATGCTTGAGATTTTTCATCGACTTTATTAAATGTTTTAAACACATTCATCTGCAATGTCTTGGCAGTTTGCAGTTGATCTTCCGTTAAGTCAATATTTTGCACGGCTTTATCAAATTTCAATTCTTCAACCGCTTTTGTTTTCTTATATTTTTTATATTCATTTGTATCTTTTATAAGTTGTACAAGGAATTTAAACATATTAGATTTTTTAGGTTTCTCTACTGTGTCCGGATTTTGTATTGTATCAGAATCCTTTTTATCGACATAAACCAAGGTTTCGGGATTATTTAACATTTCTTGTTTTGCTTTAAATCTCCCGACCCTTGAAGCCTGTTTTTGAAATACATTTGCAGCTATACCGGCAGCTAATGTCAATCCGATACCTACAAATGCTGAAATACTTTTTGTATATTTGTCAGAAGTTTTTGCTAATTTTAACAGTTTATTGGTAATCCAACCTACCAAACCGCCAGTACCCATAGCCAATAAAATTAAAGTATTAGTTGCAAATTCAACATTTTCTGCATAATCTTGAGATGCTGTATCAATTTTTTGAACTATATTTGATAATATCTGCTGATCACGCTTTGCATCATATATTTGTTTTTCAGTTAATTGTTCATTAAAATGTCCTTCGGTTTCTTTTAATTTTTTATCGAATTCAGCTTTCTGTTCTCCATAAACCGCATCATTTTTTCTTAAATTTTTTAAAGTCTTTTTCAAATCAAAATTCTTTTTCTTTAATCTTCTTTCTTCAGCGGAATCTAATTTTATTATTTTAGCAGCTTCCCGGGTTTTAGCTAACTGTTCAGGAGTCAAAACAGCAAAAGATTTAGGACTTTTCAAATCCGAATTCATTGCTTCAAAACGACCTTTTCTTGATGCTGAAACCTGTTTTTTAGTCCCCCAGGCAATAACCGGAAAAGTCGCAATTAAACCTAAAAAACCGCCGATTAATGCAGGCAGAATGTTTGAAACTCCTTTCAATACAGGATTTTTACCTGCCAGTTTAGCCGTTGCCTTTTGTATAAACGGTAATTTCCCGGCAATTACTCCTAAAAACAAAAAGCTTAAGCCTACTAATTCAGTGACGGCAACCTGAACCATATCTGTAGCTACTTCCATATCCTCAGCATTTGATTGAGAATATTCATCCATCACATCAACGGCATGCAAAAATACTTTTGCCCTTTGAATATCATCTTGACTGATTTTATCAGGATTCTGTTTCAAAAATTCTTTGCGTTTATAGCGTTCTAATTCCTGATTTTCATTCCATTTGTCATATTCTGACAAATGAGTCTTATAACTTTTATAACTGTTATACACTTCCATATCAATTTTAATATTCCTGAATAAAAATTTTTAACTTATTGTAAAGATTTGTAACATGTGAATGTAGAATTTAGGCAATTTTTTGGGAAAGATATACTTAATATATATAAGGAATATTAAGGATAAATTTTTCTAGGACAATCGGGAGGAATCTATGGCAATAGGTGCTGAGGATTACATCGACCAGCTATTGGTCAAAAAATACGCAGATGAACGTGTTGACAATCACGACAATATGGAATCAATGGTAGACCCGCAGAAGATGCTCGGGGCAATGAATGATTATGCAAGCATGCACAAAAATATGATGCTTTTAAAACAACGTCTGAATATTGCATGTTATGCTATTAATGCTCGTTCTGCACGGTATACAAAAACTGTACAGCCGAGATAATACAGTATTTTTTGTTCAATTTTGTGATAAAATATTTTTAAACAAAAAGGAACAAGGAATGGGAAAAATTATCCTGGCTTCTTCATCTCCCAGAAGAGCCGCAATATTAAAGGATTACGAATTGGAAATAGTTCCGTCTCCGTATGTGGAAATACACTCGAAGACGGCTTTTTCTTATGATTATGTAGAAAATTTGGCTTTTAATAAGGCAAATGCCGTTGCAAAAAACATAAAAGAACCGGCACTTATTATAGGTGCTGATACAGTTGTTGTTTTAGGGGATGAAATTCTTGAAAAGCCTGCTGACGAAAAAGAGGCTTTCGCAATGCTGAAAAAATTGTCCGATAAAACGCATAAAGTCGTTACATCCATTGTTATTATTGAAGCTAAAACAGGTAATTTCAAGACAAACTCCACTACAAGCTTTGTTACTTTTAATGAGCTTACAGACAATATGATAAAAAGCTATATTGAAAACTGCAAACCATTTGATAAAGCCGGAGCATACGGTATTCAGGAGCTACCTGAAGGTTTTGTAAAAAATATTGAAGGAGATTTTGAAAATATTGTAGGAATTTCTTCAAAATCTTTTGAAAAATTACTTAAAAATTTTCAATCAGGCTAAACAGACTAATTACATCCGCAGCATTTTTTATATTTTTTACCGCTGCCGCAAGGACAAGGGTCATTTCTGCCGACTTTAAATTCTATATGAGGTTTATTTTCTTGTTCTTCAATTATACCTAAAGTATTTGAAAATGCTTTAGAATGATATAAAACAGTTGTTGAAGAAACTATTTTATTTTCCAAATATCTTGATTTATATTTTTCCAAAATTTCTTCGAGATTACAACTTGTCCCCAAAACCGTATTTACAATATCCATAAAATTTTCATGTTTTTCAGCAACACGTTTTATTATGTTTGCCGAGAACTTATCATTTGTCAGAAAATACTTGATACATTTATCATAATTTAAAATTTTTGTATAATCTTTCACCTCAAAGATTTTGTTGAAAGTGCCGTAAAAAGGTACGGCATACATTCCGGTTTCTTCATCAAATATTATACCAACATCATACTCTTCTTTGTGTGATGAAAACCCGCCTAAAGAATTCTCCAAAAAATTATCGTAAGAATTATTAAATTCACTCACATTAAAAAATTTAAATTCTTCAGGCAACTTAATTTTATCTTCAAAATCAGCCTTTTTACCTTCTTCTGCATAATCATTAAATATACCGATAATGTCATCGGCATATTTATTAGTTGTTATTACTTCATCAGAACCGAATAAATCTATGAATTTTTTGTATATTTTTTTGATATCCTTTTCAATTTCTTTTAATTTAGCAGGATTATCAATATAAACAAGTTCAGGGTTTTCTATAATTTTAGCAACCGCAAACCTTAATGCATCATCTTTGCGGCTTGCGGACAACACACCTGATATTTCAAGCAGATAATATTGTTTTTTATATTCAAATATTCTTGCTATTACATACTGACCGCCGCCTATTCCTCTAAACAATGTCATTTTAACCAGTGACTTTGTTTCATACAATTTTTCATTTATAGTATTATATAGCTCAAAACCATTTTTCAAAACTTTTTTAACTTCAAATACAGATGAAACTGATTTCATAAGTGCTTCCGCTATCTTTTTTTGCACAGCAGGAGGCTTTTTTTCAAGATACAATTCTATTATACTTTTTGCATCTTCACCCAATCTACGTTCAAATATATAGTTAAAACATGCTGCCTGAAAATTCATTGAGCCGTTGATTGTCTTTATATATTCTTCAAAATCAAGTTTAATTTTTGAATCTTCCTGAATAAATAAAGCTATATTTTTTACAACCTCGTTAATTTCGTTTAATTCTTCTTGCATCTGCACTCCCCTTTTTTCTAAAGATTACATTAAAAATTAAAAAAACTCAACATCGACATAAGGATAAAATTAAAAAAGCGATGACAACATTAAACAGAATATTTCAAAAATGGGAGAAAAATGTGAGAATAAAAGAAAAGCATAAAAATAAAAAAATTCTTGCATTCCCCTAAAAGCAGGAAATACAAGAATTTTAAATGGTCGGAACGACAGGATTTGAACCTGCGACCTCTACCACCCCAAGGTAGCACGCTACCAAGCTGCGCCACGTCCCGATATGCAATTATCAATTTTTTAAAATGGTCGGGATGACAGGATTTGAACCTGCGGCCCCCACGTCCCGAACGTGGTGCGCTACCAAGCTGCGCTACATCCCGCTGTATTCAAATCTTATTACAAAAAAATATTTATATCAAGTAAAAATATGATATTTTAGTTAATAAATTGAAATTTTTTTTAAAAGCTTGTATAATAAACACGTTAAAAAGAATAAATGAGGGTTACATATGAAATTACACATGCAGATATTAATTGCACTAGGTTTAGGCATCAAACGCAACTGGCATATCTTTTTTGGGATTATTGCCGGTATACTTGTAGGAATATATCTCCACGGACATGCAAATGCAATTATATCAAATGTGTTAGTTTTTGTAGGTCAAGTATTTATAAGATTAATACAAATGGTTGTTATTCCCCTCGTCGTATCAGCTATTGTAATCGGTATAACAAGTATCGGAGACAACAAACAATTAGGCAAATTCGGAACAAAAATGATTTTGTACTATGGTATTATAACAACAATTGCCGTAACTATAGGTGCTTCATTGTCAATTTTAATAAAACCCGGTCTTGGGGCAGCCCATTACATTGCGGAAAACACTGCTTATGAAGTACAGGCATCAGTTGCAACCGCAATGGAACAACAGCAAGGTAATATATTAAACTTATTTTTAGGTTTTATACCCAGCAATCCGTTGCATTCGTTTTCAGTGGGCGATATGGTGCCTATTATAGTTTTTGTTGTAATATTTGCAATTGCCTTGGCTAAAGTCGGAGATATTAATCGTCCAATCGTATCATTCTTTGAATCGGTTTTTGCAGCGACTATGAAAATTACAGATTGGATTATGTTTTTTGCTGCTCCCGGTGTTTTTGCACTGACAGCTTCTGCCGTTTCCAGTTTCGGAATAGATATTTTCATGAGCATTTCAAAATATTTAGGAGTATTGTTAATCGGCTTTGCTATACAAATGTTTGTAGTATATCCTTTATTTTTAAAATTTTTCTCCAAAGTTTCAGCACCTATGCTATTTTCTGCAATTGCAGAAGCAATGATGGTTGCATTTGGTACCGCAAGTTCTTCTGCCACTTTACCTTTAACAATTGCTTGCTGTGAAAAAAGAGGGATATCACATAGAATTTCAAGCTTTGTATTACCGTTAGGTGCAACTTTGAACTTTGACGGAACCGCATTATTACAAACTGTTGCCGTTATATTTTTAGCACAAGCTTACGGTGTTGTTCTTACTCCGTTTTTAATTGTACAAATTGCTTTACTTGCCATAGTTGCTTCAAGTACTTGTGCAGGTATTCCCGGGGCCGGTCTAATAACCATTGCTTTAATACTTAACGGCATGGGATTGAGTCCTGAACAGCTTGTTGCAGGTTTTGCTTTCTTATTTACAATTGAAAGAATTACCGATATGTTTAGAACAATGCTGAATGTTACATCTGATGCCGTTGTTGCAGCTACAATTGCTGATAATGAAAATGAAATCAATTATGATTTATTAAACAATCCTGCTGCATATGAAGAAATAGCTTAAAATGGAAAATACTGACCGGATTGCATCAAAATTTTTAGGTAAAAAAATTGAAGGAATCAGCACTTATGACCCGTCATTTTTGGTTGCCGTTCCCCGCAAAGAAAATAGAAAACAATATAATATAGATGAAAAAAAATTACCGTTTCAAGGCTTTGATATTTGGCATGCTTATGAATTTTCATGCCTTACCGAAAACGGTCTGCCCGTATCACGTGTTTTAAAAATAAAATACAATTGTTCCAGTAAGTTCATAATTGAATCCAAATCGTTTAAATTATATTTAAACTCATTTAATATGTCCAAATACGGTAAAAATATTAATGATTGTTTGAAAACATGTAAAACAATCATTGAAACGGATCTGTCCAAAAAACTCAAAACTCCTGTTACGGCTAATTTTTTAAGTAATAATACAAATAGAGTTGAAATTTTTCAAAATTTCAAAAATTTAATGAATTTTATAGATGAAAACAGTTTTAAAACAGAATTATTTAAAGAAGCACCTGAAGTTTTACAAACAAAACAAACAAATAAACAAAGCGAACACTTTCTCATGTTTGATTCACTTCGTTCAAATTGCCGTGTAACACACCAGCCTGATTTTGGAGATGCATTTATATATTATAAATCTATGAAACATATTGATGAAAACTCTCTTGTAAAATATTTAACATCATTTCGTACTGAATACCATTTTCATGAAGAATGCTGTGAAATGATTTATAAAAGACTTATAGATTTACTGGATGAAGAAGACAAACTTTTTGTTTGTGCATTATACACAAGACGCGGAGGTATTGATATCTGTCCTTTGAGAACGAATTGTGAACTTGATGATACTTATAAACTTGCAGATTTAACAAAACTTGCAAGATACGGAGTAAA
>CALVCA010000028.1 GCA_944325895.1 Candidatus Gastranaerophilales bacterium
GGAATGTTTACAAGAGATGCCGTATTGACAGATGTTTATGGTAATGAATATAAATTAAGAACAAATGACGGCGATGATTTAAATATCGGCAAATTTGATCTTGGTAATGGCGTTCGTATTAATAAAGATTATCTAGATGAAGCACAAGATGGATATTTAGACGGTAACATTTATATAATAAATTCCAAAGGTGATAAGAAAATTCCCGCAAAGGTTGACCCTAAGACAGGGGAAATAACCGTACAAATTGATGACGACCACATGCCTCAATCAATTGAAGATTTCTTAAGTGGTGTAAAGCCTATAGAATACACTGAAAAGCAAAAAATTAAAAACTGGAATGAGAAAAATAAAAACGCAATTATTACAAAAAAAGGAAATACTTTTACAACTACTATTAATAATACAACATTCGAAGCAAATTCATTACAAGATTTAAAGAAACAAATAATAGAAGCGACTTTTGGCGTGCAACTACCGCAATAATATATAAAATCAATTATTTTTCAAAAGCACACCTATGCAGCCGGCTATGACGCAAAACAATGACACCCAAATAGCCACAGGCATGCCGGAGATATTCAAAACACTGTCTATTCTTATATTTTCTACAAAAATTCTGACAGTACCATACAAAATTAAGTATCCGAAAAACGTATAACCGGGTTTTTCGGATTTCTTTAATATTTTCAAAAGTATAAAAAATATAAACAAATCCAAAACGGATTCATACAAAAAAGCAGGATGGAAAAGTTCATAATTTAAATATGGCAACGGTCTGTCAGATACCGGAATAAACAATCCCCAATCGGAATTTGTCGGATAACCGAAGGCTTCCGAATTAAAAAAATTTCCCCACCTTCCTATTGCCTGTGCTAAACTTACACCGCAGGATGAAATATCCAAAACCCGAAAAAAATCCGTTTTGTATTTTTTGCAAATAAAATAATATGCGGCAATACCGGCAATAATCATTCCGTGCACTGACATGCCGCCCTGTCTTATATCAATAATTTCCAAAGGATTATTTATGTAGTAATTAAAATTTACAATACAATAATATAACCTTGCACCAATAATTCCCAAAATAATAATAAGCGGCGAGGTTTCAATAAAAAATTTTTCAGGTAAATATTTAGCTGAAATATATTCAGCACACAAAACCCCGCTCAAGACGGCAAATGCCAAAACTATCCCGTACCAGTAAACCGGAAAATTTATTATATTAAATGCTACATCCCCGGGCGATTGTAAAATCATGATTCAAGAATTTCAATTTTTTGTTTAATCTCATCAGCATCATCAGCATCAGGAGATTTTTCAAGGTAAGTTTTATAATTTTTAGCAGCGTCAATTTGCAAAGACTCAATCATCTGTAAAACTTTTTCATCAGGTTTGTAGTCGTCCGAAAAATCATCATCTTTATACAAAGAACCTTCATCATTTAACTTTACAACGCCGCTTTTTAAATCAACAGACAAATTTTCCTGTGCAACAGCCAAAGAATAATAAGAATCAGCAGCCTCAGGATTTAGCTCAATTGCTTTTTTAAAAGAGTCTATTGCATTTGCGTAATCTTCTGCCTGAGTATATGCCACAGCCAAATTGTAATGCGTTTCAAATATAGTATTATCTAAATCAACACTTGATTTTAAACGTTCAATGGCAGCTTTGTAATCGCCTTCTTCCAAATAACTTTTTGCTTTTGAATTTAATTCCTGTACCGCAAAATTGTTAATACAGGCAGTTGAAATAACTGAAACAAATAATATACTCAGCAATAAAAGTGCTTTTTTCATCTATCCTCATCAACCTCTGTAAAGTAATTATAAGTGAAAAATAAAAACATGGCAAATTTTATTAATTTAAGTTACAATTATAAACAAAAGGAGAATATATGGCTAAAGTTGTAAAATTAGGTTCAAAACATCAAGACGATGATTTAGTATACTGCAGTTTCTGTCACAGACCGAACACTCAGGTTCTAAAAATGGTTCAAGGTCCCGGAGTTAATATTTGTTCCGAATGTGCAATGATTGCGGTTCAATATCTGATATTAAACGACAGAATGCCATCTGCCGAAGCTCAGCAAATTCTTGATGCATTTTGGGGGAAAGCTAAATAATAATGCAAAAGCAATTAAATCCGTTTGAAATAAAAGCTGAAATCACAAAAATTTTATCAAAAAGTGTTGATGAAATTTTAAATTCCCCTGACTGCATAAAAATTTTAGACGGGCAGCAAGATAAAAAAACTATTTGTAAAATCCTCTATAAAGAATTTTACAATTTGAAAAATCAAGACCCTGCTTTAATATCTTTTTTGCTTGAAAGATATGCAAATAAAGATGAATTAACAAAAAAACTTTGGGAACTTCTAAGAAATCCTGTTGTATCTGATAATGTTAAAATTGCTGCGGTCAATTTTTTACGAGGACTTGACTCTAATTGGGAAATTGACACCGGCGATGAATTATTAAACGAAGAAATAATCGATGCCGATACTAAAAAACTTTTGGATAATGCCTTAGTTAATCCCGAAATTCAAATAGATTTTTTGGATTTTTTAAACTCATTAAGCTCAAATGATAAAATAACTCTAATTAATTCGCTTGCTCAGGATTATACTGCTGATGCACTTGCTAATATGCTGATTCCTGTATTTTTATATGCCCCTGAATCAGATTTTGGTATTGCAGCTCTGAAATTACTTGCAGAGTCAAAATCTCAACTGGCATACCATGCTCTTAACAATTCTCTTGCTTTTGTCAGTGATAATATACTGCCGCTTGTTAAAAAAAGTATCTCTACATTAAAAATAGCCGGAATTAGAGAAGATAATACCAAAGATTTTTATAAAAAAATTCTCTCTGAATCAGTCCCTTATAAATTTTGCATAACATATCCGGATGGACACGGTAATCAAGCATTAATTTTTACTAGAAAAACTAATGAAAATAAGATTAGATTTGTTGCTGTCGTGATTGACGACTATCACGGAATACGTGACTGCTTCGGCTTTTATGAAATTTCCGAATTTGAATGCAAAAAAATTATTGAAAGATTTTATAAATACGAAAAAGAAATTTATTTAAAACCGCAAGATTTGAAAACTATTTTAGATTATGCTGAAAAAATTTCAAAACACAAAAATCTGCCTTATGAATATATTTGCTGGAAAAACCTTTTGGCGGATATTGAAAGCGAAAACTATATTGAATTATTAGAAAAAAATCTTAAACGATTTAAACTTTGTAAAGAAGACTTAAATTATATTTTAGAAATGGACTTTATTGATAAATGGTTTTTAGATGCAAATTACAGCGATGAATTTGAAAATATGCTGGATAAATTCGATTTTGAAAACTTAGTTAACGAAAATGTGGACAAAGTATTTTACAAAGAGGAAAAAGAAATTTGGTCGAACAGACTTTTGATGTGTGCTTTTTTAAAACTGGCTGAAAATAATAAACACGATGCAGAAATCTTGTATAATCTCTATTTTGACGATGATTTAAAACAAGAATTATATAAAAATATTTTAAGAAAAAGCCTTTATGAATATTATATAAGCCTTAAATTTAACACTGAACTGAATAACGGCAGATATACTCTTATAGAATTGGATAATATAATATCAAAAATTGAGGATTTATGGGTATGTACAAAATAATGGCACTGGATGTGGGTACAAAACGTATCGGTATAGCATTAAGTGATTATTTGCATATGCTGGCTACCGGTCACTCATACATTATGCGGCAGCCCGAAATTTCATCAGTTAAAGAAATATACAAAATAGCCAAAGAAAACAATGTAAAAAAAATTATAATCGGTTTACCCTTAAATATGGACGGCACAGAAGGAGATCAAGCTAAAGACTGCAGAAATTTTGCTTGCAAAATTGAAGGTTATGAGATAATATTTGAGGATGAAAGGCTTACATCTGATATGGCTGAAGAAAATCTTCGCAACAAAAAAATAGATTTCAGAAAAGATAAGGGTTTGGTTGACGTTGAAAGTGCATGCCTTATATTAGAACAATATCTGTCAAGAAAGAAAGGAATATAATATGGTAGAACAAATTATTGAAACAATTGATGAAAACGGCAATGTTATTAAATTTGAACTTTATGACATTGTAGAAGTTGATAAACAGGAATATGCATTACTGCTTCCGACAGATGAATCTGAAGAAGTACTTGTAATGAGATTATCGCAAGACGGCGAAGATTACATATTTGAAAGCATTGATGATGATGCTGAATTTAACAAAGTAGCAGAATATATAGAAAGTTTAGAAGAAGAGGAAGAATAATTTGTTTGAAAAATTTACCGAAAAAGCAATAAATGTTGTTGCAACAGCTCAAGAAATAGCCAAACAATGCAAATATGTCTTACCGGAACATTTGCTTTTAGCATTGGTTAAAGACGCAAAAGGAATTTGTTTAAAAATTTTTAAATCATACAATATAACTTATGATGCTTTGGAAAAAGAATTAAATATTCCGTGCGAAACTTCTGCCGACACACCCAATCTTATGTTCAGCGACGCATTAAAGGTAATTTTGAGGCAAACTCTTGATTTAGCATTAAAGTCAGGCAATCCTACTGTTTTATATGAACATTTATTCCTTGCGGTAATAACAGATAAAAATTCAAATTGCTGTAAAACTCTTCAAAAACTTGGTTTTGATCTGCAAAAATCAAAAAATTTACTTGAAAAACTTGTTCAAAGAAAAACAAGAAAATTTTATCATCCCGAAGTTGATGATTTGAAAGAACCGGAAATTAATCTTTCTCAAGAAACTGATGCTATATTTGACAGTGATGAGTCTGCAAAAGTATTTGAACGTGCAGTTTCAAAGCTTTCTGCATCAAATTACGAAATTCTTGGTACTGAACAAATTATTTCTTCGATTTTAGAAGATAAAAATTCTGATTTATCAAAAATATTTGCCCAATTTGGGGTTACGGCAGAAAATTTTGAAGAAAAACTCGCAAATATTAATTCAAGACAATCAGAATACGAAGGAAAACAAATAATTTTCACTCCAAATGCTTTCAGAATAATGAACAGTGCCCTGCAAACCGCTAAAGAACTCGGTTCTTCAATAGTCTTGCCTGAACACATTGTTTTAGGACTCTTAAAAACCAAAAAAGGCGTTGCATATGATATATTAAAGCAATTACGCATTTCTGATGATGATTTAGCACACAGTATTATAAAACCAATCGAAAAACAAATGCCTGAAACACTTACTATTTTAAGGCTTGCAAAACAAGAAGCTCGCAGATTAGGACGGAATACTGTCGGCACAGAAATGTTTTTGCTTGGTATTATAGGTGAAGCGACCGGTATTGGCGGAGTTGTTTTAACTGAACTTGAAATTAATATAAAAGATGCCCGTTTAATTGTCGAAAAGCTTATTGGATTTGGAAATGAATACTTTGATAAGGAAATTGTATTTACAAAACGAGCTAAAAGGGTTTTGGAAAAAGCCTGGGAATACGCAAAAGCTGAACATAAACCTAAAATTGAATCCCAGCACCTCTTGCTGGCAATTACAACTGAACCTACTTCTCTTGCAATGAAAGCATTAGAAATACTTGGAGTAGATGCCGTCGAAATCAGAGAAGGAATTAAAAAGCATAAATGATTGAAAAAAACGTTGAATTATTTTTAGCTAAATACAATTTGTTAAAACCTAAAAATAATATTCTAGTGGCTTTTTCCGGTGGTTATGATTCTATGTGCCTTTTGCATGTTATGAAATGTATTGCTAAAAAATATCAGCTTAATTTATTTGCAATACACCTAAATCACAACTGGAGAGGAGAAGAAAGCGATTTAGAAGAAGAAAATTGTAAAATATTTTGTTCTGACATTGAATTCTACAGCGAAAAACTTTCTTCAGACATCCCGCATACAGAAACTGCGGCAAGAAAAGCAAGATACGATTTTTTTGAAAAATGTGCAAAAAAATTCAATTCCGAAATAATTTTGACTGCTCATAATGCAAATGATAACGCAGAAACAGTTTTTTACAGGATTTTAAAAGGGACGGGCATCACAGGTCTTGAAGGAATAAAAGAGCATAGAGATATTTATTACAGACCCCTTTTAAATATTTATCGAGATGATATTGAGCAATATTGTAAAAAAAATAAGCTTACCCCGAATATTGACAGTTCAAATTTTGATTCAAGCTTTGCTCGCAACAAAATCAGGCAAGAAATTTTTCCTAAATTAAAAGAAATTAATACACACTTTATAAATAATTTGAATAAGCTCTCAAAATCTGCAGCCGAGGCGAATAAAATTATTGAAACAAATTTAATGCCGTTGGAAAATTACTCTGCAAAACAATTTACTGAACTTGCAAACTATTATCAAAGTGCAATTATACATAATTTTTTAAGGTCCGCAAATATTGACTATGACATGAAAAAAATTAATGAAATTGTTGACTTTATAGTGCGGAACCTGAATTCAAAGTCAGGTAAAACACTTTCATTAACCACGAATTTATGGCTGTTTGTGAATAACAAAAAAATTGAGGTTATTAAAAAACACGATATATGCGAATTTAAAGATATAAAAATAATAAAAGAAGGTAGCTATGAAATAGCTGATTATAAATTCACAATAACAAAATGCAATAAATTACCCAAAAAATTTCCTTTAGATGAAGAACTTATTGCATATGTTAATTTACACGAGATAAATTTCGACTTACGCACAAGAAAAACAAACGATACAATACAACCGCTCGGAATGCAAGGGACACAGCCACTAAAAAAATACTTAAGCGGAAAAAAAATTCCAAAACATGAAAAAGCCAATCTTATAGTGCTTTGTCAGGACAATGATGTATTATGGGTTCCGGGTTACGGCATAAGCGAAAAAATAAAAGTTGTTTCATTTCCTACACATGTGCTAAAATTAGAAAAAAGAGGTTAGAATGAAAGATTTAAAAATATTGTTTACAGAAGAGCAAATTCAAGATAAAATTAAAGAATTAGCCGAATTAATAAATAATGAATACAAATCAGAAGAACTAATAACAATATGTGTATTAAAAGGGGCAGTAATGTTTGCTGTTGATCTTGTAAAATGTTTGACAATGCCGGTAAAAATGGAATTTATAAGATTGTCAAGCTATGGTTCAGGCACTGTATCAAGCGGTAAAGTCCATGCTGTAGATATTTCGCTGCCTGACTTAAATAACAAAAATGTTTTGATTATTGAAGATATAGTTGATACAGGTCATACAGCAAAATTTTTAATGGATTTTATAAATAATAACTTTAAAACAAAATCAACAAAATTCTGTTCATTATTAGATAAAAAAATTTCACGAGTAACTGAAATAGAACCCGATTATTACGGTTTTGAAATTGATGACAAATTTGTAGTCGGGTACGGTCTTGACTACGACGGTTATTACAGAAATTTAAAATACATCGCTTATTCATAATTTTTAATGCCAAACCTTTTACCTGAATGCAACGAGTTTAGGACGGCAATTTTGGCTGGTGTAAAGATATAAGTTTCGTATTTAAAGACTTGTTATTTTTTTAAACATATGCTAAAATAATAAAAGGAGGATATATGGCATCGATAAAAGACGCAATAGAAGAATCTATTTCTGAGCAATTTGTTTTTGTTAAATACTTCATATACGCAATACCCGTTTTTATTTCCTATATTTTATTTTCAAAAGGGAATATGGGCATGTTTTTTGTATTTGCACCATTAACTTTTTTAATGCTCGCAACAATACTGATAAAAACAATAAATAATGTCTGCAACGAAAAAAACAATATTTTACCGACATATAACATATTTGAATTTGCATGGAGTGCAATAAAAGCAGTATTTGCAATATGTCCAATTTTTGCATTGTGTATTTGGGCAGGAATAATGCTTACAGGAATAGAAATTCCCGTTGCAATACCAAATATACAATTAATATACACAATAATAATTTGGCTTATTTTCGGTTCAATTATGCTGACATCATTAATCATATATGCACGCAAAGAGCAAATAATAGATGCATATAACTTTCTAATAATATCGAACAGCTGCATTGATATTCTGATAGCAATGATATTTTTTATACCGCAGTTATTGATAGTAAACGGATTAATATTAGGAACAATAGCATACTTATTTTGGATATTTTTCACACTGGAAAATCCAATATTTATATTTATATGCAGCATGGGATTAGTGATAAATATAGTTGCCACAGGACATTATTTAGCACAAATGGATTATGAGAATATAGCGAAAGAAAATAATTAAAGCATTTCACGCAATTTTTTAAGCTTATCACGTATTTCTGCAGCACGTTCAAAATCTAAAATTTTAGCGGCTTTATGCATATCTTTTTCGAGCTTGGAAATCAATTTAGGTAAATCTTTAGTATCAATACCCAAATCCACCATTTCTTCTGCGACAATATCTTCAAAGTCACGATAACTTGCGACGAGCGATAAAAGATTATTTTCAACCGGTTTTTTAATGGTTTGCGGAATAATACCGTATTTTTTATTGTAATCAATTTGAATTTTACGTCTACGTTCGGTTTCATCAATAGCAGCCCGCATTGAATCCGTAATTTTGTCAGCATACATAATAACTTCGCCGCATGCATTACGTGCAGCACGCCCGATAGTTTGAATAAGGCTTGTTTCGGAACGTAAAAAACCTTCTTTATCTGCATCCATAATAGCAACAAGAGAAACTTCGGGAATATCAAGTCCTTCTCTCAAAAGATTAACACCAACAAGTACATCAAACTCACCCAAACGTAAATCACGTAAAATTTCAACACGCTCTAACGACTGAATTTCACTGTGTAAATATCTGACTTTTATTCCTTCCTGAATAAAAAAATCAGTCAAATCTTCAGCCATTTTTTTTGTTAAGGTAGTTATTAACACACGCTCATTTTTGTCAGCACGTTTTTGAATTTCAGATTTTAAGTCATTAATCTGCGAAATAATAGGTCTGACAGAAATTTTAGGATCGACAAGTCCGGTCGGACGAATAATTTGTTCAACGATTTGATCGGAAGTAGCACGTTCAAACTCAGCAGGAGTAGCAGAAATATAAATTTTTTGTCCTACTTTTGCAAAAAACTCATCTGAAGTAAGCGGTCTGTTATCTTTAGCACAGGGAAGCCGAAAACCATATTCAATCAAAGTATCTTTTCTTGCAGCATCGCCATGGCTCATACCTTTTAATTGAGGTAAAGTAACATGAGATTCATCAATAACAGTTAAAAAATCGCCCTTGAAATAATCCAGTAGAGTTGCCGGCGGAGAACCTTTCGGCCTGCGTTCAATAATCCGTGAATAATTTTCAATTCCCGAGCAGTAACCCATTTCTTTAATCATTTCCATATCATATTTAACACGTTGTTCAAGTCTTTGAGCTTCAACAAGTTTATTTTCATCATGCAATTCTACAAGTCTTTGCTTAAGCTCCGCATTAATCAAATCCATAGTTTCATCAACATTTTCATCATAAGAAAGGTAATGTACAGCCGGATAAATAACAACACTTTCAGGTGTTTCAACGATTTCACCGGTAACATTATCAATCCGTATAATCTTTTCTATTTCATCTCCGAAAAAATAAATTCGTGTAACAATTTTTTCATAAGCAGGCATAATCTCAACAATATCGCCTCTTGCTCTAAAACACGAACGCTCCAAAACTAAATCATTACGTTTATACTGAACGCTCACTAAATGTCTTAACAGATCATCTCTGTCGATATTATCACCAATTTTTAATTCAACAGAGCCCTTAAAATAATTTTCAGGTAAACCTAAGCCGTAAATACAACTGACAGAAGCAACAATAATAACATCATTTCGTTCGTTAAGACATCTAGTTGCATTATGACGCAGCCTATCAATTTCTTCATTGATAGAAGCTGTTTTTTCAATATATGTGTCAGTCCTTGGAATATAGGCTTCCGGCTGATAATAATCATAATAACTTATAAAATATTCAACAGCATTATCGGGAAATAATTCTCTAAACTCATTATAAAGCTGAGCAGCAAGCGTTTTATTATGAGCAATAATAAGCGTAGGCTTTTGAACACGTTGAATTACATTAGCAATTGTAAAAGTTTTACCTGAGCCGGTGATACCTAAAAGTGTTTGAGCATCGTCGCCATTATTAATTCCATCCACAAGAGCATCAATAGCCTTTGGTTGGTCACCTGCAGGTTTATACTTTGACGAAATTTTAAACTCGTTATATTTCATAACAAGAGTTTAATACAAAACGGATTAATTTTCTATACAGACGCAAGAATTTTGGCAACGAATGCATCTTTTTCATCTTCCGTCAAAACAAGAGCAGCATTTTCGGGCAAAGCCAAACGAGCGTTCAAATAATCTTTTATAAGTTTTTTTTGCTCAGCATCCGAAAATTCAAACCAAACCGGAGTATAGGCAATTTTATTCAATACCATACATTCAATGTCTTCAAGCATTTCAACATCAGCCTGAATATGAGAAGGATAAGCCGATTTTTTAACTACCTTTTTCTCAACTGCTTTTTTAGACTTCTTTTTTTCATCTTTAAATCTGTCGCTAATACCCACTAATTGCCTCCTAATATATTTTCATAATTTTTCATCAAATTGTCACGGTAAATATTATCCGTAAGATTAATCGCCAAATTTTTGTAACAATTTGCGACATTGGAATTTGGATTAAGTACACAAACCGGAATACCTTTATTAATTGCGGACATCATAGTAAAATAATTATTCGGGATTTTCCAATAAATTTTGCGTCCGATAACATTTTCAACATCTTCTTCACTTATTTCATCATTTTCCATATAACGGTTCAGCAATATTTGTATTTTATTTTTATCAAATCCTAATTTATCAAACAATTCAAGACATCTTTGAGAATTCCTTAATGCAGGAAGATTAGCAACCGTAACTAAAAATATTAAATCGGATTCGGTAAGTGCAGCAATATTTTTAGCGTCAAAACTAGCTTCAGCATCAACAACAATATAAGAAAAAGTTTCTTTCAATATATTAAACAATTTCACGATTTGAACAGGTTTTATATCATCAGCCTGCTTAAAATAGGGCGGATCTGCCAAAACAAACAGATTAGTCTGCTTATAACGTTCAAGAGTACTTAATAAAAATTCATCGTTAATTCTATCAAGATTTTGAAGCATATAAGATATATCAAATGAAGGTTTTAACTCCATAAATGTAGTTATATCCCCGAGTTGAAAATTTAAATCAATTAATGCAACTTTTTCTTTTGAAATTTGAGCCAATTCCAATGCCAAATTTGTTGCAATAGAAGTTTTTCCGATGCCGCCTTTATTGGAAAAAACAGAAATAATTTTACACTTTGAGCCGTTTTTAGGCACACAATACAAAGACTTATTAATCCTGTCTACAATATCTAAAAATTCGGATTTAATCAACGGAAGCGGCAAAAAATCTTTTGCACCCGCACGCATAACTTTAACAATCAAATCAACCGAAGGATTATCAGACAGTGCTAAAACCCTTGTACTACGAATATTGTTAGACACCTTGAGGATAAAATTCAATTTTTCTTCAAGTCCATCCGATACGTCAACAACAAGAATTGATTTATCATCAGTACAAAGCGTATCGTAAATATCAGTATAATCAGAAAAATCCTCAAGTACGCTGACATAATCAAGCTCATCAAAATACATTTTTAAAAGCGTACGAGTTTGCGAATTATCCGATAAAATTATAACAGAAACTTTTGATTGCATAGTATAATTTTAACACATTTTTTTAAATGGAGCAACACATAAATCTAGGAACCTGAACCGGAGAAATTCCGGCTCAGGCAACATCCGGGGGGATGTTAAATCTTTTTCTCTAATGCCTCTATGCGTTTTTCAAGTTCAATATTCTTTTCTTTTAATTCTTTATTTTCATCAGTTAATGTCTTTAACTGAGTTTCAAAATCTCCGATTTTAATAACCAGTTCCTTTACATCTTCAACAACTTCTTGAACGAGTTTATCGAGCTGTTTTACGGCATTAACTACGGCATAGAACATATCTTCCATACGTATTCTCAAATATCCGTCCTCGTCTTTTGTAACAGCATTCGGGAAGATTTTTTCCAAATCCTGAGCCATTACACCCACTCTCGGAGTTTTATTTTCATCTTTTTTAAAGTTATAGTCAAAAACTTTTAGTTTTCTGACTTCTTCCAATCCTGCTGTATTCTCGCCCTTGACGTTTTTAAGCCGCCGGTCTGAATAAAAACTCGGAGAATGTACATTATTGGGAATGATACCTGAATCATATTCTCCATCACCATAATATTTTACAGCAGCGTCACCATAATTTATTCTTCTCAATTTTTTATTTCCTAAATGCTGACCGGCATTATCAGGTAGCTTAAGCTGCACCATTGCTTCACCTGATTTTCCAATATACATTGTATCATTAACCAATAAAGTTCCGCCTATGATTAAATTCCCGGGAATAAATACATTACTGGTTAAACCATCGTAATTACTACCAATAAAAACAGTTTCTTCTTCATTTGCACTAGTATACTCTGAACCTGCAGCAGGACCTGAATATGCACCAATACATGTAGCACGCATTACCGTAGATGGCACATTTTGGCAGGAGGCATATCCTAAAGCAGTACTAGATCGAGGCATACTTGGTGTATTCAAGCTTAAATCTCCAATCGCAATGGTTTCATAGCCGCTTGAATTATTATGCAAAGCATTTTTACCTATTGCTATATTGTGAGTATCAGTAATACCAAAACTGCTATTCATATTTGCTAATGCATTACTGCCTATAGCTATATTTGAGCCGGCATTAACCGGAATAACACTGCCGTCATCATTACTTCTTCCTTTTAAGGCATTGTACCCTATAGCAATGTTATCATTTTTGCCATTACTATACTGTAATGCATGAAATCCAACAGCAACATTATTATTACCAACATTTTTACCGGCAGAACCATCATCTGGTGTTGTATAACTATCACCACCTGCCAAAGCGTTATTTCCTATCGCTGTATTGTAATTTCCCGTTGAATTTTGAGCTAAAGCACCATAACCGAATGCATTATTACCTGAGCCTGATGTGTTTTTTATTAATGTTTGGTATCCTAAAGCTGTATTTCCTGAACCGGATGTATTATGTCTTAATGCATACGTACCTATACCCGTCAAACTCCCTGTATCTGTATTATTTAATAATGCTTGATAGCCTATACCTAAATTATAACCTGCTTTATTATTTTGTAGTGCCTGATACCCCACACCTACATTGCCTGTTCCTGTCTTATTATTCAACAATACATCAGAACCTATTCCTACGTTGCCCGCTCCGCTTGTACTTTCTGATAACGCTCTAAATCCTAAGGCAGTATTATTCGCACTTTTTATATGGTTTAATGCTTCAAATCCAACTGCTGTATTGAAATCTGTCGAATAGCCTGCTGCATTACCCATTGCATTTGCACCTATCGCTGTATTATAACTACTTTGAGGAATTAATGTCAAAGAGTACGCACCTACAGCAGTATTACCGGTATCTGACGGGTAACCACTTCCGCTATCATAATCTTTATCTCTACGTAAATTAGCCAATGCTTCATTCCCAATTGCTGTATTATTACTTTGCCAATCATTATCATTATTCAATTTCTCTAATGCATGATATCCTAATGCGACATTCCCATCACCTTGAATAAGTGCACGTAATGCTTGATAGCCAATTGCTATATTTTTATTTCCTACAGTTAATGATTTCAATGTGTCAGTGCCAAAAGCCGAATTATTACTGCCTGTTGTCAAAGCTGTCAATGCTCCAAAACCTAAGACTGTATTATTATTTCCTGACCATGTATCTTCAAATTTACCGCCTAAAAGGAAATTATTACCTTTTAACCATAAAGATGTTTCTGTACCGCCGCCTTTTAGTAATAAATGACGTTGATTTTGCGATGCTGTATTAATCAACAATCTGCTGTCAGGTTCTCCGCTTGCTTCTTCGTCCTGACCTATCATTGCGGTTTGTTTTCCTGCCAAACCAAAATATATATCCTGATT
>CALVCA010000029.1 GCA_944325895.1 Candidatus Gastranaerophilales bacterium
CCGCACCAAGAAGCACAAGACGATATCGCAGACCCAATGATTACGGCCCTAAAATAATATGTCTTGAAAAAATAGATTCAAAAACAGGAGAAAGAAGCCTAACAGGAGAATTTATCCACGGGAATAATAATCCCGACTCTATAGGAAAGTATGCCTCTCTTGGATGCATGCGCATGGATAATGATGTTATACGAGCACTGTCTAAAAAGGTTAAAAGAGGCGATATTGTAGTGATTACAAAATAAAATGTTGGGCTTTACGATATTTGTAGGTCGGATTTACTTATCCGACAATTTTAAATACTCAAATTACTTAATAAGATACCCTTTACAAGGCTTTGTCTTGTGGTTCTCATCCCTTTGCATTAAAAAAGACCCCTGCGGGTCTAAAAATTCGGATACCGAAGGTCAGACAGCTAAAGTATTTTGAATTATTCCGCTGCTTTAAAGTTATACACAGGTTTTAGTCTATCAATGATAACTGCGGTCGGCGTAATTGACTTTATAATTTCTCCGCAATTTTTGTATGCCATTGGTGCTTCATCAAGTGTTTCGATAGATATACAGTTTGAATAGATATTTTTCATTTGCTGTTTATAGTCTTTCATTGACAATTTTTCTTTTGCCTGAGTTCTTGATAAAACCCTTCCCGCACCGTGAGGTGCAGAATTATTCCAATCAGAATTACCTTTGCCCGAACAAATGAGCGAGCCGTCTGCCATATTCAAAGGAATCAGTACTTTTTCCTCTTTATTGCATGATATGGCACCTTTTCTTATAACATTATCCTTGCCGATATAGTTGTGGATTGTTTCAAAATGTTCTTCCTCTTTCCAGTTCATAGCGTCTAAGATTTCTTTTGCCATAACAATTCTGTTGTAACGGGCATATTCCCTGCAAACTTGTGCACAATATAAATACTTTTCAGCGCTTTTACCGGTTAAAAATGAGAGGTTCTTTAATTCTCCGACACCATAGCAGTTTTGTTCAATTGCAAGTTGTTGAAAATGTATGGCAAGTTTTTTGCCAAAATTTCTTGAGCCGCTGTGGATAATCAAATATGTTCCTGTTAAGCCTTTTTCAATTGAAATAAAATGATTTCCCCCGCCAAGCGAGCCTATTTTGCGTAAATCCAAATCAGCTTGCTCTTTTAAATAATTTTTCGATACCATTTTGACTTCTTCAATCAAATTTTCCGGCACATAGCAGCTTATATCTTTTCTTCCGTTTTGACCAAACGGTACATTTTGTCTTATGATTTTATCCAGTTTTGAAAAATCGTTTAGTGTTTTAGCCTTTTTGAGTTTTACCGCTAACATCCCGCAGGACTGGTCTACGCCTATTATATTGGGGATAATTTCCCCTCCCTCCGGCATAGTCGAGGTGAATCCTATTGTACAGCCCTTGCCTTTATGACAGTCCGGCATAATCCGAATATTGCAGTCCTTGAATATCGGATGATTGCATATAGCAAGTGTTTGGATTGTCACATCAGTATCTTCGAATTGTGTAAAAACTTTTGCCGATGTATATTTACCTTTTATTTCGTACATTTTATTTCCTCAACTTCATTTTTCTGACAATCTGTGCAACTGTTCTTCCATCTATGTGCAATCTTTCTGCTGTAGCTTTTATATCAAATTGGCATTCGCCCCAGATTTTTCTAAATTCTGCATTTGTTACTGCCGTACCTTCACAACGGCAGTTTGACGGGATTTTGTCTTTTATTGAATATCCCATAGACTCAATAAAGGTTTTGAACTTTCCAAGGTCTGTCCACTCTCCGGATTTACCCGTCCATTGTTTTGCTTCGGATTTGTAAAAATCCGATATATATTTCATTATCATTTGCATATTTCCGCTGAACACTACTTTGTTTGCTCGTATTAAATATTTCATTACCAGACCTTCCTTTTGCTTAAATAAATTAATTAAAACCGATAGTATTTTTCAGACTATCTGTGTTTTTGAATTTTACTTCCTGAATTAGCAGGTCTAATATATCATTGCTATTGTTTATACCCAAAAATTCAAGCTTTTTCTTTACAGTTACAAAATCACCAACGGTTAGACCATTTATATTGCAGGCATTTTCACTGATTTTTTGTTTAAAAAAGTGTGCAAAAGCAATACGTATTTGTTGAGAGGTTAAAAAATCAAATTTTATTTTAAACGTAAAACGTCTCAAGGATGCCTCATCCAAAGTATCCATAAGATTTGTTGTACAAACAAACGGATAATCAAAATTTTCCATCTGTGTCAACATTTCATTAACAAAAGACACTTCCCAGTTATTTTTAGCATTTTTTCTGGATTGTAAAAAGCTGTCTGCCTCATCAATAATGAGCATTGCTTTTTTGTTTTTTGCTTCTTTAAAGGACAGAGCTATATTTTCTTCTGTTTCTCCGACAAATTTGCCGAATATATCAGAAGCCTTTTTTTGTACAATTTTCAGCCCCAGTCTGTGAGCCAGATACTTTGCATATTCGCTTTTACCGGTACCCGGTTCTCCATACATACAGATAGAAAAGGTCATTTTTTTAGTTTGTTTTAGCTTTTCAGTTAAAAATTTTAAGTCAATATCTGAATTTACTAATTTATCGTTATAGATAAAATCAATATTTTTGTATTTATTTTTGTTTTCACGTTCTATATGATAACCGTAATTCATTGCTGTGGATATACTGTCAATAAAACATTCAAAATTTTCCGCATTACCTTTTATTAGTTTTGTTGTATCCACCGCATTTTTAATTACGGACAAAGAAACATCATATTTTGAACTCAGTTCAATAATTTTGTTTCTCGGAACTGTTATATTATTTCGTTTTAATTCTTTTTGCCAAATTTTAATTTGTGTATTTTCATTCAATTTATTAAATTTTACAGCATAAGTCATTCTGCGAAGAAAAGCATCATCAATATTTCTGATATTATTAAGCGTCCATATAACAGGAGTTGAGACATTTTCGGTAACATTATTTACAAGAATTTTTGAGGGAGCATTGCTTTCTTCTTTAAAGTTATAATTCGTTATATTATCTGCCTCATCATATAACAAAACCATATCTTTGTTTTTTCTGGTAATATTCAAATTTGTTTTTAAAGCGACAAGTCTTTGATACGTTGTCATGTCCTCATCATCATAATTAATATATGGAATTTCATACAACAATTTGCCTGCTGATTGGACTATAGATTTTGCAAATTCGGTTTTTCCCGCCCCGGGGACTCCGTACAACAGTATATTTACCCCTTTAGTTCTGTTTTTAATTGCATTCTTGATTATTTTTACACACATAGCATACTCTTTTTCTAAATGTTTAAAATCAGATGCTTTAAATTTTGTATGGCATTTATTCCCAAGCAAATATTCTGATACTGTCATAAGATTTATGTCATCAAAGTTTTTAAAAAATAAACTTTCTAAGTGTTCCGGCAAATCATACTCTATATCCAGACAATTTCGTCTAAGACGTTTTTTTGCTCTTGATATAACTACTGTAGATTTATTAGGTATTTGTCTATAAAGATACCTGTTCATATTTCTGTCATTATTTAAATATGCATAAAACAGCTCATTTCTTGTAAATATCGAAAAAATTTCTTTCTCTGTTTCGTCCATATCAAAAATCTGAGCAATTACATCTATTATTTTTTGTGTGTTAGATTTTTCAATATGCGAATATTTTTTTATTAAATTTGATAAAATTTCTTTTAGTTCCCGTGCATTTTCTGTATTCCACGGCTTTTCCCGTGTAAACTCGATAAGTTTATCGCATTCTTTATCCGATATTTTTTCAATTATGTTCTTAATTGAGCCATACATTTCACTGAATGATCGGGGGGCATTATACATATATTTCAACAATACTTTTTGTTCATACAAGTCCAATTCCGGCATATGTCATTCCTTTCTGCTTAGAGAGTTGTTTATAAACCCATATTAAGCACAAAATACGTCAAATACGGACATTGTATTTGCATTAATAATTTATTTTGAGCATAAGTAAAAATATTGATGCATAACACATCAATAAAATTCTATCTAATTTCCACTAATTTAGCTGCTTTTTCTACACCGCCAAAAAGACTCCAGGTCGAATTTGCAGGGTGAAGAATCTTTTCTTGTAATTCATTTAAAGCTTTTTCATCAATACCCAGCCTATAAACTATAGCGCCATTTTTAACTTTGTTCTTTAAAATTTTATCAATATCTTTTGCCGGTGAATCTTTTGTTTTATCGCTAAATCCCCAGGCTTTTACAATTGCGTTTCTGTTTTTCTTTTCTATAATTTTAGTTAAAAATTTTTTATTTTTTGTATTAGCATCTTTTTCAGCCTTCAGAGTTTCTGTTGTCACTTTTGAATTTCTTAAAGGATAGAGGTTTAAAATTTCTACTGCATTATATGAAGTATTTTTTGCTGCTATTTTTATACAATTCCGTGTTGTTGCATCAAGGGTTTTATCATTAGTTATACTCGGATTAAGGAGAATAAAAGTAATTAATTTTTCCTCATCTTCGGGACTTTTTCGCAAATCAAAATAGGCATAATAACGGTATTTGGGACACTTCCCACCAGATAGCTGATAACCTTTTACTTCAGGATCATATTGTTCTGGACCAAAGATTAAAAAACCATTCTTACAGTTTTTATTTGTGTCGGATAGATGAATGATGTTTATTTCTCCTATGATTTCTTTTAACAGTTCTTGTACTTTATTTTCTTGTGCCATTACAACAAACCCCGTTTTATTATGCATAAAATTAACTAATTAATTATACTTTTATGTTTATATTCTGTCTACAGATATATGCGTCCTTATCTGACATATTTGTGTTGTATTTTTAAAATGTAGTATATAAATGAGAAAGGAAAACTATGAATATAAATATGTACCAAGTTATTTGTTTTGGACACTCCGGCACAAATATTATAAACACAATAAAAAGTGCTTATCCCGATATATTATGTATCGAATTGAGTGCTGATAAGGCAGACATAAAAAACAGTAATGCCGACAAAAATATCTTGTTAAGTGAAGAAGGTTTGGGCTGCGGCTTGGATTTTGATCTCGGAAAAGCTCTGGTTAAACAAAATCAATTAAAAATCTTAGAGTGCATTGCCCCTGAAAAAGAAATCATACTTATGAGCGCCACAGGCGGCGGCTGCAGTTCCGGAAGTTTCTTAGAACTTTGCAAAATACTGCACGAACAAAACAAAAATTTTTCTGTTGTTGTTTCAGTTCCTTTTGAGTTCGAAGGAGAAACACGCAGTCAAAATACATTAAAGGTTTTACTATCAATCCTTGACTTTATAAGCAAAGAAAGAATATTTCCGATAGATAATCCAAAAGAAATAAACGGTATGACACTAAAAGAAATCTTTAAATTAATGGATAAAGAATTTGTACAAACATTAAAAGAAATAATAATGTATTAGGCCCCTTATTACAGGCATCATATTATTTTGACCCTGAAGTTGTTAAGTATGACAAAATAGCGTATAATAAACACGTCCGATTGTGGCGCACAAAGTGTTTATTATAGGAATTATGAATATGGAAGATAAACCAAGATACTCCAGAATCAGCGATATTTTACAGCTTCTTGTACTTATGCAGTCAAGACCTCTCGGAGTAACAATTCAGGATATACAACAGGAGTTTAATGTTTCAAGAAGAACTGCAGAGCGTATGCGAGAAAGCATTACAAACATTTTTCCGCAAATTGACGAAATCGAATCCAATGACAGAGTAAAACACTGGGGTTTTACGGGCGGATACTTAAATGAAATCATTGCTTTTACTCCGGAAGAGCTTGCAAACCTCGAAAAATTAAAAGAAATTCAACAGCAAAAAGGTTTTTTGGATAAGGAAAATCTTCTTGATTCAACAATTACGAAGATAAAAGCACTAAGCAGAAAAAGCCTGAATAAAATTGAAAACGTACTTGAAATTTTACTTCAAACAGAAGGCTATGCAGTGCGCCAGATACCGAACCATAACATTGATATAAATACTCTCTCTATAATTAGAGAAGCAATGAAAGCAAACAAAAAAATTACAGCAACCTACAACAATAAGATCAAAACTCTTTCCCCGTACGGGTTAATATACGGTGAAAAAATATATTTGATTGCAAGAGAAGAAGAAAAAGGCCCGGATCCATACAATTATCTTTTGTATAAATTCAAAGATGTAAAACTCACCGACCAAACTTTTGACAAAGGGGATTTTAACCTTAAAGAATTTTCCGAAAAATCTTTCGGGGTTTATCAGGGGCAGGCACAGGAGGTTAAACTGCAATTTGAAAAAGAAACTGCACCAGAGGTTTTAAGCTATCATTTCCACCCGACACAAAAAATAAAACAAAACGAAGACGGCACTGTTACGGTAAAGTTCAAAGCTTCAGGTGATTACGAAATACTCTGGCATCTTTTTAGATGGGGAGCTTCCGTAAAAATAATTTCTCCAAAATCGTTAAAAAACAAGTATATTGAGATGCTTGAAGGTGTTATTGCTAAACAGAAAGGGAAATAATGATGGATAAAAATTTCCTATCAGACTGCATTAATGAAATTATAGATGAAAGAAACAAGAACAAACAAATTAAACAAAGAATTTTTTCATCTGAAGCTGAATTCCAGTTTGCTTTGGCATGGAAACTTAAAGAAAAACTTATTGAACAAAACGCCCAAATCTATCTTGAAACAAAACCCTATGTTGTTGGTTTAAAGATAGAAAATAACGATAAATTTTTAACTGCTAATTCCAGGATTGATATTATTTTAGAACTTGACGGGAAATTATATCCAATAGAATTAAAATATAAGTATTTAAAACAGGATAGAAAAAATGCAGGCGGACAAAATAATTTTTTGTTAGGTTTTCACAAAGATGTTTGCAAAATGGAAGAATTTCAAAAACAATTTCAAGAACAATTTAAAAACTGTGGAAAAAATTGTGAAAAATTCTTCTGCATAGCTATGACAAATCAGACGTGTATCTATAAATCATCCGGACGTTCAGGTACCAATAATGAACAATTACGATTGGCCCCAGAATGTAAACCGTGTAGTTTTAAGGTGAATAAAAATAAAACAATCGAGCAGCTAAAGCACAAAACATATAAATGTGTGTGGACAGATATGAAATCACCAGAAAAGTTCAAAATTTTAATAATTGAGAATAAGGTTTAGAATGAATAAATACATACCCAATGAAAAACAACAAAAATGCATAGATACTTTAAACGGACAAATAATGGTGCTTGCAGGCCCCGGCACAGGTAAGACTTTTACTATTATAAGACGCATTGAAAACATTCTAAAGTCGGGCTGTGCACCAGAAAAAATTCTTTGCCTTACCTTCTCCGATGCTGCAGCCGGTGAAATGCAGCAGAGACTGGTTAAAGAAATCGGTATTTGTGCTTCCGGAGTACAGGTTTTTACGTATCATTCCTTTTGCAATGACATAATAAGGCAGTATCCGGAGCGTTTTGAGCTTATGCACGATGTGGAACTTGTCGATGAAACAAGGAAAAGAGCTTTTGTAAAAGAAGCAATTGACGATACAAATCCTGAGTTTTACCGTACAAAATTCGGGGACTCTTATTACTTTATCAAAGAAATTTCCGACAGAATAAACCTGATAAAGAAGAATAGAGTTACAAAAGAACAGTATTTTGATGGTATTGCAGCAAATCCTGACTGGCAGCCAAAGCTGGATGCAATGATAATTGAACAAAAAGAAAAAGAACTGGCAGGTAAATCAACAATAACTTTGCAAAAAAATATAGATACACTGAAAACCAAAATCGGCAAAGCAAAAGAGCTGTGGGAAATTTATGAATTGTTTGAAAGAAAAATGTATGAAAACAATCTCATAGATTTTAACGACATGATAAATTTTGTGCTCGAAGCTTTTGAAAACCATGAAGATTTTAAAAAGACAGTTGCAAACAAGTACAAATACGTGCTTGTGGACGAATATCAAGATACTAACTCATCTCAGAATAAAATCGTTTTTGCGTTGATTGACGGTTCTGAGAGCAAAAATATTTTTGTAGTCGGTGATGATGATCAGATAATATACGGTTTTCAGGGGGCAAATATTGACAGTATTGAAACTTTTTTAAGACGCTACCCTGATACACAGGTTATAACACTAAATGAAAACAACCGCTCAACTCAGACAATACTTGATTTCAGCCATAAAATGATTGAACAGGATTCAACAAGACTCGAGATAAATCCTGCTTTTTCAAAATACGAAATTTCAAAAATTTTGACTGCAAAAAATGACAAAGTTATTGCCAAAGACAAAAATGTTCGGCTTTGTTCTTTCGAAGAGCTTTTGCAGGAACACCATTTTGTTGCAGATGATATTGAAAACCTTATTAAGTCAGAAAATTGTCCGACCAATGAAAAAGGTGAAAAACTGCTGTCTGAAATTGCAGTAATTTGCAGAAAAAATACCGATTTAGTTCCTTATGCCCAGTGTCTGAAAGCAAAAAATATACCGTATCAGATTACGCAGGGCAAAAGTATTTTTGCAATACAATCTTCACTTGTCGCTTACTTTTATTTTAAGGCTCTTTATAATAACGAACTTTATTCTGACAAGCTGTTTTCTTTGCTGCGATTTGGACCTTTTGAAATTGATATTCAGGATTACAACTGTCTTATTGTACAAAACAAACTCAACCACAGAGATTTTATATCTAATATTTTAGAAAATACAGACCTTGAATGGAAAGATAAGTCAAAAATTGACCGTTTTATAAATACTTATAACCAATTAAAGACCTATGCTTCCTGCGAAAATCTGAAAAATACAATAATAAAAGTTTTAAATGACACGGGACTTCTGGCATATTTTCATAATCAATCCGCAAACAAACTTGAAAATATTCTTGCGTTACAAAAATTGACAGATGAAGCTTCCAGCCTTATGAAAATAAAAGGCGGAGCAAGCCTTGGTGAATATATTTCTTATCTGGATAACGCATTTAACAATAATATTTCCATATGCATTGATGACAACGGATTAAACAAGAATGCAGTACAGCTTTTGACATATCACGGTTCAAAAGGCAGAGAGTTTGAATATGTGTATCTGCCCGAACTTACACAAAAAAACTGGGAAAAATCCAAAGAACAGAACAATTTGACTTTACCGGCAGATATTCCTGTCGATGATATAAATAAAGTGCTAATAAGGCGTGCAGAAGAACTAAAACTGCTGTTTGTCGGAATCACAAGGGCAAAGCACGGACTTATGCTCAGTTTTTCAAAAATATTGGATAAAAAACCTCAAGCACTTAGTTCATACATTTCATCAATTGATTTTGACAAAATTGACAAACAGGATTTTGAAATAGACGAAGACACACTAACGGAACTTTTTGTAATGTCTATAAAACAACAGGAGCCGGATTATGACAGTCGTTTTAATGATGAGATAAAAGCTGTAATTAAAGATTTCAAATTCAGCCCGACTGCGCTGAACTGTTATCTGGCTTGCCCCAAAAGATTTTTGTATGAGCATATTTTAAAAATAGAAGTTAAAGAGCAAAATTGGGATGTTGCAAACTACGGTACAACCATTCACTTAACGCTGGAAGAAACCGTAAAACTTGCAAAACAAAACGGAGCATATCCCGTACTTGATGAGGTGCTTGATATTTTTACAAAAAATATGAAACACCAAACTTTTGAAACAAAAACTGCACGTGAACAATATGAAAAAAGAGGCATTGAAAGACTAAAAACATTTTACCCGAAGCTAATACAAACACCGGTCGAAAATCTGTTTGCAATGGAATACACCTTTGACAGCGTTGTTGAAAAAATCCCGGTTAAAGGTAAAATTGACCGGATAGAAAAAAACAATGACGGTACATATTCGCTCTTTGATTACAAAACCGGCTCCGCAAAGCCGCAAAGCCAAATAAAAGACGGCGGTGATTATGAGGGGTACCTGAACCAGCTTCGATTCTATAAACTTGCATTTGAATTGCAAAATCCCGATTTTAAAGTTTCTCAGGCGGGATTAATATTCGTTGAAGAACCTGATAAAAATTTTTATACGGTTTTGACAGACGATGACAACAAAAACATTCAACAAAAATTGACTTATGCCTGCGAGCAGCTTAATGCAATGAATTTTGATAAAAAGCAAAGCGACAAGTCCTGCAAATTCTGTGCATACAAACAATTGTGTACTTCGCAAACGATATAGCAGTATCAACGTATCTGACAGAACTATGTCATAAACTGAGCTTATTGCGCGAGTAGTTAAAACAGGAGATTTTTATGAACAGTTGTAATAAAAAATTTATGTCAAAAGAATATTTAATTGAGCAAATAAAATTGCTGATTGGATTAATTTTCATTTTATTTCTCCTTTATTTTTAATTTAACAGGGAATCGCCCACAAGATATAGATGCACTTTCAAAATCATCAAGCGGTTTATCTGTACGCATCAAAATTGTTGTATGGAATTTTTCAGAAGCAAGTTCTGCAAAACTTTTAAAATGAGCAATTGTTATTAAATCTTTTTTTGTTTTACTTGTTAAAAGCTTATCCAAATTGTGAACCTCAACAATTGTTCTTTTCCCTGTTTTTTGATATTCAAGCTCTGAAGCTTTGAGAATCTTCTTTAAGTCAAACACAGCTTTCAGCATATCCGTATTTCCATTTTCAAGGAAATCATATTCTTTGTAATTTACATCGAGAGATTTTCTTATGGAATCAGCTATAATTCTTGTTTTTTCTGCAGGACCATATAACAATATACCATTGCCATCCGGGCCAAAAGCTTTTAAACCGGCTTTTTCAGTTACAAATGAATTTACATATTCATGAATAAATTGATTTTTATCTATATAACTAAAATCACACTGGTCTATTTTTGCTCGGGTTTCTGTGTATAGTTTAGAGAACTCGGGATTTTTTAAAAATTTGATACTTAGAATTCCCTTGTTCTTCAGGCTGTTCAACACCTCGTTTTGTTTTTCATTTTTTATTATCAACCTTAGATTAGAACCTTCTATACTGTTTTTTATAATTTCTTTAAATTTAATAAAATCTTCAGAATCTTTTTCTGTTTTTGAAACTAAATCTTCTAAACCATCCAAATAAAAATATGTATATTTGTTTTCTCTGTTATATAAGTCTTTTGCCTTAGGCAGCTCAGCCAGAATGTTTTCATTTAATTTTGCAAAGCCTTCTTTGTTTACATCTATAGCAACAAATTTGTCATGAACAATTGTTTGCAATTTCTCCAAAAATTGATTTGCAGTTTTTGATGTGGCATTATCGAAAAATAATATATCGGATTTGTCTATTTTCCAGGCAAAATGGCTCAATGTTGAAACTATGCCATTATCTAAATAGTCAGATAAGGATTCCATTATTTTATCGTGCTTTATACTTTCAATATCAGATTGAAGACTGCTAAAATCAGCCAAATCACCGGCTAAATCAATTGTTTTAATTTCATCGGTAAAAGCCAATTTCATATGTTGTAAAGATTCAAGTTCTTTATTTTTGCCATTAGTAACATAAATCAAGCGATTGTCGGCATTAGACGCAATAAGTTCTCTGAATTTGTTCAAATATTCTTCATTATTGGGTTTGCCCAAATCGCTTAATAAAGTATCGATATTTTCAATATTCAAGAAGGTATATTGCTTATTATTTTTGTAATTTTCTTTTGCACTTTGGGAAATTTTTGTTAATGTTCCCAAAAATTCATCCATAAACCCGTTAGTGTATTTTGTAGAGGAATATGCTGTTTTATATTTACCGGACAATATTTGTGTAATGTCTTTAGCTTTTTCAGGCGGTATATTTTCTAAATTTATAAGCGGCGGCAAATCAGGTACATTGTTCAACCTTAATTCTTTTAACTTAAAAAGATATTCCAAAGGTAGAATATCCTGCTTTTTATTAACCAGAGCTTTTATAAATTCTGATTTATCAAGAGGAAGTTTTTTAATTCTGTTTTGCCAGCTCATTTTTAATTCTTCAGGCAGTCTTTTTATAAATTTATCTATTCTTTCAAGTGAATAGTTATTTGCCGGAGCAATCTTTCCTCTTTTTAGAGAATTATAAACAAGCAATGCTCCTGAACCAAGCACAGCCAAACCGCCTAATGCTAACAATAATTTATGAGAATCACGGTTTTTCTCAGCTTTTGGTGTTGTCACTGAACGGTTAGTATTTGTTTGTACGGTATTTTTCTTAGTAGAAGATGTTACAATAGGTTGTTGCTTTAAATCCTGAAAACTTATAGGCATATACTGCTCCAATATGTTGCTATATAAATTTTAAGTCTAAACATACATTTTTTTGTCAATAAAGATTTATTTGTTTTACAAAAATACAAATAGTTTTTGCAATAATATAAAATATACATTTTGCTGTTTGAACAATATTATTTTTTAGCTCCAAGACAGGTATTATTAATCAATACTTTTATATGAAATCCAAAAACAGAATATAAATCCGTTAGTACATAGAAATTCTTAATGCATTGGTCAAAATAAGAGATATAAAAAATTGATAAGTCTGCTCATAAAATCATAACAGCAGCACTGCAGAGATTAAAACATCACGAAAATTCTAAAATAGCTAAAAAAGCAAATGAAATATTGGAAATTATTTGTATTCTTTTTCACCTGTACAACGAATATAAAGCAGATCTTTTACAAGTTTTTCAAGTTCTTCTCGCTTTTCGTCGTCAACTGTTTGTGCTTTGTTTGTATTTTTTATTTCTTTGATTGGTTTATCCCACAAGTAACGCATACAGAACCTTGACAATAAAAGAGCTCTATATAATGGCAGTTGTATAATGCGTCCGCAACTGACATACAATATTGGTAATATACGAACAAAGAAAAGCCGAACATATGAATGGTAATAATATTAAATATCAAAAATTAAGTGTAAAAATGATAAAAACAAAGTTAGTAAAATCATTAAAAGATGAATATT
>CALVCA010000030.1 GCA_944325895.1 Candidatus Gastranaerophilales bacterium
TCTCAGTGCTACGCACGTAGTCACATTAAGTTTTGCATAGCATTTAACAGTTGTAAGATCCTGAAACAAGTTCAGGATGACAGTGCTGTAAATACTTTTGACAACAATCGTCGTGTCGCCTTCACTTTGGCAGAGGTTCTTATCACCCTCGGGATTATTGGGATTGTAGCTGCAATGACTATTCCGACACTGGTAAACAACTATCAAAAGAAAATTCTTCATACTAAATTTCAAAAAGCATATGCCGTTTTAAATGAAGTTAACACAAGAATGATGGCTGACGGGATTTACCAGTATAACGATTTTTTAACAGTAATAGGTTCTGAAGAAGCCCGCATAAAACAACTTGATACATTCGCTTCATACCTAAACGGAGCAACTGTATGCAACGACAAATATATAATTTGTTCAGGGGTAAAAAATCAGATGCTGAGAAACCTGAAAAAAATTACCATACATTAGACGGCTCTGATAATGCTCATATAGCTGCTGATGCATATACAAAAAAGACAATAATAGCTAATGACGGGATGCTCATTTGGGCCGGAGGATTACAATTTGAATGGGATACATACTACGTTGATACAAATGGTTATAAACAAGGTCCAAATAAATTAGGATACGATTTATTCAGATTTCAGGTAAATCAAGACGGAACAATCACACCGCAAAAAGACAACGGCAGTACAAACAGATGTTCATTTATACAACCTGCACACGGTACAAGATATTTAGGATTCGGATGCGGTTATTATGCCTGGAAAAACATAAACCCTGATGACCCTACAAAAAATTATTGGGATGATTTTTTACGATAAACGGGAACATATCGTTCCCGTTTTTTCTTAAGCTTCAGCTTCTTGTTTTTGCTGATTAATCAAACCTTGAAGTTTTTCTTTAATTTCATCGCCTTTTTTCTGCAAATCAGAAACAACATCATCCGCTTTGGATTGGATTTCTTTTACTGTTTCGTTTGCTTTTTCCATTGCTTCTTTAGCAGAATCAGCAAGCATTGCACGAGTTTCTTCACCTGATTTAGGGGCTAATAATATACCTGTTATGGCACCTATTGCACCGCCTACTATAAAACCTGCTAAAAATCTTGTTACTGACATATATTTTTACTCCTTTTCTTTTATTTTATGGTATTATAAAATTTTTTAATCGCCAAAACCGGCTATTTTTTTGAAAACAACCCGAGCATCGCAACAAAACCTTTCAAAAATCCGCCGATAATTGTTTCCGAAACAAGTTTTGTCTTGCCTAAAACTTTTTCAATAACAACTTTTACATTATCGACACCTTTATCTGTGCTTTTTACCAGCTCGTTTATTGTGTGTAAAGTTTCGTTTAACTCATTCAATGTAGGCTTAAGTTCAGTATTAATCATAATAGATGTTGCATTCAAATTTTTTGATAATTTGGACAAATCAATCAAAAGTTTTATCAAAAATCCAGCAACAACTATTAAAACAATACTTGTCACCCACGCTAAAAAAGTCAATCCCTGGTTTAATGCTACTTGTGAAAAATCCATAATTTGCTTTCCTTATTTAATATGTAAACTCGTTTTCACCGTCTTCCAGTTCTTTGGCTTTCCTGAGTTTTCTGTTTTTAATCATATTATTGAACTTCCGCAGTTGTCTTTCAAGCTTGTAACGCATCAAATCAATAGACTCAAGAGCCTGCTTTTTAGCCTCACTGATTGCAGGAGAATTTTCTTCGTACAACTTACAAGCAGCAGCCTTTAACTCTCGACGTGACTCTTCACCGGGTTTTGGTGCATAAAGAACTCCCGCAATTACCCCGCCTATCATACCTGCGATAAGCCCCATTCCAAACATAAATGATTTGTTTTTGCTCATCTCGATTACCTTTCTTTTTGTTATCATATCATATTTTCTTATTAATTACAAGACTCACAGCAATCTTTCAATATTGCTGCCAATTGTAGTGCTGATACGCATTTTTTACTTTTGCCTTTTAAAACAAACAACAATGCATAAAGCAGTATTGTCCTGACTATTGATATCGTATACTGCTGCTTTTTAACCCTTGCATAAGTACACAGAGAATGCACTCCGCTGACAAGCTTTTCTACACCTGTTTTAAAAATCTTTAAGCCGTCTTTTATTTTTTCATGATTTACAGTCAAATTTTCAGAAAATGCCAGCACCCTTTTGTCTAATTTAATTATCAAACAAATCAAATTAATTGCTATAATCAACTCTGCTATTAAAATTATTGCAATAAAAAAATACATTTCTCTAATTCTTACTTTTGTATTATATTTGAAGTATAAAATAATTTCGTTTAAATTAAAATACACTTACAGGACTATTTATGATAAAATTTTACATTGCATTATATGCTTCAAAAATTGCGTTTTTAGGATTAAGACTCCTGAAAAGACCGGCTACATCTTATCCGGGTTATATAGCTCTAAAAATTTGTCCCGAATTTTTAAAATTTTCTAAAAAATACGTTCAAAAAAAATTCATTAATATAACTGGCACAAACGGCAAAACTACAACATCGGGACTTTTGGCACATATTTTAAAAAATTCACATCAAAACGTAATACATAACCTCAAAGGTGCTAATATGCTGACAGGCATAGCAAATACATTTGCTCTTAATATTAATCCTTTTAAATACTTTGACTATGCAGTAATAGAAACTGATGAAGCATTTTTGACAAAAGTATACAACTACGTCAAAGGTGATTTTTTAGTCGTAACGAACCTCTTCAGAGATCAATTAGACCGTTACGGGGAACTTGATTTCACGGCTAAAATCATTAAAGAAGCCATTAATAAAAATCCTGAATTAAAACTTATACTGAATGCTGATGACCCCATTGTTGCCTCTTTTGACAACAATAATGCTGTATACTACGGTTTTGAAAATGTAGAATATGATGCTATTTCAAATTCACCTTCAGAGGTATTTAACTGTCCGTGTTCTGAGCCTTTAGAATACACAAAAAGATTTTATGCACAACAGGGTCACTATTTTTGCCCAAAATGCGGATTTAAACGCCCTGAATGCCACTATAAAGCTGATGCAAAAATTTTCAATGATCATTCAGAGTTGAATATTACCCACCATGGTATAACTTTTAATTTTAAAATAAATCTTGTAGGCTTATACAATGCATATAATGCCCTTGCAGCTATTTCAACAGCCTTTGAAAACGGGTTTAATCAGCAAGAAATTCAAAATGCTTTAAACTCTTATCACTCTGTTTTCGGAAGAACCGAAACAAGGACAATTGACGGGCATAAAACTCTTATACAACTGATAAAAAATCCTGCAGGTGCAAGCGAAGTTCTAAAAACCGTAGATTTGAATTCTAACATAATTATAGCGATTAATGACGACTACGCTGACGGAAGAGATATATCATGGCTTTGGGACAGCGATTTTGAACAATTGAAAAATGCTCAAAAATTAATAGTAACATCAGGAAAACGTGCATACGACATGGCTTTACGTCTAAAATATGCCGGAATTCCGCAAGAAAAAATCATTATTGAGCCTGATGTTAAAAAAGCTATTAATTTTGTTACACGCTCTGTTAAAACGGATGAAAAAATAACTATTTTACCATCATATACCGCCCTTTTAAAAATAAGCAAATACTGAATATTTGGTTTATAATATAAATAAGGAGAATAAAAATGTTACTCGGAGTAAATATAGATCACGTTGCTACACTAAGAAACGCTCGAGGCGGAGTTGAACCCGACATAATAAAAGCAGCTGAGGTTTGTGAACAAAACGGAGCAACGTCAATTACAACACATTTAAGAGAAGACAGACGCCATATTAAAGACTTTGACGTCAGAACTTTAATACATACTTTAAAAACAAATTTAAATTTGGAAATGGCAGTCACAGATGAAATGCAAAAAATTGCATTAGAAATAAAACCGCATTCAGTTTGCCTGGTTCCCGAAAAACGTCAAGAAATTACAACAGAAGGCGGATTAGATGTCCACAGACAGCTTGATAAAATAACAAATTTTATAAAACCGCTGAAAGAATCAGGTATTTTGGTCAGTCTTTTTATTGATCCGACTGAAGAACAGGTAAAAGCTTCCGCAAAAACCGGTGCTCAATTTATTGAAATGCACACCGGGCAATACTCTGAAAAATTCGGTACAAATGAAGAAGAAAAAGAATTCTTAAAACTGAAAAATTCCGCTGCACTGGCACAATCATTAGGATTAAAAGTAAATGCCGGACACGGATTAAATTATGATAACGTAAAAAGAATGCACGAAATTCCGGGGTTATACGAACTCAATATAGGTCACAGTATAATTTCACGTGCTATATTTACAGGATTACCTCAGGCTGTTAAAGAAATGAAAGATTTGGTGAAATAATGAAATCAGAAGAAGAAATCGTAAAAGAAATGCAAGAAGTAGTTGCTCAAATGGTTATTGATGATTTGGAAGAAGACCCTGATTTAGCAAAAGAAACCTTTGAATGTGACTGTTGCGGTCAGGAAAAACCTCTTGCAGGCTCTGTTGAATATACCGGCTACAGGCTTTGCAATGATTGTGTCTTAATTGCTGAAATAGGATTTGCTCTGAACAAAATTAAAGATATTCAAGAAGTCATTGATGCAATGGAAGACAAGCGGCTTGAGGGACTTTGTGAATTTATAAAACAAGAAGAAAAACGTTCTAATAATTAAAAAGTATTATACAAAACTAATTCTTTAGAATTAATTTTTCTTTACAAATAGTTAAAAAGTATTAGTCACCGGGTATAAGAAATTTATACAAGAAAAAGAAAGGTGATTCATATGAAAAATGCATTTACTCTCGCCGAGGTATTGATAACCTTGGGTATTATCGGTGTAGTTGCAGCAATGACTATACCTACATTGATTTCAAACACAAACGGAGCACAGTTTAAAACTGCGTACAAAAAAGCACTTTCAACAATGAATCAGGCAGTTTTAATGAACGTGGCATTAGAAGACACAGATTTTTCGACTTTAAAAGACGGTTCTCAATTAGCCAGCGGAAATCACAAAGCAGGTACATTAGGAGCAATGCTGCAAGACAGATTACAATCCGCAACAGATGTAACATCAAATTACTTTACGGAAGTTCAAAAAAATAGCGGGGCATTACCGACAGCAACTTTAAAAGTAACAGTTTCCTGTACGGCACAAGATAAAGAAGATGCAACAGATGCTACTGACGGTACAGCCGAAGCCCTTTGTGCATCAGCAAATATTCAACCAGGAGAAACATCAGCAGATGTTACAGGCAATATAACTTTTGCCCCGACAACTGATACGTATTATGTATTTGCACTGGCTGACGGAACATATTTCGGTTTCAACAAAAACGCACAAAATTGTACAAAAGGGAATATGGATTGTATAGGTTTTATAGATGTAAACGGAGCAACCAACCCCAATACTATCGTAAAATGCGACGATGACACAGCAGCAACCTGCGAAGTCCAAGCGGCTAATATTAAAGACATTTACCCTGTCATATTTTACGAACAGACAGTAGAACCCGCAAGTGATGCCGCAAGAACAGTTCTGTTCGGTAAATAACAACCAACTTCAAAAAAGCAGCGAAAGCTGCTTTTTTTATACGAATAATCAACT
Source organism: Candidatus Gastranaerophilales bacterium (assembly GCA_944325895.1). Taxonomy (GTDB): domain Bacteria; phylum Cyanobacteriota; class Vampirovibrionia; order Gastranaerophilales; family Gastranaerophilaceae; genus SIG32. The sequence goes on from CALVCA010000030.1 coordinate 5,645, forward strand.
CTTGATAAGATTATGATCCATTGCTTTTATATGTATTTATAACTTCATTGTAAACATGCATTAATTTTTTATAATATACACTTTCCGTATAATTTTTAGTTGCTGTTTGATAAGCATTTATACCATGGTCTATAACTAATTGAGGATTATTCCAGTATCTTAAAATACATTCCCTCAGTTGTTCAACATTCCCGGGTTCAAACAATAATCCATTTATATTGTTCTCTACAATTTCAGGTATACCTCCTATATTTGAAGCTATAACGGGTTTCCCGTTGATAAATGCTTCTATATTAACCATACCAAAAGCTTCAAACCAATTTGAAGGAACCACTGTTGCGATACAATTTTGATATTCTTCAATAAGTTCTTCTCTATTCATTTTCCCCAAAAATTTTACATTTACAAATTTATTTTTTGACACAAACTCTTTATATTTTTTCTCATCTTTTCCGCTTCCTACTATATGAAAGTCAATCTCACTTGGAAGACATTTTATCGCATTCAATAAAATATTTACACCTTTCTCATCAAGCAAACTACCAACAAATAAAAAATATTTTTTATTTGTATATGAAGGTTTAATATCGTTAAATGCCTCATCTAGAACATTTGGCAAAACAACAATCGGAACATTATTATCAAATTTAGTTATTCGTATATAATCAGCCAATGCTTGACTCGGTAGAATTAATTTTGAGGGTTTATACTTTTTTAATAAATATTTATTTATCATGAAACGAACAGCCATATATAAACTACAAAAATAATTATTCCTTGAACATTTATTTTTAACACAATTCATTATTGAATTTGAACACAACGTACAAAATTGCTGTTTAGTTCCCATTACAGGACAAGCGAAACTTGCATCATGAACTGTAATAACAAAAGGAATTTTTCTTTTATATATAGATTTAAGTATAGAATAACTAAGTTCTTCTATTGCATGAATATGAACAATATCCGGTTTGATGATATCTAAAACTCTTTCAAGATTATACTGCGACTTATAATTATATAAAGAATTTATTCTATACCCCAATGAATTATAACCATACGCAAATGGAAAATATTTATTAATTTTTTGCTCCACTAAAAAAGGTTGCATTGAATTTGCAAAAAAGTACACTTCATTTTCGTATTTTTTCATAATGTTATATGTAAAATATGCGACTACATTAGCACCGGTCTTTTTTACTTCGGTAAAAAATTCATTTATGTATAAAATTTTCATCGTTTACTACTCCAAATAAAATGTGCAATATCTATTTTAAATTTAAAAATTTTCAAATAAGCACGCTTTTTATCTTTTGAAATATATCCATAAGTTTCAGGTGAAGTTATAAATTTTATAATTCTCCAAAAAGGCTTTGTAATAAAAGAACAACGTGCGATAGAAATATAATCCATATGTTTAGGACGGAAAATACTTAATAAATTTAATTTAGGAGCACATTCTTTTACAAATTTTTCTGAGCCATAATCTACAAATGGAACGGATCCTAACATATCTGCAGTATTTTTATCCATCCTATGCTTTATAAATTCAAACATATAAAAATATAAATTAATTGAATTTACATCAACCTTATTTTCATTTTCAATATTATTCATAGAATAAGTGTAATCTAAAATACCTTGTAAATAATCTTCAAATCCCCATTTTATCATATGTTTGTTACATTCAAATTCTTTTACAGGTACGATTTTATCTTTTTGCTTTTTATATCCAAGAGTTTGACCTTCAAGACAACGACATAAAATTTCAATCCAACCATCTTGAAAATTAGAAGACGGATTATAGGCACACTTTATTGAACATGCTTTTTGCTGGACTGTAGGGATTAAATTAATATAAAAATTATAGACTTTGCAGGGGAAAAGCATATTTAAAATTTCTGCAGTAATGTCTTGAGTTCTTCCGGAACCATTTACATCAACAAAAGCAACTTTATCATAATCTTTTGGAATTTCCTGTTCTAAATATTCTTTAAATAAATCTATTTTTACTTTATTTTTTTTGATTATTAATGTACGCAACTGCTTATTTCTTAACAATTCTTGATTTAATACATTTATTTGTTTAATTGATTCTTTTGGAATATAACTATTTAACTCTTCAGCCGTAATATTTAAATAATTCAAAATACTATTTACATTATTTGATGTGCAACGTTCGTTAAAAATAAACGAAACAAAATTTTCATAATTATTGTGAGTTATTATCCTCGTCGCAATTCTAGAACTATAAAAATATTTTGATTTAATATCTAAATTATTTTCTGATATAAGAATATCTGCTAATTTTTTAAGGATAAACCCGTCACGTGATACAAAATAAATATTTTTAATGCCAATCGACAAACATTGCTGTAATACCCATTTCGTATAATTATATAATAAAGGTCCAGCAAACGAGCAACCAAATTGATATTTTGTATTACTATTGAGCATTCTGAGATTTTTTGAGCAACCGATAATTAACTCAAATTTATAATTATCTTTTGCTTTTTCTAAGATATATTTTTCATGCTTTAATAATGTTTTATTTTTATAATAAACAGGAGTTATATTATTTTTTGTTGCAGCACAAACATCTGCAACAAAATTATCACCAGTATGTATCCATTTTTTTATATCAGGGAAATCATATCTGATTAATTTGTATAAACCACCTCTTTTGGTTTTATTATAATCACTAGATGTATAAATTTTTATATTCTTAAAATCTGTATCAATATTAACTAAAAAATGTCTTAATATATCTTCTGAATAATACATATCCGAAATAAGTACACACATTTCATCATTTTGAATATGCTTCTTTACTTTATCAATATTAAATAAAATTCCTACCAAGTTCTTTTGTTCTGTCTCAATTTCTAATTTTTTTAACAAGTTTATTTGTTCATCATCTAAACAATAATTATTCTGCATAACTCTATAAATATCATCAAAATTGACCTCATTTTTGTTGTTCAAAATTCGCTCATTCTCTTTTGTATAAATTTCTATTTCCTTACGTATAACTCCAAAATTTTCTTTTAATATATATGGCAAATTGGAATATATACTTTGTGTCTTTAAAATATGCTCCATCAATAAAAATATACCTGAAGGATTTATACAATTTCTTGTTATTAATGTATCAAATATGTCAAAAGAATATAATATTTTTTTATTCATCCTTTATTTCCTAATAGTTCTAACCTTAAAATAATTAATTTGTATGTATTGAATAAGACCTATGATTATAGATATCAAAAAATATAAAAATAAATTTATAATTGACATATCATAACAAGCCTTAACTATTGAAGGAGAAATTAATAAATTAAAATGTACAATGTCAGGTTTTACTTCAATCAACATTTTTTTAAATAATTTAACAGCCTCAAAATTCCAATAATATGCCAACGGATTTTTTATATAATTTTTAAAACTATATACATTTTCAGGAAAATATTTAGAATATTCATAATCTTTTATATAATAATTATCCGTCTTAGTAGCAAAAAAGAATACTTCATGACCTCTTTTTTTCAAAGTTTCAAAGGTATGTATTGCAATAGTTTCACTACCGCCTTGATGTTTAAATACTTCATTTTCAATTAATATTCTCAAAATTTTCTCCTTTTTAAACCACATTACATCTTTTTACAAAATTCAAAATTCTACTTAAAAATTTGTCCGGATGCGTCATTGCAATAAGATAAATCATCGGAATAAAAGGACCTCTGAGTCTGTGTATTGCTCCTGTATTACCTAATGTTATACAGTAAATACTAAACATAAAAACTATTGCGAAAAAACACACTATCGGAAAATAATTTCTATCAAAAAATATTTTTCTGATATTTTTAAAAAATGATGGCAAAAACATATACAGCACTAACACATCAGGCACATAAATTAATCTTCTCGGGTATATCCATTCCCACGGGAACGGAGCCAAAAACAAATAAATATAACCAACAATAAATGGCAGTAAGAAAAATTTACTATACAAAGCCCCAAAATCTATAGCAACTTCCGCTGCACCATATGCATAAGACGCTTCCCTTATATCAATCAAATCCTCAACTGAAACCACACTGAATAATGCTGAAAATTTAATTAACACAAATACAATTCCTGCGAATATTACAGGTGACAATAAAATCAATACAAATGACAGTCTATTTACTTTTAAAATATTATTTATCCGTTTTATTTGTAAACTTAAAATCAAAAATGCCGTCACAATTGCAAGAAACAATATAATACCTGCATAAGGTCTGAATAAAAACAACAAATATAAACTCAATAAAGTTAAAACTAAAGTATATATTTTTTTAGTTTTATAAAACCAAAATGACAAAAATATTGACGAAAACATAAACAGTGTGATATAACCATCCCTCATCATAACTGTTGTGTTCATAATATGTGAAAAAGTTATAATTGATAATACACTATATATTTTTGCTATTTGAATATCAATTAACGTCATTTTACCGATACAATAAATAAATATAGCAGTAAAACCTGCAATTAAAGAATTTAACAGACACGGATTTACAGGGTTTACCCCGAATATATAATACAAAACCCCTACAATTTTAGGGAATGGTCCGCCTGTCAAATGTTCTTTAAACGCAGTTAATGAAAAATTATTAGCAATATAAACTCCGCCTTGATGGTATAAAGTACCATCGTTATCAATTGTAAAAGGCATAAAAATATTTTCTGTAGGCAAATGATAACCTAACATATAATATTTAAACAAATGCCAAAATAATAAAAATATAAAATGTACAAAAACTGATAATAAATAAATTTTACTTATAAATTTATCTTTAAAGCACAAATTTAAGATTATAAAAATTATATGAGCTATTATAAAAGCTATACCAAAAGGCAATAATACCAATTCCGGCGAGCCGAGTTCATAAAAACCTGTTGCACAAACCAAAGTAAAAAGTGCGATATAAAAAATTATAAATAATATATTTTTTCTGTTCACTACTGCACTAAACATTACTTATTCAATATTTCCTCATATAACTTGAAAGTTTTTTGACACATTTTATCAGCTGTAAATTCACTTTCATACAACCGGCAGGATTTTTTAGAAAATTCTGCCAGCAAAGGCTTATTCACATACAAAAATTTTATTTTTTCTTTTAATTTTTCTTTATCTTTTCGTGGTATAAGAAAACCGTTTTCTCCATCCACAACTTCTTCCGAGCAACCGCCGACATCAGATACAATAACGGGCAGTCCTGCTCTCAAGGCTTCGATTATACCAATAGGCAAACCTTCCCAATTGGAAATAAGGCAATACACATCATAATTCTTTAATACAGATGTTACATTAAAAATTTCACCTTTGTATTGAATATTTTGCCCGCTATATTTTTGAATAGTATCCAAAACTGCGGATAATTCTTCACCGTATCCATACAAATCAAGTTCTATATTTGAATTTCCAAGTTCACCTACGGCATTTATTAATGTGTAAGGATCTTTTTGCGGACAAAATCTTGAAATCATAATCATTCGTAACTTGTCATCCGAAAAATTTTCTTTTTTATAAATTACTTCAACATCTGCTATGCCGTTATGAATTGTAATTAGTTTATTTTTCGGCATTATGTTTTGTGCCAATTTATTGTCATAATCAGATACACAAATAACTTTTTTAGTAAAAAATGCTAACAATGTTTCAAGGCATTTATAAAATATTTGTTTTGATTTTGAAATACCGTCAGTAAAAGCCCAACCGTGAGCAGTAAATATTACCGGCTTAAAAGTTAAAGTCCCGCAAATACGACCAACAATTCCGCCTGTTGTTGAATTACAATGAATCAAATCCGGTTTAATTTTACGAATTATATTAAAAGTTTCAATATTTGATTTAATATGCAAAGGTAAATTAATTATACTGTTCGTCATAGGCACAAAAAAAATATTTTTTTTATAACCAAGTTTTTCCAGTTCTTCAGAAAAATATCCCGGACAAGACATAATAAAATATGGTTCAAAATTTTCAGGAAAACAATTTATTAACTCCAACAAATATTTAGAAACACCGCCTAGATCGGGTTTGGTTAAAATATACAAAATTTTAGTTTGCATATATTTTCTCCGGTATCCGATATTTTTCTTCATAAAGTTTTCTGCTGTTTTGTCCCATAACAGCTAATTGTGATTTATCTTCATATAATCCTTTTAAAATATCTTTTAATAACTCAATGTTATTCTCCGGAATTAAATAACCGTTTCCTTTTATAAATTCAGAAGCACCGTTTCCTTTTACATCCGTTAAAATTACAGGCAAGCCGCATCTTAATGCCTCAATCGTTTTAAATTGAATATCCGGGGAATAACTTGCCGTAAGAAATATGTCGTAATCTTTTAAAATTTCTTTTGTATCTTTAATTTCACCTTTATAATGAATATTCAAACAATTTTGACTATTTATACATTCAACAATATTTTTCAAACCTCTGCCCTTGCCGTACAAATCAAGCTGAATATCCATACCTTCTTTATTACACTTATTGACGGCAAAAATTGGAGTACTATTATCCAAAAATTGAGAGTATTCTGAAATCATGACTATTTTCAATTTGTCTTTTGAAAACTCTTTTTTCCTTAACTCATCACCTATATCATTAATGCCATCCGTAATACATACCCGTGTATTAATGAACAAAAGTTCTTTTAAATCTTTGAAAAAGTTGATTAATCCCATTCTCAAACCTTTTACTGAATTTTATATTTCAACACAATATCTATTGTGTTGAGT
>CALVCA010000031.1 GCA_944325895.1 Candidatus Gastranaerophilales bacterium
TGCTTTAAAAATGCACGTGACTTATTCAAATCTCTTTCATAAGGTTTCAAATCTTTATTTAAGAATATTGAATTAAGACTTTCTGCGGTAAAAAGAGGTTCTCCGATACCATTTGCAATATTTAAAACAATATTTGTCCTGTCAATAGAATAATCAACAGCTTTTCTGAAATTAATATCATTAAACCAAGCCTGCTTTATCGGGTTAACATAATATTTGCCGTCATTGTTTTTTCTGTTATTAAGATTCATTGTCAAATACATTGTTCCGGTATTTGGTCCCAAATTGTAAATGACAAAATCAGAATGCGGTTCCATAGCTTTATACCTTGCAACTTTAGCACCTTGCAAATTAATTATATCAAGTTCTTTTGCTTCAAATTTTAAAACTTCATTATTCAAATCACCGACAATCAAATAGACCAGCCTGTTTAAATAAGGTAATTTTTCATTGTTTTTATTGATAAAATAATAATTCGGATTGCGTTCATAAACAACACGCTGAGCAGGAACATATTCTTTTAATCTGAACGCCCCTGAAGTTACAAAATTTTTCGGGTTAGTATTAGTCGACAAAAAGGTGTCAAAATATTTCGTACCTTTTTTCACGGCAGGTTCAAAAATATGTTTGGGAGCAACAGGTGAAGACAACATCCTTATAAAAGGTGCAAATGGTTCGGGTGTAACAAATTTCACTGTATAATCATCAATTTTATAAACAGAAGGAAGTTTTCCGTCAATTACAATAGAATCTCTGATAGAAGTGTTACCGAATCCGGCTAAAATAATATCCCGCCAAGTAAACACAACATCATCCGCAGTAATCGGTTTTCCGTCAGACCATTTTATTCCGTGTCTTAATTTTATTAAATACTCTTTTCCGTCATCAGAAATCGAATAAGACTTTGCAAGCTTTGGTATAGGCTTACCGGTAATCGGATGTGTAGTTAAAAGCCCGTCATACATAATTTCCGACATAATGGTTGATATATTATCTTTAGAATTAAACGGATTAAATGTTTTAGGGCCTTCGCCAATAGTTGAAGCGGTGATACTACCGCCAAATTTTCCAATCGGAGCCTGAGATTGAATATAATCAATACCTTTTATTGTAATATTTTTTTGATCTTCAGGAAACTGTATTGTATTTAAAATATCAGGTTTGCTATTAATACTATTCGCAAGCGGAATATCTCGTCTTATGCAAGCCTTTAACAAGCTTAAAATTAGTATAATGACTAAAATAACATAAATAACCCGCTTCATACAAATTAGGATAACATAAACAAAAGTTTTGTTTATATCAGGTCGGGGGATTATATAAAAATAATTTGCCGTTATTTATATTCACTATATTCTTCAGAGAGTTTTTGCCACGTTTCATCAGATATTCTGAATGCATGGCTCCAAAATTTTTCTAAAGCATAAGTTTCTCGTTCATCTTTATGCAGAATGTGAACAATAACATCACCATAATCCAATAAATTCCAACGATTTTTCAAATCATTTTCAATTCTTACAGGGGAACGTTCAAAATATTTTTTGACTAATTCTTTAACATTAGCCATCAAGGATTTTACCTGAGTTGGAGAATCTGCTGAAGCTATTACAAAATAGTCACCTAAAGACGATACATTACTTATATTTAATATCGTAATATTACTTGCTAATTTGTCATCTAAAATCCGTGCAATAACACTGGCAAATTTTTCCGAATCAACCACAATTACTCCTATTCTATAAGATCAACTCTTCTTTTATGCCTACCGCCTTCAAAACCTGTTTTAAGCCAAACATCAACAATATCAAGAGCCAAATGTTCACCAATAACTCGTTCGCCCAAACATAAAATATTAGCGTTATTATGAGCACGAGAAACTCTTGCCGAATACGTATCACCGCATAAAGCAGCTCTGACACCTCTTATTTTATTAGCTGCAATAGACATTCCTATACCTGTACCACAAACAAGTATACCTCTATCAACTTGACCTGATACAACAAGTTCAGCGACACTGCGTGCTATAACAGGATAATCACAAGATTCAGGGGTATATGTACCAACATCAGTATATTCAATATCTCTTGCCTGTAAATATTCGATTATTTTTTGCTTATAATTGAAACCACCGTGATCGCTTCCTATTGCAACTTTTAAATGATCCATCTTTTCTCCTTTTTCACATTATACAAATTATATTCAAATTTGTAAAGATGTTAAATTGCTCTTAAATCTTTTGCACCATTCAGATAAACAAATTGCGGGGCAAAATTTTCATCGCAATTAATTACAATCAAAACTCTCAGACATTTTGCCAAAGAATTTGGCACATTCAATTCATTATAACACATCATGGCAACATCATCCCAACCAAAATCAATCCTCGCAAATTTTGCGGGGAAAGCAGCATTTATATCGGGAGTTAAAGTAAAAATAACATGAGAAATAAATTCTTTTTTAATATTATTTTTTTCAATTAAAGCACCTAAAAGTTCTGATACTGCATTTTTCACTGCAACTTCGGAATTATCATCAACAGTTATGGCACCTCTTATACCTTTTGAAATCATTTTTTTAACCCGTTATACCAATCTTTTGCTGACATTTCGCCTTTACCCTCAGGCTTTACCGTTAAAAGCAGAAGGCAATTTTCACCGCAGCCAACCAAAACACCTTCTTTAGTAGCACGCAAAAGTTCACCGCACTTCCCGCATTCTTCAGACACACGGGCTTCCAAAACTTTAATAATTTTTCCATCATATGTAAAATATGCTGACGGAGATTTATATATACCACGAATAAGGTTATATAGTTCAACAGCCGGTCTGTTCCAATCTATTTGAGTTTCTTCTTTAGAAAGTTTTGCCGCAAAACAAACACCGTCTTCACATTGAGGAACAGGTTTTAAGTTACCTTGATAAAGTCCTACAAGCGTTTTCTCAAGTAAAACAGGTGACATGGTACTGATTTTTTCAAATAAATCCATGCAATTCATATCTTTTGGAATATCAATACGCTCTTTTAAACAAATATCGCCGCAATCAAGACCTAATTCCGTAATCATTGTACAGATACCGGTTTCTTTATCTCCGTTAATAATGGCACGTTGAATAGGATTTGCACCACGATATTTAGGCAAGAGGGAAGCATGAAGATTAATTGTTTCAAATTTAGGAATATCCAAAACTTCTTGAGAAAGAATTTGTCCGAAGGCAAACGTTACAAAAAAATCAGGATTTAATTTTTTCAATTCAGCTTGAATTTCTTGTTCTTTTTTTATTGATTTTGGTTGAAATACTGGAATGCCATGATTAAGTGCAAATTCTTTAACCGGCGGCATAGACAATTTATGGCCACGTCCTGCGGGTTTGTCCGGCTGAGTAACAACTGCTGCCACATCAATTTTATCGGAGTTATACAAATATTCCAAAGATTTTACGGCAATTTTTGGCGTGCCGAAAAAAACTATTCTAATCATTAAGTTCTTTCTCCAATTCAGGTTCAGACAATAATTTATCCGGTTCCAAATCAGGCAGATTATATTTTTTCAACACATTTTCGGTTTCAAAACGATTAATGCAATGATCAATAAAAAGAATACCCTCTAAATGATCAAATTCATGTTGAATTGCACGGGCTAAAAGACAACCGTCTTTAGCTTCCAAAGTAAACACTCTGCCGTGTGCATCCAAAGCCTTAACCATGACATTTTTATAGCGTCTGACATCCGTATAGGCTTCGGGAAAACTAAGACAACCTTCATTACTTATTACGGCACCTGATTTTTTTATAATTTTCGGATTAATAAACACTATAGGATTTAAGGGTTCATTACCGGTTGAAACATCAATAACAAAAACTCTGTAATTCACACCAATTTGAGGAGCAGCCAATCCGACGCCGTTTTGTGAATACATTGTATCTAATAAATCATTTACCAAATCAGTTATTTTACGTGAAACCTTATGAACTTCTTTTGAAGGTTCACGCAAAGATTTTTCTCCATACCTTAAAACTTTCCTAATAGCCATAATTACCTCTTTATCAAATTATACAACAAATTATTAAGTTTTTCTAGCGAATATTCAAAAACTTATGAACTTGAGGAATAAGTCTTGTTTTTTTATAATATTTTAAAAATTTATCCAAAACTTGCTGACAGAATATAGTATCTGCAGACGGTTGATTATTAAGCATTTCCGGCTGCAAAATAAGTTCAATGTTATATTTTGAGGCTAAATCACAACACTTTTTAACTTCTTCATCAGAAATATTTTCATTAAACACAATCTTTGCAAAACATTCTTTTTGCTTTGCCGCATCAAAAAATTTGTCATGGAATTTGTATGAATCTTTAATTCCGGAAGCACTTTCAAGTTTTATATCAGCAGCGATTATATCAACAAAATCAATAATTTCAGATAACTTATCCGCTAAAGTAGCATTGGTTTCCAAATAAATCATAGAACCTCCGGTAAGCGGCAAAAATTCTTTCAAAAAATCTACCGACAATAAAGGCTCGCCGCCTGTCAATGAAATAGAATGGATATTTTTCAAATCAAATTTTTTAATATAATCAGCCAATTCCTGAGCTGAAAATTCTTCAAAATATTCATCTGCAGAAAATTCCGTATCACAATAATTGCATTTCAAATTACAATTACAGAACCGGATAAACAACTGTTTAAAACCGATATAAGGTCCTTCACCCTGAACAGATTCAAAAATTTCTTTTATTCTAATTTTATTCATTCAATAAATTCTCTCTTATGTCGTATGCTGAAAGCTTTTTTAATTTTTCGTACAGCTTAATTTCATCATCCGACAAACGGGAAGGAATTTCAATAGTCACAGTAACAATCATATCACCGATTTTTCCCGCACGTTTTAGACCTTGACCAGCCAAACGGAATTTTTGACCGGATGCCGTCATCTTTGGCAATTTTAATTTAACATGCCCGTTTAATACAGGAATATTAATATCACATCCTAAAACAGCTTCATAAGGTGTAATCGGAACATTATATAAAATATTCAAATTATCAAACTTCAAGTTAGAAGTTTCTTCTATATGAATAAATAAATATAAATCACCCTTTTTACCACCGAATTTACCGTCACAGCCTTCGCCTTTAATTCTTAATTTTGTATTATTTTTAACATTAGAAGGAATTTTCACGGTAATTTTTTTATGTTTAGTATATTCACCCGTGCCATTACAGACACTGCATTTTGTGCCGTTTATAAATTTTCTGCCGCAGCATTTTGGGCACAATTCTGAATGAACAACATTTACGGTGCGTGTTGAACCGTTTATTGCTTCTTTTAAAGAAATAATTATATCAGTATTAATATCTTTCCCGTCAACGGGAATTTCAGAAGATTTTTCAAAGAAAGAACCGAAAACTTTTGAAAAATCTTTATTTTTTGTTTGCTTAAACTGCTTCTCTTTCTGCTTAATATTGTCTGATTGTTTAACCGAATCGGTTGCTGATTTTTTAAAAATCCCGTTTAAGGTATCATAAGTTTTACGTTTTTTTTCATCAGACAAAGTATCATAAGCTGCTGAAATTTTCTTGAACAATCTTGCACCATCGGGATTAACATCAGGATGGTATTTTCTTGCAAGCCTTCGATAAGCGGCTTTAATTTCTGCCGTATCGCTTTCGGGTGAGACTCCTAATAACTCATAAAAATTCATATTTTTATATTAACGATAAATCTAAAAATTTCAACATATCTAATTGCATATATCACAACGGTATCTCATTCCGTCAAAATTTATCAAATCCAAATCTTCTTTCAAAATCTGTTTAGCACGGGAAAATGTTTTGGCACAAGAGGTTAAAACAATATTATTACCTTTAGCTGAAATATATTCAAAATATTTATTTTTTTCAGTATTTAAAAAAGATATCTCAGACTCAACAAGATCTAAATTCGGAATAACAATGCCTTCTTTTCGTGCTCTTACAAGACAAGAAACCGATACATTATCATTTAACAAAATATCTTCATACTCATCTGCAAAAAAGCCGTTAGCACAAGCTGCGAACAAATCCAATAAATTTTCATCCATTGTATTTAAAACTGCTTGACAGTCAATATCCTGCAGGAAAGGAGCAAATTCAAGAACACTATATGAACCGTCAGGCAAAAGCACAACATCTGTTCTTAAAATCCCTGTATAAGGTTTACCGACATTTTTCAAAGATTCTAAAATTTTTAAAATAACGTTTTGAAAAATATCGACCTGAATATCAAATGAAATTTTATAATCAGGCACACAAGCACCAACTCCGGAAGTAAAAATTCCGCCGTCACCGGATTCTGTAAAATTATAATTTTTAACAGTAGCAAAAGGCAGAGCATGATAACCGTCAGTAATAGTATATATGCTGAATCTGTGCCCCCAAACATACTCTTCAAAAACAACACGCTTTTCGTTTGAATAAAATAAATCTTCTGCAAAATTTTTTGCACTATCTACAGTAGTACAACAAGATTTATCAAAAAAGTTACTTTCCGAATCACATTTCACAATCAACGGAAAATTTGCTGTTTTTAAATAATCAAAAGCAACGGAAAATTTATCAAAAATTCCGAATTTAGGGGTAGGAATATGCAATTTATACAAAAATCTTTTTGCGGAGGATTTATAAACAGCAAAATCAGCACTTTTTGCAACAGGAGCAAAAATTAATTTTTCATTATTTTGAAACACATCAGCAATATCAGACATAATAGCTTTTGGAGAAACCGCTATAGTCAAATCAATACTGTTATCTATTGCAAATTTTAAAAGTTCATGAGGATTATTTTCTCTTATATCAACGCATTCTGCAAAATCACTCATCATGGGTGTTCCGGGAACAACATAAACTTTTTCAACTTTTGTTGATAAAAATTTAGCCAACGCATACAAATTCCCGACAATCAATATTCTTTTCATACAAAAATTATACTACATAAAAAAGAGGATTTTATTAAGAAATTTTAAGATTTTAATCATAATTATGATATAATAATGACAAGGATAAAATTATTCTTAAATTATTTTACAGAGAGGGTTATATGGCAAGTATTGTAAATATATTAACAAAAGTTTTATCGCAGCCGACAGTAAGCACCGTAACGACGACACCGGCATCTTTAGGAAGAAATCCGTTTGTAAACTACAGCAGTGCAAATACTTATGCCAAAAACACACCTGTTAGAGGCGGATATTTTGCGGGATATTACAACGGAAAACAAAATATAGTAGGGCAAAGGTTATTTATAGAAGTTTAAATGATGTAGTCATGAAAAAGATTTTCTTGCTGTTTATTTTATTGGCAGTATTATTATATCTTATTATAAGCAAATTTGCATTAAAAATTGAATGGGTAAATCCGAATGTTAATACAAATGTTTTACCCTACATTTCAAAAACCATAAAAAAAATCGACACAGCAGCGAAATATGCCGAATTTTCAACAAAAGGGAGCAAAATTATTTACCAAAACGGATACGGTTCGGGATTTGTAAAAAACAATCCTATACCGAATGATTTGGACTATGCAATAGGAGTAAACTTAGGGACATTTGAATATAACGGCAAAAACAGTAAAGAACTGGCTCATTTACTTAACGAAAAAATGGTAGTCTTTCAAATTTCCATGTACAACTATATTTATCAAGCCTTTCCTGATGAATTTTTTACGAATTACAGTGTTTTAGGGACATTACAGGAATTATATTCAAATCAAAACCAAAATATAAAAGACATTGAATACGGCATAGAAAAAATTTTTAAGCACAAAGATTATATAAAATATACGGACAAAATTCTCTATGATATAAACAACAACGAAATACGAATGATGTTTCCTTTTGTATTAAAAAATAACGAGATATTAATAGAAAATTTCAGCCCGATACATATTTACACAAACTCAATTACTTACGGAAAAGACACACGGCAGATGCTTAGAGAAATAAGCATTGTTATAGATTTTTACGCAGACATAAAATACAAAAAAGAAATTATTCGAACGGAATTTGTTGCTGAATCTTTTTCGGGACAAAGGCTTCAATTATCTAGACGCTTTTTTGTACCGGTAATATTTATATCCTCATATAAATACTTAAAAAATCTTGCAATATTGAACGACGATGAAAAATATATTGAATACCGGATGTTTAATTTTAAAAGACATTTACAGGAATTCAGCAACCTGTCGGAGCTGCAGGACAGACCCGTAAAATTATTCAAACGGGTTTTACAATGCACAGATTTAATTAAGCCTGCTTTGGATGAAAAAACAGTAAATGACATAACCTCAACAATTGAAAGCACATTAAATAATCCGAAAATCAAACTGATTAATGATTATCAAACGGCATTAACCGGTTTAATTCAAATAACATCAATGCCTAAAATGTATTTACACGCTCAAAGCCACGGCAAAATATCAGAACATTTAAAGGTAATGAAACAAATTTCTAAAGAATTGAATAATAAAGATATAGAAAATTATACGGATATTCTTATTGATCAGGCAAAATACATAAATTCGCCGGAGAAACTAAAAGAATTTCACAAATTAACTTTGAATGACGAAATAACAGATCTACTCATTTCAGGGACAAAAACAAATGATACTGCAAAAATTTTGGGATACATTAATATATTCAACAACATACTAAAATATTCAGGCTTTCATAAAATTGATGTTTGCTGGCTGGATAAAAACCTTATGGGAATAGCAAAAGACGACTTCACATCAAAAATTCCTGAAAAAGAACTCAAAAATTTTGCAAAGCAAAATAACTTAGCAGATGTTGAATACAAATTTATAAATAAACAAGAACTATCAGGTCCTAAAGTCAGGTATGCACTTTGGGTAAGATACAATCCGACAGAACAGGAAGAAATTTTTTGGAATAATGTAAAAACAAAATTATTACAAGATAAAAAACATTTTAATATCAAATTTAAAATATTTATGTAAAAATCTTTTTTGCCGCTAAAGCACTTATAAAATAAGTAAAAAATACAAAAAGCAGCATTTTAACAAAGACAAAATCCTGAAATATTTGAACACATAAATACACAGCCAAAGATAAAATTAAAGAAAATAAAGCAGTTTTTGCGATTCTTAAATAACTTACATAATCCATAAATTGAATAATCAAATTTGCGAAAAATAAAATCAATACAGAAAAAAGCATAGAAACACCCGCACCCAAAAGTCCAAATTCGGGAATTAAAAAGAAATTCAAATTTAAACATAAAAGTCCGGTCAAGCAGCTCAATGCCATTTCAATATAAGTTTTATTTTTAAGATGATATTTAACATTAAAAAGTTTCATCAATTCATGAAAAAACAGACTCACAGCAAAAAACGAGATAAGAATACAAGCGTCATTGTATTTACCCGAAAAAGCAAAATTAGCAATATCTTTTGAAAATCCGCAGAAAAAGACAACAACAGGAATAAATAAAGCACAATAAAGCTGGATAGTATTTGTAACAAGCGGTTTTATTCTATTTTGTTCTTCAAATTTTTTAATTATTGCAGGGAAAATAGCGAACAAAAATGTTGAAAAAAGCGGTGTCAAAACACTTGTTGTAAAAAGCCATGATACACCTGCAACAGCTGTATCATGAAACATTTCATTATATTGAAAAACAAATTTATTTATATTCAAAACAGCCCAAATACTGGTATTTGTAATAATCAACGGTAAAGCATATTTAAGAGTTTCAAACAAAATTGCTTTATCAGGTTTAGGCTTAAAATCAATTTTCAATCTGATAACATTTATAATGTAGAAATCAATCAAACAAACAGCCGTCAGCATTGCTAAAACTATAGCATAAATATTCGGGATAACATTTGAATACAATAAAAACAATGCAATCAAAGAAATTTGATAAATAACAATACTGAACATATAAAGGAAAGGTCTGTCAAAAACTCTCAGCATTTGATACAAAAATTGTCTTATGCCGACAGGAATAACCAAAATCAAAGTTAAAAGCAATACTTTATGCGGGATAAAAAGCTTATTACAAATAAAATGTCCAAACCCGAAATACAAAACCAAAATTAAAGCATATACAAATAGTGAAATTAAAATTGTATTAGAAAAGAATTCATCCAAATGTCCTATAACTTTGTATTTTTCATAAAATCTGAGAGCGGATTTTGCAATCCAATCGGAAGAACAGGTGCAAACCAAATTCAAAATACCGATACATAATTGAAAAATACCCATTTCATTAACAGACATCAAATGAGCCAGTACCGGGATTATAACAACAGCATTCAAAACAACCAAAAAACGTGACGGCAGATAACTTATAAAACTTGAAAATATAATATTAAAATTACGGCTAAACATCAATAATCCATAACCCAGCCTGCATTTACAACTCTGTCAAAACAATCATTACCATACAAACTTTCTCTACAAGCAATAGTAAGACTATTTGAGTTGGCATAATTGTGTTTAGAACCTACAAAACCGTCATCGTAAATCCAAAATTGGAACAAATCACGTCCGGCAATATTTGGAATAGCGGGTCCGTTAACATCAACAACAACATCCAAAGCTTCAGACGCATCGGAGCTACGGGGTCTTATTGCAATAGCTGCACCTGAAGAAATCATTGCAAAGTATGCAGTACCGTCAGGAAGAGTTTGTGCATCTTCTCTTTTCAAATTTTTATAAGAATCGGCAAAACAGCCTTCAGATTTTGTACCGCAATCTTTTGTAACGTTAAAGTATTTTTTAATAAAATAACCTGCAGTTCCGGGAATATCAACAGATCCCGAAGGATAAGCTAAAGAAGATTGCTTGATATCTCTCACTCTTTCATCAGTCATCATAAGACCGACAGCAGTATTAACAGCAGAATAAACACTCTGCAATTGCGTAACCTGTGTTTTTTTATTCATATGAGAAGATACAACAGGCACTGTCACAACAAGCAAAATAGAAATAATTGAAACAGCTATCAAGACTTCTGATAATGTAAAACCTGCTTTTTTCATTAGTAGTCTGCCTTCCAGTTATTTTGCTGTAACAAAAGGAAACATGCGGCTGCAGGTTTGTCAGTAGAATTAGTACATTTTGATGTTAATTGTGTATTGAAATCAGCAGCATCTTCATCATCATCTAAAGTCCAGGTATCTTCTTTAACTCCGACAAATCCGTCAGGATATATAAAAAATTGGAATAAATCTCTGCCGAAAATATTCGGACTTTCTTTACCATTTACATCAACAACAAAATGAGCTTTTGAAGTAGATGATGTCATCTGCGAAGATAAATCTAAGGCAATTGCTGCACCATTGGTTAAAATAGCATAACCGGCCTTATCTGTTTTAATATAATTGATTGAATTAGCCAAGCTGGCATTTTTAATTTCTTTATAAGAAGAAGCGAAACAATCAGAAACAGTAGTACAACTTTTAGACATATTAAAATACTTTTCTATAAAATCAATATTCAAACTTTGTTGCTGATTTGCAGTAGATGATACAAATTCACTATCTCTTAAATCGTTAATTCTCTCATCAACCATCGCCTGCTTAACAGCTTGTGATACCTGAGCATGAACTGCCTGCAATTTTGCAATATTAGCTTTAGTAAACGTATTTTGCATAACACTAGGGACTGTCAAAACCGATATGATCCCGACAATTGTCATTGCTATCAAAACTTCCGCTAAAGTAAAACCTCTTTTCATATAAATTCCTCTATAATAGTATTACACTACAAAT
>CALVCA010000032.1 GCA_944325895.1 Candidatus Gastranaerophilales bacterium
TTGCATGGATTTTATCGAGTAATGTGAGGTGTTACGCAGCGGATTTGTACAAGAGTGAGCGAAGCGAAACTCGTCCCTGCGAGCAAAACCACGCTTTTGCGAGCCGTACAAATCCAAGACACGTAGACACACCGGGTTTTGCATGGATTTTATCGAGTAATGTGAGGTGCTACGCAGCGGATTTGTACAAGAGTGAGCGAAGCGAAACTCGTCCCAGCGAGCAAAACCACGCTTTTGCGAGCCGTACAAATCCAAGACACGTAGTTATATTAGAGTTTGCATATCATCTAACGCTGGCAAGATCCTGCGGGAAACCGGACATTTTTCTCAAAATCAAAGATTTTGGAAAAAGTAGTCAACCAAGTTCAGGATGACAGTGCTACGTACGTAGTCACATTAGAGTTTGCATATCATCTATGGCAAGATCCTGCAGGAAACCGGACATTTTTCTCAAAATCAAAGATTTTGGAAAAAGTAGTCAACCAAGTTCAGGATGACAGTGCTACGCACGTAGTCATACTGGGTTTTGCATGAATTTTATCGAGTAATGTGAGGTGCTACGCACGTAGACACATTAGGTTTTGCATTGCCGACGTCATCCTGAGGTGTTACGCAGCGGATTTGTACAAGAGTGAGCGAAACTCGTCCTTAAAACCACGCTTTTGCGAGCCGTACAAATCCAAGACCGTAGACACACCGGGTTTTGCATGAATTTTATCGAGTAATGTGAGGTGGGGCGTGAAACCGCTTATTAACGAACTTATTCCCTTATGCCTTATTCTCAGATAGAGAATGTTTCGGGGTTTAATTCCAGCAAATCAAGTGTGTCTATATCCAGTGACGATTCCAAACTCTCTTCTATCTGTTTTACTACAGGTGAAACAGGTACCTGCTGTACTGTCGGTTTTGGTTTCATTGCATTTGTTATCGCCGGATCAGGGTTTGCTTTCAGTCTGTTATAATCCGACATTATTTTGGCTATAAATCTTTTTGTTTCCGCATACGGCGGTACTTTATTATTATATCGTTTTACATTTCCGGGACCTGCGTTGTATGCTGCCAGTGCCAGCTCCATCGAGCCGAACATCTTATACATATTTTTGTAATACATTATGCCGCCTCGGATATTGTCGTTTAATGAATATGCGTTTAATCCCATTCTTTTTGCTGTTGACGGCATTAATTGAAATACGCCGACTGCACCGTGGGCACTGCGTGCTTCGTGTCTGAAGCCTGATTCTGCTCTTGCTATACTTAAGGCTATTGCGGGGTCTACTCCCATTTCGATAGAATGTTTTACTATTGTTGCCTTAACCGTGTTTACGTCTGCTGCTTGTACTTGAGTGCATAACAATGACACTAATGCAATAGTGAATAGTAATAACTTTTTCAAAATGTAATCCTCTTGTTGTAAATTGAAATCCTCCGATATAACTCTTTGGAATAATGTTTATATAAACATAGTAATACAAAAATTTCAAATTTCAAGCCCCGGCATGAATTCAGATAACGAGCCTTACCTGAAAAACCTTATTACACAAGGGTTTCAAGTGCTTAACATTTCGGCTGAATTTAGGGATTTGCAATAAAATATTTTATGATAAAATAAAAAAAAAGAGGTAAAAATGGAAAAGAAAAATTTAGCAACAATCGGAGTATTCGGCGGATCGGGATTTTACAAATTTCTTGACGACATTGAAGAAATCAAGGTGGAAACACCGTACGGAATGCCGAGTGATAATATATTTTTAGGCAAAATCGGGAGCCACAGTGTGGCATTTATGCCCCGTCACGGACGTAATCACACTATATTGCCGCATTTAATAAATTACAGGGCAAACGTTTGGGCAATGAAATCCATCGGATGCGAAAGAGTGATTTCGCCTTGTGCAGCCGGAAGTTTACAAAAAGAGGTTAAGCCGGGGGATTTCGTTATTTGCGATCAGTTTGTGGACTGGACTGACGGCAGAAAATCGACATTTTTTGAAGGTCCTGTCGTAACTCACCCGTCTGCGGCAGATCCTTATTGTCCCGAATTAAGAAAACTGGCGATTGAAGAAGGCAAAAAATTAGGTATTAATATTCATGAAACAGGAACGGTTGTTGTAATAAACGGTCCGAGATTTTCGACAAAAGCAGAGTCAAAATTCTTTACTAATCAGGGTTGGCAGGTAATTAACATGTCTGCTTTTCCTGAAGCATATTTGGTTAAAGAACTTGATATGTGTCCGTTGAATATTTCTTTGATAACCGATTACGATGCAGGGCTTGTCGGTGATGTTGCACCGGTTTCTCACCACGAGGTAATCGAAGTTTTCAACAGCAATGTTAATAACCTTAAATCTTTGTTGTTTAACATGATAGAAAATATTCCTGCGGAAAGAAAAAATTGCGAATGTGCTTTGACAAAACAGCACTCTCAATTGTAGAAAGGTAAATTATGCACGGAATTTTATACGGTGTAAATAATCTTTTTAACTTATACTTTTTCCTTATTATATTAAGGATATTTTTAAGCTGGATACCGTCAGTACGTTGGGAAAACCAACCGTGGAAAGTTATTCGTGAAATAACTGATATATATTTGGATTTATTCAGAAGATTCATACCGCCTTTAGGCGGGCTGGATTTTTCGCCGATAGTTGCATTGATTGTATTACAAATAGTTCAACATATCGTAATTTATTTAATAATGAGTTTGGGATTATGAAAATTATAATATTTGGAGCAACGGAAGTCGGATGTCTTTTAGCTACGGAATTTTTCGAAGACCACGACATAACCATAATAGATAAAGAAGAAAACAGAACGGATGAGTTTAACAAACTTGACATCAGTTTTGTGCAGGGGAATGCTTCGGATATGGAAGCTTTGAAAAAATCAGACATACAAAATGCCGATGTTTTCATAGCTTGTACTGCAGTAGATGAGGCAAATATAGTAGCCTGTTTAACCGCAAAAAAAATGAGCGGTGTAAGAACTATCTGTTTTGTCAGCAAAGAGGAGTACAAAAACGCTCTCAGTATGGAAAAAAACGGCGAATACTTATGTGATTTTTTCATAGATTACATAATATGGCCGGAAGAACTTTTAACGCAGGATATTTTCAGGATTGTAACAGTAGCACATTCGCTTGATGTTGAAAATTTTGCGGACGGCAAGGCACGACTTTTGGAATACAAGGTTAAATCAGGGCTTTCAATAGTAAACAAAAAAATAAAGGACATAGGTTTTACCCGTGACACCGTAGTTGTCGGGGTTACCCGTAACTGTGAACTTTTTATTCCAAACGGCGAAACCGAGATTTTGGAAGATGATAAATTAATTTTTATGGGAACACCGCATTCGCTTGATATTCTTGCGGGAACATTTTTCCACGAAAAAGAACCTGTCAGAACCGCAGCTATCATAGGCGGCGGAAATGTTGGTGCAATGCTTGCCAAAAGTCTTGACGATTTAAAAATTAAAACAAAAATTATTGAAAAGGATTACGAAAGATGCCAGTACCTTGCTAAAACTCTTGAAAGAACACTTGTTATACACGCTGACGGTACAAATTTGAAAATTTTGGATGAAGAAGAAATCGGCTCCAGCGATGTGGTTATAAGTGTTACGAATAACGATGAAAGAAATCTTCTGTGTTCTCTTTTATGCAAGCAGCTCGGTGTAAAACGTGTTATAGCAAGAGTTGCAAAGGTTTTAAACATACCTTTATTTGAAAAAGTAGGTATAGACGTTGCAATTTCGCCTAAAAATTCAGCGATTAACGAGGTGAAAAACGATTTGGAAGAAAATAATGTTGATATTCTTGCAACGGTTGAGCAGGGACAGGGTGAAGTATTGGAAATAGTTGTTAAAGAAGAATTTAACAACAAAAAAATAATGGAATTTAAATTTCCGGGCAATGCCATAATAGGTGCAATACAGCGAAAAAATACCGTTATTATTCCAAAGGGTGATACCGAAATTAAGACAAAAGATGTATTGATTACGTTCACAATGGCTCAAGATGCTGAAAAGATTAAGGAATATTTCGGATTATGCGGTTAAATTATTTATTTTATGCAACAGGGCTTGTGATTAAGTATGTCGGATTTGTTTTATTAATTCCGATAACAGTTGCACTGTTTTATAAAGATTATTCCTCAATAATCCCGTTTTTATCAACCGGTTTGGTTTCTATACTATCGGGTTTCGGGATACAGAAATTATCCGGCAGTATTGAAAATCTGAACGACATAAAAAAATCCGAAGCACTGTTTGTTGTTGCAATATCGTGGATGTTATTCGGTATAATTACGGCAATACCGTTTTTATTCTACGGGATTAGCCCGACGGATTCCGTGTTTGAAGCTGTTTCAGGTATAACAACAACCGGAGCTACCATATTAACCCGATATGATTATCCCAAAGTAATGTTTTTTTGGCGTTCTTTTTTGCAGTGGCTCGGCGGTATGGGAATTATAGTATTGTTCGTTGCGGTTTTACCGCAGTTTGCGGTTGCGGGACGTCAGATGTTTTTTGCAGAAGCTCCGGGGCCGGTTGAAGAAAAACTTTCACCCAGGATAAGAAATACTGCGTCTGCTCTTTGGGGAATATATTTAGGGCTTACGGTTTTAGCGGTTATTCTGCTGATTTCAGCCGGAATGCCAAAATTCGATGCGGTTTGTAATGCCATGTCGACTCTTGCAGCAGGCGGCTTCTCGCCTAATGCCTTGAGCACTATGGGATATAATTCAAACCTTATTACCTGGATTATTACGGTTTTTATGTTTATTGCCGGCATGAGTTTTATTCTACAATTAAGGGCAATTAAGCAAAAAAATCCTTTAACACTTTTTAAAAGCGAAGAATTCAGAGTTTATACATATATTGTGTTTGTAATTTCCTTATTGGTTGCTTTGGCATTATATTTTAATGACGGATACAAAATTTTTGACGCAGTAACAGCAGGTTTTTATCAAGTTATAAGCATAATGACATCTACCGGAAGTGCAAGCGTTGATTTTGCACATTGGAGTTTTAGTGCAAAATTGTTACTGTTTACGGCATTTTTTACCGGTTCTTGTGCAGGGTCTGCAGGCGGCGGCATAAAATTAACAAGATGGATGCTTGTCTTTAAGTCAATGAAGTATGAATTGTTCAGAATTTTACACCCCAATGCGGTTACTAATATTAAAATTGATAATACTATTGTTCAGCCTGAAATTGTCAGACAAATTGTTGTTTTTGTATTCTTTTATTTTTTAATTTTCGGGTTAAGCACTCTTGCGGTTTCACTGATAGAACAAGACGCTGTTATTGCTTTAAGCGGTTCTATTACAACCTTAGGCGATATAGGCCCGGGATTTGGCGAAATCGGTCCTATGGGAAGCTTTTATAATCTCCATATCTCTACAAAAATTATTTTTATATTTAATATGCTTGTCGGACGTTTGGAATTAATTCCGTTTTTAGTGTTTTTGCAGAAAGATTTTTGGAATTTCAAACAAAATTAATTTAACTATATGAGCAAAACGAACAAATTATATGCTTAAATCGTTATAACGAAAAAGGATAGCATATTGAAAAAACTTATAATAATTTTGATGTTATTAACCCTGCCTGCATTTGCAATTGAAGAAATAACCGTAGACAGCGTTGTTTCTCTAAACGACTGCATAAAAATCGCATTGCAAAACAGCCCTGTAATAAAGCGTTTTAAATATAATTACGGAGTATCAAAAAGCAATGTCGGTGTGGCAAAATCGGCATATTTTCCGACATTAGGCGTCGGCACGGGTTATACCTGGAATGAAACAAGCTCCAACAGGCGGGGCTTTAATTCGTTTTCCAACAGCTATTCCGCAAATTCTTACACTGTTCAGGCAACCTTAAATCAGCTTATTTGGAACTTCGGTAAAACCAATGCCAATATCAGAATGCAGAAATTTAATATGATAAGTTCTCTGTTTGAGTTTGATAACGGGGTTTTAGATACAATTTTTCAGGTAAAAATGAATTATTACGGGGTTTTGGCGGCAAAAGCAGCAGTTGATATCAATAAAGCAAACGTACAAATTAATGAACGAAATTACCAAAGAATAAAAGCTTACTTTGACGAAGGTATCCGCTCTAAAATAGATTTGGTCAATGCGGAGGTTAATTTAAGCGATTCCAAAGTATTGCTCGTTGATGCCGAAAAAGCATACAAAAACGCAATGGTAACCCTGAATAATTCAATGTATATAGCCTTTGCACCTGATTATGAGATTGAACCTACAGAAACTTTTAACTTAAATACTTACAAAATAGATTTAGAGGAGCTGGACAGGAAAAATGACATAAGCACCCCGCCCGAGCCGGTATCTGATGCGGTTTTAATGTCAAGTGTCGAAAAAATTGATGTATTAACGGATTATAAGTTTGAAGAATTTCCCTATACATTTGAAAAAGCCGTTGAATTGGCTTACAAAAACAGACCTGATTTAAAGGCATATGATGCAACTCTAAAGGCAATGCAGGAAAATTTATTGTATATAAAACGGGAATATTACCCCGAAATTACAGCTTCCGCAGGCTACGGTTACAGGGATATGAATTCAACAAATTCCTTTAATTTGGGGGTAAATCTTTCCAGCAGTCTTAATATTTTGAGTAAAAAGCACGAAATAGACAGCGGTAAGCTTCAGGTTAAACTTGCTCAAAATGAAATAGATTTACTTAAACAAAATGTATATTTTGAAGTTCAAAATGCTTATGTGAATATGATTGAACTGGAGCGGCAAATCCCGCTTTTAGCAGTGAAAGTAAAACAGACTCTTGAAAATTTTGAGCTTGCTGACGGCAGATATGCAGTCGGCTTAGGCGATTTCATAGAGCTGCAGGATGCAAAAGTCCAATATAACAACGCTCAGCATAACTATGTTCAAACAGTGTACAACTACAACGTTGCAAGAGCAACGCTGGAAAAGGCTATGGCTTTGCCGCAGCAGGTTACAACAACAATAGAGGAGGTGAATTGAAATTTTGATATGAAATTTAATATCAATAATTAAGAAAATGCAACATGTATCACTTGTGATATGAAATTTAATATTAAATATTACAAATTCATAACATTTAATATTAAAAATAATATCAAACAAGATAGTTACGTAACATTAATTAACAAATAATATGAAAATTAATATCAAATACAAGAAAACTGTATGCAGTAGTATCGGATGATATTAAAAATAATATTAAACATTACAAATACTTAACATATAATATAAAATTTAATATCAAATAAACAAAAAACGGGTGGATAATTCCTGTTCATTATTAAAAAATAATATTAAATATTACAGACATTTAATAAATGATATGAAAATTAATATCAAAATACACAACAGATTAATAAAACTCAACAAATGATATGAAAAATCATAACAATATACAAAATAGCGTTATAAAAGTTAATAAATGATATTAAAAATCATAATACATCACAGAATAAATTCACATTACTTAAAGAATGATATGAAATTTAATAACACAGAGGTAGCAAAGATGACTTAGAAAAACGGACAAAATATTAAATTGATATTATTTTTAATATTAAAACTGATTTATAGATTAATTATTTTAATAATTAATATTAAAAATCATATTAAAAATAACAAAAGGTTAAGATATTGCAATAATTAATATTAAAAATAATATCAATACAACAAGAATGTAAAGGATACGTAATATTTGATATGAAAAATAATAACAAGGACGGGTTTATGGTTAAGAAAAAGAAATATTTGATATTAATTTTAATAACGATTTTGGTAATAACCGGTTTATTTGCGGCACATAGAAAGGCAAACGGCATCAAATACGAAACCCGAAAAATAAAACGCTGCACCATAACCGAGGTAGTTGAGGCATCAGGCACGATAAATCCTGTTAACACGGTGAGCGTAGGTTCGACTGTATCAGGGTTAATAAAAGAAATATATGTAGATTTCAACTCTGTAGTAACAAAAGGTCAGATTTTGGCACAAATTGACCCTGCAAACTTTCAGGCATCGGTAGATCAGGCAACAGCACAAATAAATAATGCACGGGCTAATCTTGCAAATACTCAAGCCGTATTGGAGATGTCAGAAAAGACATACAGACGTTATAAAAATTTATATGCAAAAAATTTCATAGCCAAAAGTGAATTAGATCAGGCAGAAAGTGATTATTACGCTAACTTGGCAAAAGTAAATTCGGCAAAAGCACAGATAGCACAGGCACAAGCAACATACAATACGGCAATGACGAATTTAGGATATACAAAAATCATAGCACCTGTAGACGGAACAATAATTTCCCGTGAAATAGACCTCGGGCAGCCGGTTGCAGCCAGTTTTCAGGCACCGCAGTTATTTACGATAGCACAGGATTTGACTAACATGCAGATAGAAGTAAACGTATCAGAGGCAGATATAGGAAAAGTAAAAGAAGGACAGGAGGTAACATATACACTGGACGGATATCCGAATTCAGATTTCAAGGGTAAAGTAACGCAGGTAAGAATATCACCGACAACAGTATCAAATGTTGTAACATATGTTGTAATTGTGGATGTAAATAACGAAGATTTAAAACTTATACCGGGAATGACGGCAAATGTTTCGATAATTACGAACAAAAGCGAAAACGTGCTTTGTGCCCCGAATTTGGCATTGAAATTTACACCTGAAACAACCGGAACAAAATATAAAACCCAGGGGATATGGATTTTACAAAAGAAAAAACCGGTCAGAGTGGAGATAGAACAGGGAGCAAGCAACGATTCGAGATTTGAGGTAATATCGGATAAGATAAAAGAAGGTGATTTAGTGATAACCGGCTCAAGCCGTGTAAAATCACGCTCGCCGCAAATCCGCCGGGGGCTTGGAGGAAGAAGATAAAAATGGCATTAATAGAGGTTAAACACGCAATAAAAACATATCAAACGGGCGAAGACAGCTTTAATGCATTAAATGACGTATCGCTGGAGATAGAGAGCGGAGAATTTGTGGCGATAATGGGTGCTTCAGGTTCGGGCAAATCGACATTTATGAATATGCTTGGCACATTAGACAAACCCAACAGCGGCAGCTATCATTTAGACGGGATAGATATGCTTACATTAGGAGCGGATGAGCTTGCCGAAATCCGTAATATAAAAATGGGTTTTGTATTTCAGGGTTTTAATTTAATATCAAGGACAACAGCACTTGAAAATGTTGAGTTACCGATGATATATAAGGGAATACCCGAGGAAGAAAGGATAATACGTGCAAAAGAGGTATTAAGGATTGTGGGGTTGGAAAACAGAGAAGATCATATGCCTAACCAAATGTCAGGCGGACAGCAGCAGCGTGTTGCAATAGCAAGAGCCATTGTAAACGACCCTCCTTTGATATTAGCGGATGAGCCGACAGGGAATTTAGACACAAAAACCAGTATAGAGGTAATGGATTTTTTTGTGAAATTAAATTCCGAGATGAAAAAGACCATAGTGCTTGTAACGCACGAGCCTGATATAGCCGAATATTGCAAGCGGGTTGTAAAATTTAAAGACGGGAATATAATATCGGATGAGGTAAAAAGATGATAGATTTCAAATCCACCGTAAAAATGGCGGTAATATCGTTAAAGATAAACAAAATGCGTTCAATTTTGACGAGTTTAGGTATAATAATAGGGGTCAGTGCGGTAATAATAATGCTTGCGGTAGGCTCGGGAGCGAGTAAAAAGATAGCGGAAGATATGGAATCAATGGGCAGTAATCTTTTGATGATAAGATCAGCCACGGCGACGTCAGGCGGAGTGCGGTTAGGCAGCGGGACAAAACCGTCTTTGACTTTGAAAGATGCAGAAGCAATAGAAAAGCAATGCCGTGGGATATTGGCGGTAGCTCCTCACGTATCGAGCGCAAGCCAGTTAACCTTTGGTAACCAAAACTGGGCGACAACTGTGGAGGGAACAACCGCTGAATACCTTTTTATAAGAAATTACGAGATAGAGCTGGGCAGGAATTTTATTCCCGAGGACTTAAAAAACACGACAAAAGTTGCCATAATCGGGAGTACGATTGCAACGGAGCTTTTCGGGGATATGAACCCGATAAACAAAACAATGCGTATCGGTAATGTTCCGTTTAAGATAATCGGGTTATTAAAAACCAAAGGGCAAAGCAGTATGGGAATGGATCAGGACGATTTGGTTTTTATCCCGATAACAACGGCACAGAAAAAAGTATTCGGGACAGATTTTCCGGGCAGTGTAAAAAGGATACACGTCAAAGCCCAAAATTCGGAAATTTTACCGACAACAGAAGCGGATATAGATGATTTATTGACCCAAAGACACAATATCGGCAGAAATCAGATAAAAGACTTTGAGATAAGGAATTTAGCTGAGATGCAGGAAACTATAAAGTCATCAGCAAGGACCATGGCAATACTTTTAGGCTCAATTGCGTCAGTATCGCTATTGGTCGGGGGAATAGGGATAATGAATATAATGCTTGTATCAGTAACCGAAAGGACAAAAGAAATAGGAATACGAATGGCAATAGGAGCAAAGGTTTCGGACATAAGGGTGCAATTTTTGATAGAATCGTTTTTACTTTCGGTAATCGGCGGATTAGTGGGGGTTATAACGGGGATATTAGGCTCAAAGATAGTGGAATTAACCGGAGCAATGGATGTAGCGGTGTCGGGCGGTTCGATTTTGCTTGCATTGGGATTTTCGGGAGCAATCGGTGTAATTTTCGGATATTATCCGGCATACAAGGCATCTTTACTCAACCCGAT
>CALVCA010000033.1 GCA_944325895.1 Candidatus Gastranaerophilales bacterium
TTTACATCTTTTGTTATAACTGAGCCTGCACCGATATTTACACCTTCTTCAAGCGTTACCGGTGCCACCAAGACACTATTGGAACCTATCTTCACTTTATCTTTCAAAATTGTTTTGCTTTTGGTTTTAGAAATCGGGTCGTAATTTGCAGTAATTGTACCGGCTCCTATATTTATATCTGACCCAAGCTCGCTGTCGCCTATGTATGACAGATGACCTGCATTTGTATTGGAGCCTATTTTGGATTTCTTGACTTCCACAAAATTACCTATCTTGACGTTATCCGCAACCTCAACTTCTCCTCTGAAGTGTGCAAACGGTCCGATATGGCAATTTTTGCCGATTTTGTTCTTACCTTCCAAATATGTCGACGGATAAATTATTGTATCTATTCCGATTTCTGTATCTTCGCTTATCCACGTACAGGAAGGGTCTGTTACCGTGACTCCGTTTTCCATAAGCTCTTTTATCTTTCGCTCATTCATTATTTTCGCTGCTTGTGCTAAATTTTCACGTGAATTTATTCCGAATATCTCGTCGTTATTATCAAGCACAAATGCATTAACTTTTAAATTACGTGTTTTGCTCCACTCGATAATATCTGTCAGGTAATACTCACCCTGTGCGTTATTTGACCTAAGGTTTTTGAACGACTCTTTCACCTTTTCCCAGCAAAGACAATAAATTCCCGCATTTACTTCCTTAACGGATTTTTCTTCTTCGGTTGCATCCTTTTCTTCAACTATACACTTAACGCTGCCGTCTGCATCACGTATAATCCTGCCGTAATTTGCCGGATTATCAAAATTTGCACTCATAACGGTTACATCAGATTTTGAGTTTTTGTGAAAATCAATGAATTTTGAAAGCGTTGCTTCCGTAATCAGCGGTGTATCACCGCAAAGTATCAGGACAAGCCCGCTGTAATTTTCTAAAAAAGGGCATACCATAGAAACAGCATGCCCGGTTCCTAACTGAGGGCTTTGTAAAACCGTTTTGGCACTGTTGCCTACAAATGCCGAAACAGCTTCTGAATTATGCCCGATTACAACGAAAGTGTCATCCGTTATGTTTTTTACATTATCCAAAACGTAACCCAGCAAAGTTTTGCCCATTATTTTGTGCAAAACTTTAGGTGTTTCGGATTTCATTCTTGTGCCTTTACCGGCTGCCAGTATTATCGTTTTCATGCTAACTCCGCACAGCAAGCCTGTTCTTTTAAAACCGCAGCTTTATCAACTCTTTCCCACGGTACATCTATGTCACTTCTGCCCATATGTCCGTATGCTGCCAATAATTGATAGAATTTCCCGCCGTTTTTAGACGGTAATCCCCTCAAATCAAACTGTTTGATAATTCCTGACGGTCTTAAGTCAAAGTTCTTGCGAACAAGTTTTGATATTTCGTCATCCGAAATCTTGCCTGTGCCAAATGTGTCAACCATAATTGAAACAGGTTCTGCAACTCCAATTGCATAGGCAAGTTCTATTTCGCATTTATCCGCTAAACCTGCAGCTACAATATTTTTTGCGACATATCTTGACGCATATGCTGCCGATCTGTCAACTTTTGTGGGATCTTTGCCTGAAAATGCTCCGCCGCCGTGACGTGAATATCCGCCATAGGTATCTACTATTATTTTCCGTCCGGTTAAACCCGCATCTCCCTGCGGTCCGCCGACTACAAATCTGCCTGACGGGTTAATCAGTATTACCGTATTCAAATCAGGTTTTATAGGTTCTGTTTTGAATACTTCTTCTATTACATATTTTTTTATATCGTTTGAGATAATTTCCTGAACTTTAGAATTGCTTGTCTGTCCGTTTATCTCAGGATCGTGCTGGGTTGATATCAAAACAGTATGTATTCTCTCGGGTCTGCCGTCTTTGTATTCAACCGTTACCTGTGATTTGCCGTCAGGTCTTAAGTAGTTCAAAATCCCTTGTTTCCTTACCTGTGCAAGCCTGTATGATAATTTATGTGCCAAACTTATCGGCAACGGCATTAATTCAGGGGTTTCATTGCAGGCAAATCCGAACATTATACCCTGATCGCCCGCTCCTATATCTTCTGTTTCTGAAGCTGAGGTGTCGGAATTCTCGTTTCTTGTTTCCAATGCCTTATTTACTCCGCCTGCTATATCAGATGATTGCTCATCTATGCTCGTTAATACCGCACACGTATTATAGTCAAATCCGCCGCCGTCTTTTTGGGTGTAGCCTATATTTTTTATAGTATTTCTGACTACTGACGGTATATCTACATAACAATCCGACGTTATCTCGCCGCATACAAGTGCCATACCAGTTGTAACTGTCGTTTCCGCTGCTACACGTGCCTGCGGATCTTTTGTCAAAAATTCATCTAATATCGCATCTGATATCTGATCACATACCTTGTCGGGGTGTCCTTCCGTTACTGATTCGGAAGTAAATAAAAAATTCTTTGGTGCCATTTTTTTCTCCTTAATTCTTTTTACGCCGGTAAGTTTTCCGACCCGGCTTCTTACTAAATTATATCCCGTAAAAATTTAAAATCAACAAATAAAACTTATGTATAACTTATCTTCCTCTACCTTTACCACTGCCCAGCGTATCGGATTATACCCGAGTCTTTTCAACTCTTTTTCTATCAAAATATTGTCGTTTACCTTTTTTATTTTTACTATTTGTGATTTATGCATATTAACATTATAACAAAAAATATATTTTTTGGCTTATAATCAATATATGTCTAATATGAAAGAAATAAAATGGGCAATGTTTGTTGTGACGGCAGTGGGTAATTTTATTGCCATGCTCGATTCAACAACGGTTAATTTGGCACTGTATCCGATGTCGCAGGATTTAAGCGTTACTTTATCTCAAATCCAGTGGGTTATGATAGGCTATATGCTCATTTTAACCGTGTTTTTACCGTTTTTCGGCAAATTAGGCGATATTTTTCCTAAAAATAAACTGTATTCCACGGGGTTTATTGTTTTTGCAATAGGTGCGTTTTGCAGCATGGCATCAAAAAATTTCGGGTTATTAATATTTTCAAGATGCTTTGAAGCTTTAGGGGCATCCGTTATGCTCTCAAACGCTCAAGCTATTATCGCTACTATTTTCAAAAACGCAAGACGCGGCAAAGCTTTAGGTTTAAACGGTTGTTTGGTAGCTATAGGCGGTATGCTCGGTCCTGCCGTGGGCGGGGTTTTGATTAATAATTTCGGCTGGCATTCGGTTTTTGCTCCCTGTATCCCCATTGCCTGTGCGGGTGCCTATTTCGCCTGGAAAATCCTCCCCTCTCATAACGTCAAAACCAAATGCTTCCGCTTTGATTACAGAGGGTTTATTTATTTCACCATCAGTCTTTTTGCCCTTCTGTTAGCCATCTCGCAAGGCTATAAATGGGGCTGGACTTCTTTAAAAATTATTTCGTTAGGGGTTATAACTTTTGTTTTTGGTTCCCTTTTCTACATTCGGGATCATAGGATTAATTACCCTATGATTGATTTTTCTATCTTTCATATAAAACCATTTACGTTCGGGAATTTAGCCGTAATGTTTTCTTATATGGCTATGTATACAAACAGCATTCTGTTACCGTTTTATTTGATGGAACTTTTAAAATTTGATGCACTGAAATCAGGATTGTTAATCCTGCCGTATTCCGTAACGCTTTCTATGACGGCTCCTGTGTGCGGCAGCTTGGCAGGCAAATACGGAAGCAGATTTTTAACACTTGCCGGTCCTGTTGTGTACATTATTGCCCTGATTATTTTTACTACTTTCGACCAAAATACTTTTATGTGGCAAATAGTTGTAGCTTCAGGTATTATGGGGATTGGAAACGGTCTGTTCCAATCCCCTTCCAATAACGCTATTATGACCAGCGTTAACAAAAAAGATTTGGGAATTGCAAGCGGAATTTTGGCACTTTCCCGAAATATGGGTAATATCCTTGGTGTTGCAGTTACTATTACTCTTTTTGAAGAGTTCAGGGAATTGTTTTTGAAAAATCAAGTTTATGAAACAGCATTTCTGAACGCTTTTCATACGACAATGATGTTTGGTATACTTTTTGGTGCTGTTTGTTTTACCTTTGCCTTTGTGGCTTATAGAAGGGAATGAGGGATTTTGAAAGAAATAAGGACAATAAGGGAATAGGAAAATAAATTCTTTAAGCTAACATTTTGAGTGTTTTCAGCCCCATGTCGTTTGCCACCGCAAAATGTTATGCAAAATATAATGTGTCTGCACCTCAGAATGACGTGTTGAAGGCAATACAAAACCCCGGTATGTCTACGTGCGTAGCACACGTCATTCAGAGCGAAGCGAAGAATCTCATTTAGTTTTTATTGAGATCCTTCGGGCTTTGCCCTCAGGGTGCTACGCACGTAGTTATACTAAGTATTGCATACTATTTCACGACGGTTAGATCCTGCGGGAAACCGGACATTTTTCTCAAAATCAAAGATTTTCTTATTCCCTGGGGTAAGATCCTGAAACAAGTTCAGGATGACAGTGCTACGCACGTAGACACATTGGGATGACGTGTTGAATAGTAATTCTATCCCATAAAAAAAAGGCCATCTTGCGATGGCACTAATGGTATTTATTTAGAGATAAAAGTTTACTATTTATTAAACATTTCTTTTATGCCGTCAATTGATGATAATATTCCTGTTGCTTCATACGGCATATAAACAATTTTGTTGTTTTCGCCGCTCGTTATTGACTGCATTGTTTCCAAATACTTCATTGCTACCAGGTATTGATCGGGTTTGCCTTTGTCTGCAAATGCCGTGATTATTCGCCCGATTGCCTCTTTTTCTGCATCAGCTTCTATTACACGTGCCTGTGCTATACCTTCCGCTTTTAATATCGCTGCCTGCTTTTCACCTTCTGCCTGATTGATTGCAGCTTCCTTTTGCCCCTCGGCTTTTAATATCGCTGATTTCTTTAATCCTTCCGCTTCTAATATCGCAGCACGTCTGTCACGTTCTGCTTTCATCTGCTTTTCCATTGCTGATTGGATGTCTGAAGGCGGTATTATATCCTGTAATTCTACACGGTTTACCTTTACTCCCCATTTGTTTGTTGCTTCATCCAATATCGCACGCAGCTCATTATTTATCTTGTCTCTTGATACCAAAGTTTCATCCAAATCAAGCTGTCCTACCAAATTCCTTAATGTCGTTTGGGTTAATTTTTCTATTGCATCCGGCAAATTCTGTATTTCATATACGGCACTTTTCGGCTCTATTATCTGAAAATACAATAATGCATTGATACTTATTGATACGTTGTCTTTGGTTATAACCGTTTGCCTTGGAAAATCATATACAGATTCTCTTAAATCTATTTTGGTACGCTCTTTTATGTATGAATATGTTGAGCCGTCCAATCCTCTTTGGGTTATCTTCCACGCAATACCTCTCGGTGCTTCCAATATCGGTATTATATAGTTCAAACCCGATTCAAGCGTTCTGTCATATTTTCCAAGTCTTTCGACAATAACTACTTCTGCCTGCTGGACTATTACTACTCCTTTTACCACAAATATTACTGCCGCTATTATAACTATTAACAAAAATACGCTCATTATTCCCTTTCTTTTACGTACATTACCAAACTGTCGTTTCTTTCTATTATGACTTCCGCCCCTTTCGGTATTTCCCGGTCAGCTCTCGCTTCCCATCGTTCGTCATATATTGTTATTACTCCGCTGTTTGGTGTTACTGTCTCCAAAACCTTTGCACTCTTGCCTATATATTTTGCTGTCATGCCTGTCTCTTGACTTTTATCAGGCTTTTTCACCAGTAATGGACGTAAAAATATTAATGATATTAATGATAATATCACAAAAAATATTATATTGCAAGTCCAATTTAAAATATATATAGATAATATTGCTGTTATGAATGCTGATATGGCAAAATTCAGAAAAAACATTGCCGGCACTGTCATTTCCAATATTAAAAATATAAAACCCAATCCTGCCCAAACATGCCAACTCAGCATTATTATTCTCCTTTTTATTTATTTTATCATTTTTTTTTAATTTGGTCAACATTGTAGTACAATATTATTATGACTACTTTCGACAGCAGCACGCTTAAATTATGGATTGAGCAAAATGCCGATTTTTTAAAGCATGCCCGTATCCAAAAAATTCAGCAGCCGTCCAGGCGTAATTTTATTTTTACATTACGTAATTTCGGGCTGTCTAAAAAACTTTATATTGACATCTCTCCGCAGTTTTGCCACGTTTGCTTTTTGGAAAAACCAAGACATCTTGACATACCTAAAAATCCGCCCATGTTTTGCATGCTGCTTCGTAAATACATTGAAAATGCCCGTATTTCAAAAATTAACCAGCCGATTTATGAACGCATTTTAGAAATCTATTTTGAAACTTACAACGAGCTTAACGAAAAAATTTATCTCTGTCTTGCCATTGAATTAATGGGAAAACATTCAAATGTTGTTTTATACAACTGCGACACAAATATCATTTTAGGCTGTGCTCACAACGTCGGTGCCGAAAAAAGCCGCTATCGTGAGATGGCCGGCGGGCTGCCTTATACCTATCCGCCTAAAAATTGTAACTTTTGGTACACTGCCGACGATTCTTTCACTAAACTCAACGGTTCTCTTAATTCCAACATCGATAACTATTTTGCAAAAAAAATTTATGACGATAAATTTTCTAAACTTAAAGAAAAATATTTACTGAATATCAATAAAAAAATTAAAAAAGCTCAAAATTCAATTTCTAAGCTTAATCTGACCGATGAGCAAAAATACCGCCGGTTTGGTGATTTGATTATGGCTAACCTCTATAATAATAACGATTTTCAAAAATCTATTACTGTTTTTGACTATGAAAACAACAAAAATATATCCGTTCCGCTCAATGAAAATATGACTTTAAAAGAAAATGCCAATCGTTTTTATAAACTCTACAACAAAGCTAAAACCGCTAATTCAAAAATCCAAATGCTTACACAGGAGCTGAATGCGGAAATTTCGTATCTGAACGATCGGCTGTATTTTGTCCAAAATGCTCAAAATATTGAGGATTTGTACGAACCCGAAAAAAAACTTATTCCCGTTAAAAAAACTGTTGTAGAGGAGATTAAAGGCGAAAATTACACAATATTTGTCGGTAAAAACAACAAGCAAAATGATTATATTGTTTCTAAACTGGCAAAAGATTCTGATTTATGGTTTCATACAAAAGATTGTGCCGGCTCTCACGTGCTTTTGCGTACACAAAATATAACCGATGACTTGATACTAAAATGTGCCAAAATCGCCAAAGAACACTCTGCCGGTGCTAAATCCTCAAAAATCGGTGTTATTTATACCTTAGCTAAATACCTTAAAAAACCGCCTAAAGCCAATTTGGGCTATGTGACTTATTCCCACGAAAAAGAAATTGTTATAGGGGAATTTTGAATAAGGCTTTTCGAAGGGAATAAATTCGTTAATAAGTGGTTAGCACTGGAACTTGACTATAAAAATTTTTTATAATAAACTATTTGTAGCCGGGATGTGGCGCAGCTTGGTAGCGCACCTCGCTTGGGACGAGGGGGTCGCACGTTCAAATCGTGTCATCCCGACCATTTTTTTAAAACGGCTTTCGGTTATTCGCTGAAATCCGTTTTTTTAATGCAAACAATCTCATCTACGCAAAAAAAAGAGTCCAAATGGACTCTTTTTTAATTTGGGCAGGGGTGGATTCGAACCACCGTAGTCTCACGACGGCAGATTTACAGTCTGCTCCCTTTAGCCACTCGGGCACCTACCCTTATTTATTTTTCAAATTTGCCCTTGACGAGACTTGAACTCGTGACCTCTCCCTTACCAAGGGAGTGCTCTACCTCTGAGCCACAAGGGCTTATCACGAGCAAATAGCCGGCAATAGGAATCGAACCTACAACCTACGGTTTACAAAACCGTTGCTCTACCGTTGAGCTATGCCGGCGTCACATGTCTTATTCTATTAAGAACATATTTCTTTGTCAATACTTTTTTATTTGAAACTTATATAGTTCACGAATATTATAAAAAGCATAAAAAAATCCGGCATTGCTGCCGGATTATACTATAGTTAATATTTGTTTTCGATTGTTTCCTTTGTTATAGGATATATGCGTCCAGCGGTTGTATTCGTTCAGGCATTGGTCGAATTCTATATCTGAATTCTTCACCGCTTCAACAACCTGCTCAGGTGTCATTCCGTTAACTACAAAGTCAACCGCCTGTCCCCACAGGTGCTGCGAATTACTAACTCCGCCCACCAGTTTATTAAGCTTTGCACAGCGAAAGCCCGATGTAATAATCATTGGTTTGCCGAGCTTTTCT
Source organism: Candidatus Gastranaerophilales bacterium (assembly GCA_944325895.1). Taxonomy (GTDB): domain Bacteria; phylum Cyanobacteriota; class Vampirovibrionia; order Gastranaerophilales; family Gastranaerophilaceae; genus SIG32. The sequence goes on from CALVCA010000033.1 coordinate 8,358, forward strand.
CTCAATGGCTGCAAAACGTAAAATATCAATTCAAGCATATTATCCAACGAATTGATATCAGGTGT
>CALVCA010000034.1 GCA_944325895.1 Candidatus Gastranaerophilales bacterium
GTACGGCTCGCAAAAGCGTGGTTTTGCTCGCTGGGACGAGTTTCGCTTCGCTCACTCTTGTACAAATCCGCTGCGTAACACCTCACATTACTCGATAAAATCCATGCAAAACCCGGTGTGTCTACGTGTCTTGGATTTGTACGAACGAACTTATTCCCTTCAAAAATATTAATTTTTCCTTAACTTTTTCAAATTTTTTGAAAACATGTATTATAAATATAAATGTAAATGTAAAAAAAGGAGAGAAGAAAATGATTAAACCTTTAGGTGACAGAATTGTAATCAAAGTAATTGAAGATTCCGAACAGACATCAGGCGGAATATTTATTCCTGACAGTGCAAAAGAAAAGCCGCAAAAAGGTGAAGTAATTGCAGTCGGGTTAGGCAAGGTTAATGATAAAGGCGAAAGAGAACCGATGGATGTAAAAGTAGGCGACACGGTGCTTTACGCAAAATATGCAGGTACAGAGATAAAAATGGATGGAGTTGAATATAAGATTTTGTCCGTAAAAGATGCTTTGGCTGTAATTGAGTAAAAGGAGAAAATAAAATGGCAAAACGTATAGTATTTGACGAAGAAGCTAGAAAATCATTATTAAAAGGAATAGACGCAGTAGCGGATGCCGTAAAAGTAACATTAGGACCAAAAGGCAGAAATGTAATTTTGGAGAAAAAATACGGGGCACCGCAGATAGTTAACGATGGTGTAACTATAGCGAAAGAAATAGAGTTAAAAGACGGTTTGGAAAATGCCGGAGCACAATTGTTAAAAGAAGTTTCATCAAAGACAAATGATGTAGCCGGCGACGGAACAACTACGGCATCTGTTTTGGCACAGGCTATCGTAAAAGAAGGTTTGAAAAACCTCACAGCCGGTGCAAACCCGATGTCAATGAAACGTGGTATAGATAAAGCCGTAAACGAAGCGGTTAAAAATATCAAAGATATGTCAAGACCGGTTAATACAAAAGAGGAAATAGCACAGGTTGCGGCAATTTCAGCAGGTAATAACGAAGATATCGGCGAACTTATCGCAGAAGCTATGGAAAAAGTCGGTCACGACGGGGTGATAACGGTTGAAGAATCAAAATCTTTCGGTACAAATTTAAAAGTAGTGGAAGGTATGCAATTTGATAAAGGTTACATATCACCGTATTTTGTAACAGATGCAGAGAGAATGGAAGCTGTATTGGAAGATCCGTATGTATTTTGCTGCAACAAGAAAATTAACTTAATAGCAGATTTGGTACCGCTATTGGAACAAGTAGCCCGTGACGGCAGATCGTTATTGATTATAGCAGAAGACGTAGAAGGCGAAGCACTTGCGACATTAGTAGTAAATACAATGAGAAAAGTATTGCGAGCTGTAGCGGTAAAAGCACCGGGATTTGGCGACAGAAGAAAAGCAATGCTTGAAGATATAGCAATATTGACAGGCGGCGAAATGTTCACAGAAGAACTCGGTATCAAAATGGAAAATGTAACTGCCCAAATGCTGGGTAAAGCAAAACGAGTTACTGTAACAAAAGACGAAACAACAATCGTTGTAGGAGATGAAACAAAATCTGCAGTTCAAGACAGAGTAAGATTAATCAGAAAGCAAATAGAAGCCTCAGACAGCGAATACGATAAAGAAAAACTTCAAGAACGTGTTGCAAAACTTTCAGGCGGTGTAGCGTTGATAGAAGTAGGTGCAGCAAGTGAAGTTGAATTAAAAGAACGTAAATTGAGGATAGAAGATGCATTGAACGCAACACGTGCGGCTAATGAAGAAGGTATAGTTCCGGGCGGCGGAGTTGCACTTTTAAGAGTACAACAAGGTTTGGAAAAAGCATTGTACAGTGAAAAATTCAACTCTGATGACGAAAAAATCGGATACAGAATTTTGACAGCAGCCCTTGATGTACCTTTAAGAGCAATTGCACGCAATGCAGGAGCTAAAGCTGATGTAGTTGTGGATAATATATTGGCACACGATGGAGCATATGGTTACGATGCATTAAAAGACGAATATACCGATATGTTTAAATCAGGTATTGTTGATCCGGCAAAAGTAACGAGATCAGCACTGGTAAATGCAGCATCAGTAGCGTCAATGCTTTTGACAACGGAAGCAGCGGTTATTGATATACCGGAGGAAAAACCGGAACCTGCAATGCCTGCCGGCATGGGCGGTATGATGTAAAATATATCAAAAAAAGAGCCTTTATAGGCTCTTTTTTTTTGCCGATTACGAATGCCCCATACTCATTAACGAACTTATTCCCATCCGACATTCAGAGCGAAGAATCTCTTTTGGAAATTTCTAAGCAGCACGATTGTATACTATTTGACATTGGCAAGATCCTGCGGAAAACCGGACATTTTTCACAAAATCAAATATTTTCTTATTCCCTGGGGCAAGATCCTGCGGAAAACCGGACATTTTTCTCAAAATCAAAGATTTTGGAAAAAGTAGTCAACCAAGTTCAGGATGACAGTGCTACGCACGTAGACACACCGGGTTTTGCATGGATTTTATCAAGTAATGTGTGGTGGGGCGTGATACCCGCTCATTAACGAACTTATTCCCCTATTCCCTTCAAAAATCCGATGTTAAAATGTATTCCTGCTTTTTCTGCTGCATTTCCATACACTTTCTCGAATTTTTTATCGGTCTTTTCTTTCACCAAATTATTTATGTGCTCGTCTATTTTATTATTCTGTACGATTGTCCTTAATTCATCAACGTTTTTTCCGCCCAGCTCGCTTTGGTAGTTGAATAACGGCTTTAATTCGTTGTAGGTCATGTTACTTTCATTTATCATATCCGCAAGTATTCTTTCCATATCTTTTACAAGTGTTTTTATTTCTTTTTCCATCTTCTTTGCGAATGCTTTTGTATTTAAAATGTTTAGCAATGTTTCATTTGCTTTGTAATAATCGTTTAAAAGCACTAATGCACTGTTTGTTATTTCAATGTCCGTTGTTTGTTTCATCGCATATATTATAAAATCAAATTCGCTGTCTTTATGCAATACGTCATAGGGCAGGCTTTCAATATTTTTATTTATATAGTCAAGCGAGTTCAAGCCCGTATAGACAGAAAATCTTGATTCTTCCGCCGCAGGATATTCCATAAGCCGATAATGTTTATTATTTATATCGGCGTAATAAACCAAACTAAAGTTCAAATTTTGTAATATTTTGCGTGAGTCTTTTGAATAGGCAATGTCTTTGCTGTACAGTTTTATTTTATATTCAGGTGTAATAAATATTGTATTAGAATTTTCGGGTAAATTAATTTTATCATTATTTTTAGCTGTTTTTGTAACCTGAACATTCATATCGCCAAGAGAATTTATCAAAAAAGTTTGATAAATTTTTATATTTTGGAGAATATTTTTTGTATCATTATATTGACCTAAATAAATCCCTGCTTCATAATTCAAATCTTTTGCAAACACGTTATTTTTTACAAACCCGTCGCCTGATGCTTTTGTATACAGCGTTTTTACATTCAAACCGCTAAGGATTTCATCAGTCTTTTTTACGGCACAGTCAAGTTTTTTAGTCGTATTTGCAATATACGGATATGCATCTGCATTATTTGCACTGTTCATATACAGAAACATATATATATTATTCTTTAAGAATAATGCTGCTCCGCACAACAATACCAACAGTAAAATCCAAATTAAATATTTTTTCATTAATTCACCAAACCTTTATGATAAATTATAACATGCTACAAAATAATAAGCAAAAATTTAAAAAACAGTTGCAATATTTTTTTTGTTATGTTATTAATAAATAAAAAGGAATAAAGATATGCAATTACGACGATTAACAAATTATTTCAGCGAAAGGCTTGTATAAGGACAGGTTAATTGTTAACGTTCGTATCAAGACCTTTCAAGAGGTCTTATTTTTTGTAGCAAAAAAAATTTTTAGAGATTTTAATAATGACACTAATGATAAACGCAAGTACAATATATTCTACCCTGGGGAACAGCAGTTCGTTAGTTCCTCTTGCGGTAAAAGACGTAGCAAACAGTTTAGGTTTAACAGCCGGTTCATACATAACGGGCGATGCATTGGAAGGCAAAGACCGTTTTATGGACGAATTCGGCACGCAGGCGATATGGCTTTTCGGGCTGCCGGTTTCCAAAAAACTGATAGATTTAACGCTTTATAAGGTTTTGAAAATTGACCCGAAAGCGGACGTAAGGCTGCTTTCTGATCCTGAAGTTTTGGAGAAGGCGATTAAATTTGCACCTGAAAATTATAAAAAAAGCCTTGTTAAATTAAAAAATAATCCAAAATTTGCCAAAAATCTTGCTCTTACCAAATTCGGCATAGCAACGGTTATGACAATTGCCATGTATAAATCTTTGACCAAATTCAGACATAAAAAAACAAAAGAAGCAGCTCAAAGAGAGATTTTAAGGGAAACTTCGGCGAAAACGCCCAAATCACCGTCATTTGGACAATTTTTGTATAAAACGCAGCCGTCATTCGGGCAATTTTTAAATAAAACGCAGTCCGGTCAATTTTTGAGTAATTCACAGCCTTCTTTTACCGGAAACATATCAAACGTGTTAAAGAATTTTATGTTTGACCCTGTTCAGAACATGATGATAGTAGACGGTTCAATAACAGGTGAAAGGCTTGCTAATTCAAGGAATAAACAGGAGTTCATAGGCTATACCATAAAAGAAGGTGCTGCGTGGTTATTTATGTATTTTGCAAGCAGACCTATTCAAAGTTTTTTTGAGAAAAAAGCTGCACAAAAAGGCAGACCGATTGAGCTTGATGCCAGGGTAATCGAAAGCGGTGAGCTTGCTGATGCCTTGAAAGTTAAAAATCAAAACGGTGTAAAAATTATTGAACAAAGTTTGAACAATTTCCCGAAACTCGCAAATAATTCTGAACTTTATCAATATATTTACGATAACCCTGATGATTTTATAGTTAAAATGGCAAAAAAATCAGACGAAATCAAAACAGTAAATGATGACTGGTTAAATAAAATAAAAAAATCGCTTAATCTTCCGCATAAAAAAGACATAGGTGCAATTGACACAAGAAGGTACATTGATTTTGGAAGCATTGAGAAAAAATCAGGTGTAAGGGGCATTTATGCTAAAATTTCGGATGTATATAACGAATATAAAAAATCAGGCAAATCCGCTGATGAATTTTTAAACGGTCTGAAAAAACTCAAAAGACATTCAGTGCTTGCAAATATCGGTATATGTATCGGTGCGTTGGGAGTTTTGGCACCGGCATTGATGATAGCAGTCAGATATTTAAGCGGAGATAAAAATTTTCAGGTAAAAGAGGATTTGAAAAAAGAGATATTAACGGCTTAATATAGCCTGAGCAGCGACGAATGCCGTTGACCAGCAGTTTTGCAGATTAAATCCGCCGCAAAATCCGTCTATATCCAAAACTTCCCCGCAAAAATACAGCCCCGGAATTATCTTTGATTCCATTGTCCTGGAATCCACTTCATCGAGCGAAACCCCGCCGCAGGTTACAACTTCGCCTTTTTTCGATACACCTGTTACGGTTATTTCATAATTGTTTAAGAAATTTTTAATCTTATCCCTTTGTTTTGAGTTAATATTATGGCATTTTTCATCGTGGTTTATGTCTAAAGAGCAAACAAAAGATTTCGGAACAAATTCCGACAGCAGATTTTTTACTGATTTGTGGGGATTTTCGTTGAACAACTTTTGCAAATCCAAATCTCCGCAAAAATCCAAAAATATTTTATAAGGAAATTCTTTTCTTGCATTAACAGAAGAAATTTTATAAATTAAAGGTCCGGATACACCCTCGTGCGTAAATATTAAATCATCTTTGAAACCGCAGCAGGAAACGTTTTTTAGCGAAACTCCGGCAGGAAAACGTTCTTTTGTAACAAATCCGGTTAATGCAGGTTTCGGGGGTATTATGGTGTGTGCTTTTAAAAGTGAATAAGAAGCGTGCCCGCCTGTTGCAGCTATTACATAATCAAAATTTTTTAAATCAATCTGCTTTACAAGTTCTTTTTTAAATTTAACCCTGTTCAGAGCCTTTAAAAATTTATCTCTGACTTCTTTTGAGCTGTTTGATACGGGGAAAATTCTGTTATCGGGCTGAGTGTAGGTTTTAACACCTATTTTTTCAAAAAATTCAACAGTATCTGCGGTAGAAAATTTTGAAAAAACCGAATAAAGGAATTTTTCACCACGGGGGTAGTTTTTAGCGAGTTCTTTAAAATCGTATTCAGCATAAGCCAAATTGCACCGTCCTCCGCCTGTGGGCAAAAGTGTTCTTAGAGGGCTTGCAAAATCAAATACGGTAACATCGAGCTTATCCTGCAGATAATAAGCACACATACATCCGGCAGGTCCTGCCCCTATTATTGCGGCTTTAGACTCTCGTGCCATACAAAAATACCATCTCGGGGTTTTCTAAATCGTTATGTAATTCCGCAATTGTTTTATTCAAAACAGGATGTACAAAATCAGGTGCCAATTCAAGCATAGGAACAAGTGCAAAAGCTCTTAAGTGTAAATATTTATGCGGAATTATCAAATTTTGTTCGTTTATTATTTCTTTTCCGTAAAATAATATATCTATATCTATTGTTCTGTCTTCATATGACTCGTGTTTTTCTCTGCCCAGTTGCTTTTCAATTCTTTGGCATTCATCAAGCAGTTTATCGGGCGAAAGTGTTGTTTTGACTTCAGCAACAGCATTAACAAACCAGGTTTGAGATGTCATGTTCCACGGTTCTGTTTCGTAAAATGCCGAAGCTCTTACAATAGATATCCCGTCCACAGCCCCGAGCAAACTCGTTGCCTGTTGGATAAATCCTATCCTGTCACCTTTGTTTGATCCAAAACTCAAATATACTATTGCCATAATTACATTTTATAAATTTTTTGACTCAATGTCAATGTTTGGTTTATAATAATAACAATATGTTTATATACGGAATTTTTGTAACTATATTATTTTATTTATTATTACCGTTTTACTATATAATCCGTGTATTGAACGGTAAAATGCTTTACGGCTGGAGAGAAAAACTCGGATTTTTTGACTGCCCTGATTTGGGTAATAAGATAATTATGTATCACGGGGTTTCGGTAGGTGAAGTCATTGCTTTAGGGAATTTGATTAAAAAGACAAAAGAAGCTTTTCCGGATTACAAAATTGTTGTAACAACCGGTACTAAAACAGGTCAGGAAACCGCTCATAAAAAATACGGAGATATTGCGGATTTTATTACATATTTCCCGTTTGATATTCCGACGTGCGTTAACAGATTTTTAAACAGAATTTCACCGTCCGTTGTTTTGATTGCGGAAACCGAAATTTGGCCTGTATTTGCATATTGCTGCAAAAAACGCAATATCCCGCTTTACACAATTAACGGCAGAATTTCAGATTCTACATATAATCTGTATAAATTTTTAAAACTTTTTTTCAGGCAAATTCTGAAAAATTATTCGGGTATTTTAACCCAAAGCCAAGAAGACATGGATAAGCTTGTTGCAATCGGTGCTCCCGAAAAAATTACAAAAGTTATGAAAAATTTAAAATTCGATGTTAAAAAATCGGAAGAATTAACCAAACACGGTAACTACAGAATTATTATCGCCGGCAGCACTCATAAAGGCGAAGATGAAATTGTTCTTGAAGCATTTTCCGCTTTAAAAAAAGAATTTCCGGACATAAAACTGATAATAGCCCCGAGGCATTTGCAAAGAGTCCCTCAAATTGTTGAGTTAATCAAAAAAACAGGCTTATCGTTTTCCAAACGTTCTATGAATGCGGATTTTAACAGTAATGAAATTATAATTTTAGATACCATCGGCGAATTAGGTAAAACATATTCTTTATGCGATTTTGCCTTTATCGGCGGCAGTTTTAACAAAACCGGCGGTCATAATCCCCTGGAAGCCGTTGTTTATTCAAAACCGGTTATTTCAGGTCCTTCAATACACAATTTCCGTGATATATACGGGATTTTGAGTAATTCAAAAGCCGGTAAAGTCGTAAAATCCCCCAAAGAATTGCAAAATTACATGAAATTGCTGCTATCCGATAACGAATTTTATAAACAAGCCTGCCTTGATTGTAAAACAGTTTTCGATTCTCAGCAAGGTGCCTTGAATGCTGTCATAGATACTCTTAAGCAGGTTTTATAAACTTTCCTTTTCTCCTCCATTGTAACGAAATGTAACGAAAAATCGGCAAAAAATTAAAGAAAAGATAAAAGAAAGCCGAATAAAAGGATACAAGGAAAAAATTGAAAGGGACAAAGTCATGGGTATGGCAGCATCACAAGC
>CALVCA010000035.1 GCA_944325895.1 Candidatus Gastranaerophilales bacterium
AATGAATCATATTCTGTTATACTTGACTCTGAAATTGTATAATACCTGAGAATTTTATTCATTTGAAATGAATCATACATAGTAATACTGCACGAGTCAGTGCATACACCTTCCTGTCTGAGGGCAACGAGAATGGCAACGATATTTCCGTCAGCAAATGCTGCCTGAAAAACCCCGATTGCAAAAAACATAATTACAGTAATCAATCGCTTAAGCATATTTTGATTTTAGCATAAAAAATAATTTTTGTATACCATCGAGAACATCATTGTCCCGTCATCCTGAACTTGTTTGACTACTACCTATGTCATCCTGAACTTGTTTCAGGATCTTGCAATTGACTAATGCTATGCATAGCACGTCATCCTGAGGCTTTAGCGACAACGTCATCCTGAGGGCTTTAGCCCGAAGGATCTCAAATAATAATTTTATGAGATTCTTCGCTTCGCTCAGAATGACGGTGCTACGTAGGCACATTAGGGGTTGCATAACATTTTGCGGTAGTAAGATACTGCGGGAAACCGGACATTTTTCTCAAAATCAAAGATTTTCTTATTCCCTTGGGTAAGATCCTGAAACAAGTTCAGGATGACAGTGCTACGCACGTAGACACATTTGGTTTTGTATAGCTGTCAGCACGTCATCCTGAGGTGCTACGCAGCGGATTTGTACAAGAGTGAGCGTAGCGAAACTCGTCCCAGCGAGCAAAACCACGCTTTTGCGAGCCGTACAAATCCAAGACCGTAGGTACACTAGGTTTTGCATGGATTTTATCGAGTAATGTGAGATTTAGCCCGAAGGATCTCATTTTAAAAGAGATTCTTCGCTATCGCTCAGAATGACGGTGCTACGCAGGCACATTAGGGCTTGCATAACATTTTGCGGTAGCAAGATCCTGCGGGAAACCGGACATTTTTCTCAAAATCAAAGATTTTCTTATTCCCTTGGGTAAGATCCTGAAACAAGTTCAGGATGACAGTGCTACGCACGTAGGTACATCAGGTTTTGCATGAATTTTATTGAGTAATGTGTGGTGGGCACCATACCCACTCATAAACGAACTTATTGCCTTATTCCCTCATTCCCTTCAAAAAAACACAGAAAGGATAATCAAATGAAAAGTCTTGATTTCAGTACTGAAATTTTTAAATACATAATACCGTATTTTCGAACTATAAATGATGTAAAAACAATCTTAAAAGCTGTAGGTATGCGGTTTAACAATTTACAGGCGGCTGCGGATTATTTATTAAATACATTAAGTATAAGGCAGGCTCGGGGAGTTTGGCTGGATTATGCAGGTGACGAGGTTGGTGCTCAGCGTGATGAGATGGATTTTGGAGATTATTTTTGCGTTAACCGACCCCACATCAATGCTCAAAAAAAGTTCTATTTTTTAGCCTCAAAATCCGATCCCGAAAGCCCGCTTTCATTACCTGATGCTGAATTTATTCAAAAAATTCTTGCTTATATCGGAGCAAATTCCTCCTGCGGCAGTAGAAATGAAGTTATCAATATTGTTAAAACTATGACTAATGCCGAAAAAGTTGTTGTTACCAAAACCGGAACCTGTATGTTGAATATTACGCTTTACGGCAGCGGCATTGTTTTGACAAAAAATACCGTAACTTATATCCAGCAAATTTTAGGCGACGGTATTTATCTTGAAGAAGTAAGTATAAGGAGCTAAAAAATGACTAAACCAACAAATCCTAACATCAATATCCCTGAATATTTTGCATTGAACGGACAAAAAACGGATTTTCAGGAAGAAAAACTTCAAAACGGTTTTGATCCGGTAGATCCGGATGTCTTGGCAGGGGATAATTTAAACAAATTTATAGATGATACCTACAAAGGTTTAAACTATGCTGTAAAAGGGGTTTCTGACCTGTATAAGGGTGCTGTTTTATATGACGCTGCAGAAACTTATTCAGCAAGTTCTATTGTTTTTAACATCGATTCTACAGGCAAAGTCAGTATGTATAAGTCGCTTGTTGATGATAATGTCGGAAATCCCTTGTCTGACACGGCTAAATGGCAGGAGATTGTTTTTGGCAGCGTTTTTTATGAAGAATACGGCGAGGCTGAAATTACACTCCCGACAACCGGTATTACAGGGATTACCTACGAAGTCTTGGGGTGATTGCTGGTATAAGAAGGAAATAAGGGAATAAGTTCTTTAATCATTTAGGTGCTGCGGCACCTCAGTTTATACACATGAAAAAAAGGAGAAAAACATGAGCATTTATGATGATTTAGTCAGTATTTTGTTCAAGCTGCCCGATGGCAGAACCCTGGAAGAATACTACAAAAACATTCTTTTAGTCGGTAAAGTTTCAACGGAAGATTTGCAGACAGATGTTACTTTGACCGCACCCAAAAAATATGCGGATTATGATGAAGTACTGGCGGATTTTAAGCCGACATCGCAATTCGCATTAGAAGCTAATGCGATTTTTTCGCAAAAAAATAACACACAAACAACCTCTCAGGTTATGTATGTTATCATTGCTCCTCAGCAAGAGTCTGAAACACTTTCAAACGCTTTGGATAAAGCAAAAGCGGTTGACGGCAGGTTTGCTAAAGTCGTTCCCGTGTCAAGAACAGCAGCCGATATAAAATCCGCAGCTGATTGGTGTTTGACAAACGACAGATTTTGCGATTTTGTTGTAACTGATGTCGATGATGTCGCTGAAATTGCCTCTAACAATTACGCTTACGCTCTTTTTAGAAAAAATTCGGCTGAACCATTAGCTTCCGCTGTAGCTTCTACCTCTACCTGCGGGTATTTCGGCGGTAAAGACGGCTCTGCACAATTTACTCAGCTTTCGGGTATTCAGGCTGAAACATATTCAGGTGAAGAAATTTCCGCTATGAAATCCGCTAATATCGCTTTTTATACCAATGTTTCGCCGATTGAAGGCGGTCAAACCGATGATTTCGGCTATAATTGGGTTATCGGCTCCAAAATGCTCGGCGGCGAATTAAGGCAGCGGCAGATGATTATGCATTACATTAAAAAATCCATGGGCTTAATGGCTTTGGAATTTTTTAACCAAAAACCAGTATACGATGAAACCGGTAATAACCTGCTTTTGACGCTCGCTCAAAAACGGTTTAGAAGTTTTCAGCAATATAACCTCGTAATTCAAGATTCCAAAGACCAAAAAGGTTATGACTTGAAGGTTGTGCCGATTAGAACCGGCTCTGACAGTATTATGAATACTGATATAGAAGCCTACAACGAAAAGAAATTTAAGCTTTCGGGATACTATTACGATGCAATTGTCGGTGAAAAAGTGGATTTCGTATTCTACGTTGACCCGACTGATGAACAAGTTACACAATTATTAACACAGGAGTAAGAAAATGGCAGTTTATGATGCAAAAAATATCGAATTTGTATGGCGTGGAATTACACTAACCGGAACAGGCGATGACCACGCTTATAATATTTCACAGCAAAACGACAGTATAACAACCTATAAAGGTGTTCAGGGCGAAGGCTTGAACATTATCAACCACCAAAGACAGTGGCATATAACAAGAACTTTTAAAGTTGACAGTGTTTCATTGCCTATGCTTATTGAAGATAACTTGAATAACGTTGAAGATACGCTTGTTGTGCGTGATTTGAATACCGGAATATCAGACACGTTTTCTGATTGCGTTATTATGAATATTTCAGGTGAACAGGACAGCTCTACAAGAACTGTTACCTGGAATGCCCTTTACAGAAACAACAAGTAGGAGGTGTAATGATTAAATGTACTGTCGGCGGACACGAATACGCAACCGCCCCGCTTTATTTTGAAGATTTTACAAAATTGGGGTTTATGCTGGAAGAAAAGATTTTCCCGTTCTTGACATGCCTTTTGGTATGTCTTGGCGGGGAAATGCAGGATTCCGATTATACAAAAGCCTTATATTCAGCCGGTAAAGATGTCTTTAATCGGGCGGATTTGGAATTGATGGCGAATTTGGCATTAAACAGAGAACATCTTTTAATCGACGGCAAAAAATTAGACAATGCAGAATGGCAAAAACACTGGCAAACCGTCGGATATGTCGATTACAGGATTGTTGTTATGCAATTTATAAAGGCTAATCTCGGAAATTTTTCGAGTTTGTCTGCTCTTATTCCCAAAGAGTGGACACTTGTCGGAGAAAAAATAAAAAAGAAATTCTTGAAAGCCTCTTGCGACCTAAACGAAGCAATGCAGCAATTCTAGCCGGTGAATATGTCTTTAATCTCTTTATTCACAATAAACGCCTGATGTATAACATTTCTTTAAACGAAATTAAAAAAATGCTCCCTCAGGAAGCCTGGCTTTTAGCACAAAAAATAAAAAATGATTATAAGGAGAGAATGTAATGGAAAACGGAACAATCGGATACACCGAACTTATCGCTAAATTAAGTATTTTGATGCCGGAAGAAATTGCACAAGAAGAACTTGATTTTGTCCGATATTTGGCGGATACGTATTCGCTAAAATTCGATGACATTGCAGCGGCTTATGTTGATTTGTATCAAAAATTCGTATTTAATGAAAAAAATCCCGACAAGCTCCGCTACATTCTCAAAACCCTTATAAAAGCAGGAGTTAATGAGGATATGTCAGGGCGGGTTATAGCAGAAATGCTGAAAATATACGGCGATACATTGATTACTGAAAAAATATCAAAAGCCGATTTTGAGTCCAAAATCGGCTCCCATTTCAAAAATTCCAAACGCTGGAGTTCTGTTATTTTAAAGGAAAAAATAAATGATAGTGCTTATCCGGAAAAATTTTTGGAAGATTTTTTTGATGTTGCCGCAACAGCTTTTCTCTGAGGTGCTGCGACGTATGGGAATAAGGAATTATGTTCGTTAATAAGTGGGTATTGCGTAGCAGCCCCGTCATCCTGAGGTGCTACGCACGTAGACATACCGGATTTTGCATGAATTTTAGTGAGTGATGTGTGGAGCTGCGTGGCATCTCACTTTAGATACGAACTTATTCCCGTCAAAAAACACAGAAAGGAAAAAATAATGACAAACGTACAATTAAAAAGCACAAGCGGGGATGATTTATACCCCAAGACCAAAGCCGAGGTAGTGGAAAATTCCAGCGGTCAAAACCTCGCAACGGTTGAAGCAGGTGCTCAGGTTAACAAAATTGAAACAATCAAGGTTAACGGTGTTCCGCTCGAAATCGTTTCTAAATCCGTAGATATTACGGCAAGTTCCGCTGAATACACTATAGTCAAGCAGCAAACTGCCGAAAACGGTTATGCCGCAACGTATTATCTGACAAAAGACGGTTCGCAGACAGGCGAAAAAATTAACATTCCAAAAGATATGGTTGTCGAATCAGGCACCGTTGAAACCTGCTCTGTTGCTAACCAGCCCGTTCAAGGGCTTGAGGTCGGAGATAAATATATAGACCTTGTCATCGCTAATTCAAACGGCGAACACATCTACATCCCCTGCGATGACCTCGTTCAAGATTACACTGCAGGCACTGCCATCTCTATTTCAGGCAGAACTATAAGCGTTGACCTCGATACCTTAAAACAAACTTTTGCCCAAAAAACAGAAGTTACAGCCTCTTTGAATTTGAAAGCCGACAAAGCCACAACCCTTGCCGGTTACGGTATAACAGACGCTTATACAAAAAATGAAGTCGATACAAAAATCTCAGGGTTTATTACCTATGAGGAACTGGCTTAAGGAGGAATAATGACAGAAGTTACAGCTAAAAAAGTTATACTGAAAAACAAAGACGGCGAATATTTATTGCCGTATACGGATGCACAAGGTTCAGGACTCGCTGTCGGAACAATAATTTCGCATTTTGCATCGGCAAATTTTGTCCCTGAAAACTGTCTGCCCTGTGACGGCACTGAATATTCCGCCACTCAATTCCAAACGCTTTGGGACGAATATTTGTCAGGCGACAGCCCGAAACTTTTAACCTGCACTTATGAAGAATATGAACAGGCAATCTCAAATACAGGTGCCTGCCCTAAATTTGCACTGGATAATTCCAAATTTAAAGTCCCCTACATCCCTGACAGTTACGTAATCCAGCAGGGTGTAGCTAATGCCGGTAATGCCTTTAAAGCAGGTTTGCCGAATATTAAAACAGAATACGAACACGGTATGTGCAGGGTCGCAATTAACAACCACGGTGAGCTTCTGCCTCCGCTTGTCAGTGTCGGGACAAGCAATTCTGCCGGCAGCGGTGGTGTTGCTTTACATATGGTTAACCTGGATATTTCAACGATAAACCCTGTCTACGGCAATTCTGATACAGTCCAGCCTAATGCCGTTGCCCTCAGGTATTTTGTCGTTATCTCTACAGGCTCTATAAACCAAAGTTCTATGGATTGGTCGCAATGGGCTACAAGTCTGAGCGGTAAAGTTAACTTCGATTTGTCCAATTGCTCTAAGCCGTATGTTACGGAAACCTACCAAAACGGTGCCTCGTGGTATCGTTTATGGTCAAACAGCTGGTGTGAACAGGGAGGTTTTGTTGACGGTTCGGGAAGCAATCTGCCCGTTACGTTTATAAAAACATTTAAAGATACTAATTTTAGTTTATCCGTTCAAAACAGAACAGAGTCAAGTAATACATCTATTTGTACTCACAAGGCAAACTCAATAACAAATTCAGGCTTTAATTTAGTGAAAAACAGTACTGCTGAGTTTACGTTTTCCTGGGAAGCACACGGATATATAGGAGAAACTTATGGAAATTAAAGAACAATTAAATAAACCTTATACGGAACAAGAACGTATAGATTTTATCGTGGAACAAAACCACCAAAAAGGCTACAAAATCAAAGAAACCGAAACAGCTCTAGAAGCCTGGGGTTATACCACAGATGAACTCGCCCAAAAAGAGCGTCAAAGGCTTGATTTGCTGAATTTAACAAAAGCGGACGTGCTTTTGGCTCTGTACGAAGACAAAGGTATTACCCCTGACGATATAAAAGAAATGCTGAAAGATAATGTTCCTGCATTGATTAAATTTGATTATGCAAGCTCATACTACAGAGGCGATGACGTCGTAAATTCCTTGGGCTTAGCCCTTGGCTATTCGACGGAGGAAATGGATTATTTGTTTGAAAATAAAACTTTCCCGCCGGTTGAGCCTGCTGGCAGTGATTAAACAGTACATTGAAATAGACAAATTAGGAAATTTGTTGTAGAATAACTTTAGGGTAGTACCTATCACTCCCACCCACACACGTATTTTACTAAGAAATCGGTGGAAAGGGGGTGGTGAAAATGACCAACGAGATAATAAAAACCGTTATAACGGTAATTATAACGGTTTTACAAATTGTTATTTATTGGTTATAGGGTACTAAGTGAAGCTCTAAGGAAGTCGTATTTTCTTAGGGCTTCCCCCTATATGAATATTATTTACTATTTTTCCCTATTTGTCAAGTGTAAAATAGACAAACTTGCAAGATTATAGTAAGATAATCTTGCAGGGTAAAAGATGCTCTTTTCGAAACGGAACAACCTACAAAATATCTTAGAACTCGGGTTGGTTCCCGACTAGAAAGGGGGTCGATATGAATGATTTCAATTTGACTTTATTTTTAATCTTATTGATTTTAATCATATTTAAAAGTGGCACCCACCTGAAAAGGTAAGCACCACTTAGAACTCTCAAGGGCATCCGGCA
>CALVCA010000036.1 GCA_944325895.1 Candidatus Gastranaerophilales bacterium
CACTGTAAACTCTCAAAATGACGCAGAACCGGTATTGATTTTTTTTAATTCAATCTGTATAATAGATTTATGCTTGAAAGTATTTTAACAGGTGTTGAACAGGTAAATAAAAGTGTTGATACTCTGCATTTAAAAATAGTTATAAGTCTGATAATAAACGTAATTATTACGGTTTTGTTGTTTAAGGCGGCTGATGCATTGGACAGACATTTAAAGAAACGCTTTGAACAATCATCGCTTCAGCAATTCTTTCCGATATTAAACAAGGTAATAAAAGGACTTATTTTATTTTTTGTTGTAGCATCGTTTTTGCAGAGCAACGGTTATTCAATAACCTCTTTGATAGCCGGTTTTGGTATAACAGGTTTGGCAGTGGGGTTTGCGGCACAGCAGACTATTGCTGATTTTTTCGGAACGCTCACAATTATTGCCGATAAAATGTACAAGCCCGGCGATTATGTAAGAATTGGCGATATAGAAGGTACTGTGGAATATATTAATTTGTTCTCGTCTAAGATAAGAACTTTGGATAATTTTCTCGTAAGTATTCCGAATAATAATATTTCGTCTTCTAATGTAATAAATATTTCAAGAGCACATAAACGCCGTATAAATGAGGTGTTCGGCATAACGTATGACACAGTGGATATTCAGCGGGCAATAGATATTATAAAAGAGGTTTGCGACAGCCGGAATGACTTAACAAAAGAAACTGTTGTATTTGTGGAAACTCTTGATTCAAGTTCTATCAATATTAGACTTTTGGCATATGTAAAAACAAATAGTTATAATACATTTGCTCTTAAACGTTCTGAAATTATTTTGGAGATAGTAAAACGTTTCAGGCAGGAAAACATTGATTTTGCATTCCCGTCACAATCCGTTTATATAGAGAAAAAATGAAGATAAAAATTATTGCGTGCGGAAAAATTAAAGAGAGTTTTTTAAAATCAGGTGTGGAAGAATTTTCAAAACGGCTTGTCCCGTACACAAATTTTGAGATAACGGAAATTCCGGCGATAGAGATTAAAGACGAAAATTTGACAGAAAGAATATTGGAAAAAGAAGGCGAAAAAATACTTTCTTATATAAAACCGCAATCATATGTCATAACGCTTGAGATATCAGGTCAAATGCTTTCAAGCGAAGAATTTGCACAAAAAATTGAAGAATTAATGAACACAGGTACAAGCGAAATAGTATTTGTAATAGGTTCATCCTGCGGGATTTCAAAGCAGGTATCCCAAAGAGCCGATTTCAAGCTGAGTTTATCGAAAATGACGTTTTTACACCAGTTTGCAAGGTTAATTTTGACGGAGCAAATATATAGAGCTTTTAAGATAATGAAAAAAGAAACTTATCATAAATAGGAGATTGTATGAAAAAATTTAAATTTAATTTAAGCGAAGAAGAATTAAAAAAGCGTACGAGTAAAACGTATTTGGTGACGAAGAAATTTTTAGCTCCTGATGCCCCTGAATATTTAGAGCTGGAAGAAGGGGATAAAAAGGCACTTTCGCATCTTGTGAGGGCAGCGAATATAATAGAAAAAATAAATATGCAATTAGACTGCCATGATAATCTTGATTTTTTGGAATTTTTAAAAGCTGAGATAAAAAAAGGCAATAAAATCGCAAAGCTTACAAAGATATTATTTGACGCACAAAAAGGTATGAACGCAACGGATACAATGTCAAATAAGATAAATCTTGCAAAAGGCATAAAAGAGCTTCCGGGTAAAGGTGTATATCCTAAAGATTTGACAAAAGAAGAATTTCATAAAATCTTAGAAGAAATGATAAAGGACAAAAAAATTGACGAAGTGAAAAAAATTCTGACCCAGCGTTCGGTAGTGGAACGGAGCGGAAACCATCTTGTCGGAATAGATTACGTTGACAAGTTCAGCAAGGAATGCGGCGAAATAGCGGATGAACTTGAAAAAGCAGCTGAAACCTCGACAAACGAAGATTTTAATGAATATTTGATACTTCAGGCAAAAGCCCTTAGAACTGCAGACCCTACATTTGACGCATTTGCCGACAAAAAATGGGCAAGCCTTCAGGACACTCCGTTGGAATTTACCATAACAAGAGAAAATTACGAAGATGAAATGACAGGCACAATAATGGAGAACCCGAAACTTCAAAAACTGCTTGAAAAACACGGTATAACACCTGTTGCAAAAGATTTTTTGGGCGGCAGGGTCGGTATAGTTAACAAAAAAGGGACGGAAGCTTTGACGGCAATAAAAAAATATCTTCCGAAACTTGCAGAAAATATGCCGTTTAACAACGAATACGAACAGAATATAACTCAGGATGCAAAACAGACAATGGTGGATGTAGATATGGTGCAGGCAGCAGGTGACGTCGGAGCATACAGAGGCGGAATAACGCTTGCGGAAAACCTTCCCAACGACGACAAACCGTCTTTATTGATAGGCGGCGGCAGACGTAATGTTTATCACAGACAAATAAGGTTTATAAGCGACAAAAAGAAACTCCAAAAGCGTCTTGATGCAATATTAGATAAAGATCAGCATAAATATTATCTTGACGAGGCAGACCACTGGTTTACCATAGGACACGAAAACGCACACTCCTTAGGTCCTAAAAAAGCCTGCGAAAAACTCGGAAAATACAGAAATATTATTGAAGAAAATAAGGCTGATATGGCTTCTTTGGCATTTGTTGACTTGTTGACAGAGCTTGGAATGTATTCGCAGGAACAGCGGAAACAAATTATAGTCACCTTTGTTGCCGATAATTTCTTAAAATCAAAACCGTCACTCAGTCAGGCTCACCGTGTCAGAACGGTTATGCAGAATAATTATTTGGCAAAAAAAGGTGCTTATAAGATTATTGACGGCAAAATTCACGTAAACATTGACAAAGTTGTTCCGGCTGCAAAAGCCATGCTTGATGAAATTATCAGAATTCAAATAGAAGAAGATTTTAACAAAGCGGACAAATATGTTAAAGAAAATTTTGTTTGGTCAGATAATATGGAATTTATTGCCAAAAAACTTCAAAAAGTAAATAAATCCCTCAACGGCAGACTGGCAACAAAATTAGCCGACAAACTGGCTAAGGGCTATTCGCTTTGATAAGCCCAGGCTGAGTGGTTGTGAATGCTTTCAAAAGCTTCGCATTCAACTTCAAAATGTTTTACAGAGGGATGTTTGCGTAATTTTACAACAACATCCCGCAGAACATCTTCAACAAATTTCGGGTTTTCCCAGGCTTTTTCGGTAACAAATTTTTCGTCTTTTCTTTTTAACAGAGGATAAACAGGACAAGAAGCACAGCTTTCCACAAGTTCAATCAAATCCTCAAGCCATATATGCTCATTTTCATCGTAAGAAACCTTTACTGACACATATGCCCTTTGATTGTGTGCCCCGTTTTCGGAAATTTCTTTTGAACACGGGCAAAGCGTTGTAACCGGTACGACAACACCCAAAATAAATTTGTAATCTTCGCCGTCCATAATCCCTTCAAACGAGCATTCATAACTCATAGGTGCTGTAAATCCCGTCACAGGTGCGGGTTTGTCCAAAAAATATTTGAATTTAAATTCCAATTCACCGCTTTGAGCATGCAGTTTTTTGATAATTTTTTCCAAACATCCTTTAATATCAACTCCCAAAAGATTTTTAGTCTGCCATTCGCTTAAAACTTCCACAAAACGTGACATGTGCGTTCCTTTGTATTTTTGAGGCAGAGAAACGCTTACCCTCGCTTTGGCACATACAACCTGATTTGACTTGTTTTTTCTTTGTATAATCAAAGGCAGTTCAATATGCTTTATACCTACTTTTTGTATATCTACTTTGCGTGTGTCCTCTAAATTCTGAATATCTTTCATAACTTGATTATATCAGAAAAATATTCATTAAAAAAGGCGGTCTATTGACCGCCTCCTCCGCCGTATGAAAAGTCATTCTTAACGTTTTGCTGTAATAATTTCGTCCAGCTGTTTTCAAATGACGTTATCTCGTTTAATCTTGTTTCCAAATTGTTCTTTTCAAGTTCTAATTCTGATTCCCAGGCTTCCAATGCCGATAATTCAAAATTGTGATCGTCTTCATACATTTCATAAATAAGATCATATTCTTGTGTACCAAATCCGTAATCAGGATCATAATACAAGCTTTGAAGCTTTTGCTGATATTGCCTTTGAATATCTGCGTTCTTTCTTGAGGCAGACACCATGTTCATCATTACATCAGATAACTGCTCGTTTATCGATGTTTTTTGTTTCGTGTACATTAACAATGTTTCGTGAATGTTTGAAATTGCCATCTTTCTGTCCTCTCTTCTTACTTATATAAAAACATTCTAATTTTTGTGATTTCAAGAGTTGTATTTTTTGTTACATTTGTTAATATTTAAAGAATAATATCAGTGAAGGATAAAAATAAAAGATTTGTGATATAATATATATATTAGGAGAAGAAAAAAATGGATCAAAACACTTATATGAAAATTATGGGTTATGTCCCGACGGTAATAGAGGCATCATCAAGAGGGGAACGTTCTTTTGATATATTTTCAAGATTGTTAAGAGAGCGGATAATATTTTTGGGAACGGAAATAGATGATGAAGTGGCGAATTCAATAGTAGCTCAACTGCTTCTTTTGGACAGTGAAAATCCTGAAAAAGATATTATGCTGTATATAAACAGCCCCGGCGGCGTAATAACAGCCGGCATGGCAATATATGACACAATGCAGCTAATAAAAGCGGATGTATCAACAATATGTTTAGGTGATGCGGCATCAATGGGTGCATTTTTGCTGTGTTCCGGAGCAAAAGGTAAAAGAATGGCATTGCCTAATTCAAGGGTAATGATTCACCAGCCGCTGGGCGGAGCCAAAGGTCAGGCAACAGATATCGAAATTGAAGCCAAAGAAATTTTGAGAATGAAAGATATGTTGATAAAAATTATGGCGGAAAATTCGGGTCAGCCTTATGAAAAAGTTAAAGAGGATTGCGAACGTGATCACTTCTTAACAGCTCAAGAAGCCCTTGAATACGGATTGATAGATAAAGTCATTACAAAAGATAATAAATAATTTTGTAACATAACTTAACAAAACCTGTAAAAACATGCAATAACTTGAAGTTGCATGTTTTTATATATTTGTAAAGGTTAGTTATTAAAAGGTAGGAGAAACGAAGATGGCTCTGTTAATGTTCACATCTCGGAAACATTTTCTGATCAGCCGTAAGTTTGAGTTGGAAAGGTTATTGACTGAAAAGACAAGAAGGTTAAGTGACATGCAGCAATATTCAGCCAACATTTCAGACGGCAGCGTATCAATTTTTGATATGACGAATGTTCCTTGTTCGATGTTTCAGCGGACAATGTTATTTATGAACTATTCGCATAATATGGCTGTACAGAATGCACAGATGAATTTTACGGCAATGCAGCCGATTGTAGCACAGCAAACGGCACAGATGGATCCGCAGTCACAGATGATGTATATGCAGTGGATTCAGCAAAACTTGTATAAACAGGAACGTGAACGTTTTGCAAAGATTGAAGAAAAAGTATTAAATGCACAGGAAAAAGAAATGATGCTTGAAAAAGAAAAGATTGAATCTCAACTAAAAATGGTAGAAACCGAACTTGAAAGTGTTAAAGAAGCTGAGAAAAAAGGAATTGAACAATTTGCTCCGAAATACGTAGGCTAAATACCCCTTAATAACTAACCAGGGACCCGCAAGGGTCCTTTTCTCATATACATAGAACTTCATCGACTTTAAAATCGTGCTCATCAAAGGGCAAATCTGAAACAAACAATTCTTCGGGAACAACAACGAGTTTGTAAGCGTTGGTGCATTCAGGTAAAAATCTGTCATAAAACCCCAGTCCGTAACCGAGTCTATAGTTTTTGGAATCAGCCATAAGTGCCGGAACAATCACCATATCCAAAATTTCGGGATTAACAGGTTCGCTTACCGGTTCCAAAACGTTAAAATCGGATTTTACGAGTTTTTCAGACAACGGACAGCATAAAAGGTCATTGTTGAAAACTTTCGGCAGAAAAAATTTTTTATCTGAATTAAAAAGTTCTGTTAAATCAATTTCTGATTTAAGCGGGTAGTAGAGCATAATATTTTTTGATTTTGAAAAAATTTCGTGGCAGCGAATTTTTTCAACCGCAATTCGGCTTAAAATTTTCAGGTTAAGTTTTTTCCTTAAATTTTTAGCATATACCCGAAGGTCTGTTTTATTCATCATATTTTTAGTATATAATAAAAATGCGAGGTAAAATGGAAAACTGTGAAAATAAATTAATAAACCCGAACTGGGCACAGCACGGTTATATACAGGTTTACACCGGCGACGGGAAGGGTAAAACAACAGCATCATTAGGGCTTGCAATGCGAGCTTTGGGCAGATGCTGGAAGGTTCTTATTATAATGTTTACAAAAGGCGGAGATGACTATGGGGAGTTAAATTCGTTTATGAATTTGTCACCGGCGATTAAAAGTAACCTGAAAATTATTCAGGCGGGTTTGGACAGGATTGTATACAAGGAAAACGAAACCGAAGCTGACATAAAAGCAGTGCAAGAGGGTTGGAAATTGGCAAAGCAGGCTATAAAAAATGATGAATACCAGCTTATAATATTAGATGAAGCCAATATAGCAATAGATATGGGTTTTATAGATGTAGATGAAGCAGTGGAAGTTTTAAAAAACAAGCCTGAAGAGATGGAAATAGTTTTAACAGGTCGGAACGCACATCCGAAAATCATTGAGCTGGCACATTTAGTATCGGAGATAAAGCCGGTAAAACATTACTGGGACACAGGTATTGCCGCCCGTAAAGGGATTGAATATTGAATAGGGGAATAAGTTCGTTAATAAGCGGGCATGAAACCACCACACATTACTCCATAAAATTCATGCA
The DNA here is from genome assembly GCA_944325895.1 of Candidatus Gastranaerophilales bacterium. Taxonomy (GTDB): domain Bacteria; phylum Cyanobacteriota; class Vampirovibrionia; order Gastranaerophilales; family Gastranaerophilaceae; genus SIG32. The sequence goes on from CALVCA010000036.1 coordinate 6,929, forward strand.
ATCCCCGGTATGTCTACGTACGTAGGACCTGTCATCCTGAACTTGGTT
>CALVCA010000037.1 GCA_944325895.1 Candidatus Gastranaerophilales bacterium
AAACCCGGTTCATCATATTCAGAAACAGATCTTGAACCAATACTGTATGATTTGACAAGTCTGAAACCCGGTTCATCATATTCAGAAACAGATCTTGAACCAATACTGTATGATTTGACAAGTCTGAAACCCGGTTCATCGTATTCAGAAACAGATCTTGAACCAATACTGTATGATTTGACAAGCCTGAATCCCGGTTCATCGTATTCAGAAACAGATCTTGAACCAATGCTGTATGATTTGACAAGTCTGAATCCCGGTTCATTGTATTCAGAAACAGATCTTGAATCAATACTGTATGATTTGACAAGCCTGAATCCCGGTTCATCGTATTCATTAATACTGCATGAATCAGTGCATACACCTTGCTGTCTGAGAGCAACGAGAATGGCAACGATATTTCCGTCAGCAAATGCCGCCTGAAAAACCCCGATTGCAAAAAACATAATTACAATAATCAATCGCTTAAGCATATTTTGATTTTAGCATAAAAAATAATTTTTGTATACCATCCACCGTCATCCTGAGGTGCTACGCACGTAGGTACACTGGGTTTTGCATGGATTTTATCGAGTAATGTGAGGTGCTACGCACGTAGACACATTGGGTTTTGCATTGTTGCCAACACGTCATCCTGAGGTGCTACGCACGTAGGTACACTGGGTTTTGCATGAATTCTATCGAGTAATGTGAGATTTGCCCGAAGGATCTCTGTAAAAGCTTGATGAGATTCTTCGCTTCGCTCAGAATGACTGACGAGGATTTCGCTCAGAATGACGGGTGCTACGTAGGCACATTAGGGGTTGCATAACATTTTGCGGTAGTAAGATCCTGCGGAAAACCGGACATTTTTCTCAAAATCAAAGATTTTGGAAAAAGTAGTCAAACAAGTTCAGGATGACATGGGTAGTAGTCAAACAAGTTCAGGATGACAGTGCTACGCACGTAGACATACTGGGTTTTGCATGAATTCTATCGAGTAATGCGAGGTGCTACGCACGTAGGTACACTGGGTTTTGCATTGTTGCCAACACGTCATCCTGAGGTGCTACGCAGCGGATTTGTACAAGAGTGAGCGAAACTCGTCCCAAAAACCACGCTTTTGCGAGCTGTACAAATCCAAGACACGTTGTTACATAAGATTTTGCATGAATTTTAGTGAGTAATGTGAGATTTACGCAGAGTAGTAGGTTTTAGTAATCTTTGATTACCGCAACCTACAGACTTATTCCCCTATTCCCTTATTAAAACAGGAGTCATTATGTCAAAAACTTTTAATCTTGAAATCAGAATTCCTAATTCTGACATCATAATTAATAATATTGATATGAATTTTAATATCAAAAAGAATAACAAACCTGAAAATAATACAGCTGAAATTGTTCTTTGGAACATCAGCGACACGAATTTTTATAATTTAAACAGCAGCAGTGAGCTGGAATTTTATGCCGGTTATGACAATTTGATACTGGCATTTAAGGGTGGTGTAAAAAGTGTTTATAAAAAAGCTGCTGATTGTGATATTGCGGTTGTGGTGGAGCTTGCGGACGGGTTAAGTGCTTACAGGGATGTAAAAATGAACATTGACTATCGCAGCAGTGTTTCTTCTGTCCGAATAATCCGTGATTGCATTACTGCAATGGGGTTAAAGATTAGCAAAATGAGTGAAAATTTGCCGCAAAAAACTTATTCAACTTACAAGGCATTTGGCAACCCGCAGACTATTTTAGAACGGATTACAAAGCCGCTCGGGATAATTTGCAGTGTGCAAAACGGCACCGTGCATTTAATCTGTGAAAACGATAACCCCGAAACCGAGAATTTGCAAGTATTGGATAAGACGACTTCTTTGCCGCCCGACAAATCTTCTGACGGAACTGTTGAGATTAATTCCAAATTTTTACCGGCATTAAATCCTAACGATTATGTTGAATGTAAATTTGACGGATTTGAGGGAGTAAACAGGGTAGAGGGTGTACATAGTTTTGGTAATAATTACGGCAATGCCGCAACAACGATTGTGAGGCTCGGATGGAGAAAAACTGCAACGACAGCTTAAATAAAATTTTTGAAGGGATTTCGGGGGTAACATATGTAGAAAAACCCTGCAAAGTTGTGAATGTTAATTCACAATACTCGGTAGATGTTGAATATTATGATAACGGCACGGCTGATATGATTTACAACGTGCCGGTAAAACATATTCAGACACAAAATGCTTATGTGTTTTTAGGCATAACTCCGGGGGATTACGGTACAATAAGATTTTTCGACAGCGACATAGAAAATTACTATTTGGGAAACCCCGTAACAGCACCCGAAGTGCGTAAACACGACATAAATGACGGAGTGTTCAGCGTAGGGTTTTACCCAAAAACCGAGCAGTATGAATTTGTACAAGGGGATTTAGTAATCGGAACACCTGCGGGTGTGGTTATAAATATAACCGGAACCGGTGTAACAATCACCGGAGAGGAAATAACCTTGAATGCAAATACAATAAACATAGACGGAAACACGATTATAGAGGGCGGGAAGTTTTTGGAACACACTCATTCCAACGGCAATAACGGCTCCCCCACAGGCGGTGTAATAAGGGAGTGACGGTTGGAATAAGTTCGTTAATAAAGAAAGGGCAGTAATGTATATAGACGAAAACGGATATAAATTATTTACATTAGACGAAATAAAACACGCTTACGAAGTTGAATTACAAAAATTATTGGGTGCAGATTTTTGCATAAAGCCGGACAGTACGGCAGACAATTTGATATCAGCATTTGCATTGCACGAGTTAATACTGCAAACGCAGATAGCGTATATATGTTCGCAATTCAATCCTGAAACTGTTTCGGGAGTTTTTCAGGACGCTATGTATGAAAGAATAGGTGTATGCCGTATAAAAGCTACGCCAACAGTTTTCAAGATAAAAATAATCGGCAAGGGCGGTTTTTCAGGTAAAGCCGAAACAATTGTAATCAGCAGCGGTAATAACGAATTCAGCAATAGCACAGATTATACTTTAAACGACAGCGGCGAGGCAGATATAGAATTTCAGGGAGAGGCATTAGTGAACTCTGATGATATTTTTCAAATAATTCAGGCACCGAATGAGATTACTGCATTAAGCGGTAAAGCATATGATATAGTTGCGGGTCACGACGAAGAGAGTGATGATGATTACCGCCTCAGGTTTAAAAATTCCAAAGCCATAAATTCAAAAGCAACCCGTAACGCAAATTTAGCTAATTTGTCAAAATATGTGGATAACATAGCTTTTTTAAAGATAATCGACAAAAAAGATGACAATACGTTTGCAGCAGGCACAGCACAGATAATTGCAAAGCACAACACAACTGACGAGATTTTTGCAAAAGCCATATTTGACAGTGCAGCGGACGGCATAGAATATACGGGTAATACGACCGTAATCGTCAAGGACAATTCGGGCGAAGATTTGGAAATCAAGTTTGAAAAAGCTTTGGAGCCTGAAATTAGTATAAAAGGAACATTAAAACTTAAGCAAGGATATTCAATAGCTGGTACAAAAGCTTCTGCGGAAGCGAAAATACGAGAATATATAACAGAGCGGGTATTTGGCTTAGGGTCGATAATTTACGCAACGGAATTTATAGTACCGATACTGGAAGCAGACGGAGTGGAAGCGGTTTTGGACATAGCGGTAAAAAAAGATGACGGAGAATACGCAGACAGCGTAACATTAGCCCGCAACGAAGCACCTAAATTCCAAGAAATAGTGTTATTGGAAGGGGATGAGGGATTAAGTGAATAAGTGAATAAGATTGTTAATGAGTGGGTATGGTGTCCACCATACATTACTTGATAAAATCCATGCAAACCCCAATATACCTACGGTCTTGGATTTGTACGGCTCGCAAAAGCGTGGTTTTGCTCGCAAGGACGAGTTTCGCTACGCTCACTCTTGTACAAATCCGCTGCGTAGCACTGTCATCCTGAACTTGTTTGACTACTACCCATGTCATCCTGAACTTGGTTCAGGATCTTACTACCGCAAAATGTTATGCAACCTCTAATGTGTCTACGTAGCACCCGTCATTCTGAGCGATAGCGAAGAATCTCATGAAGCTTTTATTGAGATCCTTCGGGCAAAGCCCTCAGGATGACGGGTTTGAAACAATCCATCAGAAATCATCTTGCAAGTGAAGTCTATCTAGGTACGATTGTTGTGTCTTAATATGTGGCAGAATATGATTTGAACAGCTTTCAGAATTTTGTAAATGTATCATATTCATATATAGCTTAATATCCTATATCATAATATTTAAGCAGATAACGATCTAAAGAATCAGAATCATATTCGTATACAGCAGAAAATCCTATATCATAATATTTAAGCAAACGACGGTCTAAAGAATCAGAATCATATTCGTAAATAGCAGAAAATCCTATATCATAATATTTAAGCAAACGACGGTCTAAAGAATCAGAATCATATTCGTAAATAGCAGAAAATCCTATATCATAATATTTAAGCAGATAACGATCTAAAGAATCAGAATCATATTCGTAAATAGCAGAAAATCCTATATCATAATATTTAAGCAGATAACGATCTAAAGAATCAGAATCATATTCGTAAATAGTAGAATCACTTATATCATAATATTTAAGTAAACGACGGTCTAAGGAATCAGAGTCATATTCGTAAATACTGCATGAGTCAGTGCACACACCTTCTTGTCTGAGGGCAACAAGAATAGCAACGATATTTCCATCAGCAAACGCTGCCTGAAAAAAACCGATTGCAAAAAACATAATTACAATAATCAATCGCTTAAGCATATTTTGATTTTAGCATAAAAAATAATTTTTGTATACCATCCACCGTCATCCTGAACTTGTTTGACTACTACCTATGTCATCCTGAACTTGTTTGACTACTTTTTCCAAAATCTTTGATTTTGAGAAAAATGTCCGGTTTTCCGCAGGATCTTGCAACTGTTAAATGCAATACAAAACCTAATGTGTCTACGTGCTTTGACATAATGCCATAACAACTTAAATAATAGTATAACATAATCTTAAGAAAGGAAAAAATTATGACGTATGCAGCATTTTACATACCTGAAGAACAAAAAGCTCAGGTGGTCGCAGAACAAACAATAGTAAGCAAACTTACAGGACAACTGCGTTCAGGATTTAATAAAACAAATCTTCCTAAACTAAAGTTCGACCTTAAAAATATAGCACGTAATATGAACATTCAAGGCACATCGGAATTTGTGCAAAGATACGCAGTCGGAGCTTTGACAAAGATTTTGAACAATGAACCCGTGACTAACCAAACAATGCTGGACAGCCTTTTTAACACTTATGCACCTGCTTTGAATTTAGCTTTGGCAAAAACTGAATACAACAGCTTAATGCAGATGAAAGAAGCTGTTATGGCAGGAAACGTTAACCCTGCGTACTTTTTGGAGGGTTTTTCATCCGGCTTGCAAGCTATCACTGATTCTATGAACAATGCCAACCTTGGTTCCAAATACGGCAAAGAAATCCCTATTGATGTCGTGGAAAATATTACTTATGAATATAAAAATCAAGTTCCTGAGCAAAAAACAGAAGATGGCAGCACAATACAATATGTAACACATTTTGACCCTGTAGAAATTAAATTATTAGCTCACATAAAAAACAAAAATGCTGAACTTTGGGAAGTGAATGATACAATGCAGCTGCTGGGTAAAGCAATGGCAGACTCACAACCTATAACATTCAGAGTAGGGAAAAGTGTTTATGAAAATTGCTATATTGCTAATATGAAAAATGAAATATCTAATATACATGAAATAAAATTAGATATAAATCTAACTTATGATTATGATAAAGAGCAGATGTCACAGTATAACAGATTTGACAAACGCTATAGAACACTGAATCCAGGAAACAAACAATCCATCAGAAATCATCTTGCAAGCGAAGTATATCTAGGTACGATTGTTGTGTCTTAATATGAGGCAGAATACGATTAGAACAGCTTTCAGAATCTTGTAAATGTATCATATTCATATATAGCTTAATATCCTATATCATAATATTTAAGCAGCTTTCTGAATCTTGTATTTGTATCATATTCGTATACAGCAGAAAATCCTATATCATAATATTTAAGCAGCTTTCTGAATCTTGTATTTGTATCATATTCGTAAATAGCAGAATCACTTATATCATAATATTTAAGCAGCTTTCTGAATCTTGTATTTGTATCATATTCGTATACAGCAGAAAATCCTATATCAT
>CALVCA010000038.1 GCA_944325895.1 Candidatus Gastranaerophilales bacterium
TAGTCAAACAAGTTCAGGATGACAGTGCTACGCACGTAGGTATATTAGAGCTTGCATATCATCTAACGCTGGCAAGATCCTGCGGAAAACCGGACATTTTTCTCAAAATCAAAGATTTTCTTATTCCCTGGGGTAAGATCCTGCGGGAAACCGGACATTTTTCTCAAAATCAAAGATTTTGGAAAAAGTAGTCAAACAAGTTCAGGATGACAGTGCTACGCAGCGGATTTGTACAAGAGTGAGCGTAGCGAAACTCGTCCCAGCGAGCAAAACCACGCTTTTGCGAGCCGTACAAATCCAAGACCGTAGACACATTGGGTTTTGCATGAATTTTATTGAGTAATGTGTGGTGGACACCATACCCATTTATTAACGAACTTATTCCCTACAAAAAAAGAGGCTCTTTTGAGCCTCTTTTTTCTTCGAATGCCGTCCTACTCCTCTTCAGAAGTTTCATTTTCTTCAACATCGTTTGAAAAATCTTCTTCATCAATAGCCTGCTGGTTCATTTCTTCTTCGATTTCCTGTTGGAGCTCATCGGGTTCATCAGATTCATCAGATGGAACATCTTCCGAATAGTTATTTTGGATATTTTGAGCTTCATTATTTTCCATTTGAGAAACGCTCTTAATATCTATTTTCCAGCCGGTCAATTTATGAGCGAGTCTGACGTTTTGCCCTTCTCTGCCGATAGCAAGCGATAGCTGATCATCAGGAACGACAACCATTGCATCGTGGTTAAATTCGTCATCGGCGATTATGTCAACTGAAACGACTCTCGCCGGAGAAAGTGCATTAACAATGTATTCCACAGGGTCGTCAGAATAGCGTACAATATCTATTTTTTCGTTCTTAAGCTCGCCGACAATAGTTTGGATACGGCTGCCACGGGGACCGATACAAGCACCGACGCTGTCGACTTCGGGGTCATTGGACCAAACAGCGATTTTAGTTCTGTAACCGGCTTCACGTGATATTGATTTAATTTCAACAATACCGTCTTCAATTTCAGGGACTTCAAGCTCGAACAATTCTCTGACGATTTCTGCGTGAGCGTGTGAAACAATAACCTGCGGGAGTTTAGTAGTTTCTTTAACGTTAAGTACAAAAACTCTTATTCTGTTACCGGGTTTGTAATACTCGCCGGGGATTTGTTCTTTTTGAGGCATAATAGCGTCGGTTTTACCGATGTTAACGATAACGTTGCGGTTTTCGACACGTTGGATGATACCTGTAGTAAGAGTGCCTTTTTTATCCATAAACTCTTGTAAAACGAGGTTTCTTTCAGCTTCTCTGATTCTTTGAGTGATGACCTGTTTAGCGGATTGAGCGGCGATACGACCGAACTGCTCGGGAGTAACCTCAATTTTAACCTGATCATCAAGCTCGACATCTTCATCGATATCTTTAGCATCAGAAAGAGCGATTTGAGTTTCGGGATCTTCGACGTCATTAACAACGACTTTAGTGCTGAATACACCGATTTCACCGGACTGCTCGTCCAAAATAGCTTCAATATTAGAAGCTTCTTTAATGTGCATGTGTTTTTTGTAAGCAGCGACCATGGCATCACAAAGCGATGATATCAAAACCTCTTTTGATATACCTCTTTCTCTTTCCAGTTGTTCGCAAGCTTCAAATAGTGCTGTTCCAATTTTAATCATATTTATGTCCTTTCGTATGTTATTTAAAGGGAATAAGGGAATAAGTTTGTTACATTAAGTTATTGTCTTTTTCCTTAAAATATTTTTTAAAACCAATTAAATCAATTGATTTTTTATAAACTTCAAGATCTTTATAATACATTTTTATTTCCTTCTAATTAACGAACTTATTCCCTTATGGCAAGATCCTGCGGGAAACCGGACATTTTTCACAAAATCAAAGATTTTGGAAAAAGTAGTCAAACAAGTTCAGGATGATAGTTTGAAATTCTCATGTTGACAGTTCTTTATTAACGAACTTATTTTCTTATTCCCTTCCTTAATCCATATACAACTTAGCAGATTGGATGTTATCTTTTGGAATTAAGATTTCTTGTCCATCATCGAATCTAAAAAATCTTAAGCCTATATTAGTGTCATAATCAAGTATTTCGCCTTTGAAAACTTTTTCTGTTTCACCGGGCAAAGGCTCTTTGAGCTTAATACTGACCCTTTTACCTTTAAAGATAACAAACTCCTTTTCCGACTTAAATTTACGTTCAAGCCCCGGAGATGAAACCTCTAAATAATACTTGACCGGAATAATTTCATCCAAAAAATCACTCAGACTTCTTGTCACACGCTCGCAATCATCAAGCGTAATGTCTTTTTCTTTGGAATAAAGAAAAATTCTCAAAAACCACCTGTGATTTTCTTTGGCAAAATCGATTTCAATAGGAATAGTATTGAACCTCATAGCCGTGTTTTCAATCAACGGTGTAATTTTTTCAATAATTTCATGCCTGTTTATATCCATAATACCTCATATGACAGAAGAAGAACGGGGTTTCCCGTTCTTCTTCTCTGCAATACTGCTATGCCTGTATTATAATATAAAAAACATTATTTGTAAACCCTATTGTAAACAAATCTAACTATCTTGCATAGCTGCTGCTAATTCATCTTTATCAGTATATGTTTTTCCGTTAAAGTTATATTGTTTTGTTTCTTTGTTATAAGAAACCTCCATACCTTTATATGTAGTAGTTCCACCGTCCGCAATAAAGTTTAAAGCTAAATTTATGCTCTCAGACAATTTTCCACGTATGCCGTCACGTGTATCTATTAACTCACTTGTTTTTTCATTTCTTTTAGTATTAATTTTATTTCTTGTTTTTTCAATACTTGACATACCGTCATCAGGATCTATTTTTTCACTGGTTTTGCCAATGGCATCCAATTTGTTGCCTATTCTAGTATCTAAATTATCAGCTTTCTTATCAGCTTCTTTTTCCATTTGTGCTAATCTTGTTTCCTGTTTTCCAATTTGTTTTTGAAGATCCTCTAATTCTTTTTGTTTATTTTGCTGCTCTTTCAACTTATCATTATATTCATCAACAATATCTTGCTGAGTTGCTTTTTGTTCTTCTAAATCTTTCTTGTCTTGTTGCAATCCTTTAAGTTCGTTTTTTAGTCGTTCTAATTTATTTTCGGCAGCTGCTAATTTGTCACTAGCGTTCTTAAATTCTGTTTCAGCCTCTTGAAGTGCTTTATCGCTAGCATCAACAGATTTCTTTGCTTCTTCTACTTCTGCTTCAGCCTCATTTAATTTCTCCATTGCAGCATCCAATCTTCCTTGAGCCTGCTCTAAAGCTGCTTGTGCCTGTGCACGAAGTGGACTATCCGTCGGCAATTGATTTAAGGCTATTTCTGCAGAGGTAACTCCTGCTTCTGCAGATGTAACTTCTGCTTCTGCTGCATATTGATTTTCCACAGCTTGTGCATATTGGCTACTAGCATTTTTTAATGTTAATTGTGCCGAGTCACGTTTTGTCTTCCATGCATCAACACTCTGTTTAGCATTTGTAACCTCTTGATTTTTCTCTTTAATACTCGATTCAGTATTTTCTATTGCAGCATCTAAGCTTGCAATTTTTTCTTCTGCTGCAGTTTTTTTCGTTTCTAAGTTATCTAACTGAGTACCAAGGTCTGTTATTTCAGAATTTAGTGTACCTTCTATACCTTTAGCGTCATAAATTGCACTACGCAAAGATACTGCATCATTTGCACCCTGCATATCTGAAATTGCAGAGCTGCTGCCTGATGTGCCGCCAACATTACCTGCACCGCCGATATTTCCGCTGCCTTGTGTGCCGCCATTTATACTGCCGGTATTATTTGCCGGTCCGTCGCCGCCTCCGTTAACACCGCCGTTATTGCCGCCGTTGTTATTATCAGTTCTTTTTACCAAATCTGCAATAGATTTTATTAATCCGCCCAATGCTGTTCCGGCCTGCATTCCGATTGCCATACCCATTTGAGCTTTTTCCCAGGCACTCATCTCGCCTGATCCTGCGATGCCGCCAAATGGTGCCATTTGACGCATATTAATCCGACCCGCATTTGCATTTGCATAATTATACAAATTACGGTTAAAATTCATTCTGAATGATTGTCTGTCATAAGGATTTAATCCCCTTCGAGCACCAACAAATATGCTGCTGCCGCCTATCCCGCGGGTGAATGTCGTCCGCTGGGCAGTCTGCAAGCCGGCCGTTGATGTCACCTTTATGTTACTTGGTTTGTTTGACACCTTTGACGCCGTGGCTTTATTATAGGCTCCTAGAGCTTTTGATAATCCAGGTGTTTGCATATTCTGCTCTCTCGTTTTTATACTCTTAAATATATAAAAACTTGAGATTACCTCCGATTTCACATGTTTAAGATTATTGTTACAAAAGTTAACATGCTGAAACACATGCTATTCAACACTTTCGACCTAAGTTTATATATTCCCGTTTTTTACACTTTTTTAACCGGTATTAACCATGTCTTTCAATATCCACGGTTTCTTTGAAGTTTTGCAATAGATTTTTAAGAATTATTTTGTAAATTTTTACCGGAATTTGATTTATACTTTAAACCCACACAAACAAACCGTTTGCTGATTTGTTAACAAATATTATGTAAAATCTTTGGCATGGAACCGTAAAAACCTGTTTATTTTTTTTAAATTTGTCATATGATAAAGTTACAAATCTTGGGAAGAGATTTGACGGAGTATTTACTCCGCAATTTCCATCTAAAGAACGATTAAAAGTATTCAAAAATCGTTTAAAATATGGATAGAGAGTTTTAGGAGGTCATAGTGTTAGAACACGGTTACATACAAATATACACAGGGGATGGTAAAGGAAAAACAACGGCATCATTAGGTTTGGCTCTCAGAGCACTGGGTCACGGCTGGAAAGTACTTATTATACAGTTTACAAAAGGCGACAGTGCAACTTCTTACGGCGAAATAGTTTCATCATCTAAATTCCTGCCTAATCTTGATGTAGTACAATTCGGTATGGACAGAGTCTGCTATTCTCATAACGTATGTATGGACGACTATAAAGAAGCAAAAAAAGGCTGGGAATTTGCTAAACAAGCCATCCAATCAGGAAAATACCAGCTTATCATATTAGATGAAATAAACATATGCACCGCAATGAATATGATTAAAGTTTCGGACGTTAAAGAGGCACTTTTAAATAAACCCGAAAATTTAGAAATCGTATTAACGGGACGCTATGCACACCCCGAGTTAAAAGCACTGGCACATTTGGTTACGGAAATGAAGCCTATTAAACACTATTTTGACATGGGAGTTATGGCCCGCCAGGGTATTGAGTATTAATTTAAAGGGAATAAGACTTTTCGACGGGAATAAGTTCGTTAATAAAGAGTTGTTGGATATTTACAGTGACACTGTCATCCTGAGGTGCTGACGGCAATGCAAAACCCAATGTGTCTACGGTCTTGGATTTGTACGGCTCGCAAAAGCGTGGTTTTCGGGACGAGTATCGCTCACTCTTGTACAAATCCGCTGCGTAGCACCGTCATCCTGAACTTGTTTGACTACTACCCATGTCATCCTGAACTTGTTTCAGGATCTTACCCCGGGGAATAAGAAAATTTTGATTTTGAGAAAAATGTCCGGTTTCCCGCAGGAGCTTGCCAGCGTTAGATGATATGCAAATTCAAATATAACTACGTGCGTAACACCTCAGGATGACGTGTTGACGACAATGCAAAACCCAATGTGTCTACGTGCGTAGCACCGTCATTCTGAACTTGTTTGACTACTACCCATGTCATCCTGAACTTGGTTGACTACTTTTTCCAAAATCTTTGATTTTGAGAAAAATGTCCGGTTTTCCGCAGGATCTTGCCAGCGTTAGATGATATGCAAATTCAAATATAACTACGTGCGTAGCACCTCAGGATGACGATGTCGCTAAAGC
>CALVCA010000039.1 GCA_944325895.1 Candidatus Gastranaerophilales bacterium
GCACGCTTTCCGGCATTTTTTAAGTTTATTGACTTCTTTTTTATTCCAAACTATAATTCTAGTATTATGAATTATAAGAGGGTGAATTGGGTTGAAAAAATAAAGGGTAGATTTTTTAATAAAGTTACTATGGCATTATGCCAAAATAACTTTTTAACGAACTTATTCCCTTCCAAACGTCATTCTGAGCGAAGCGAAGAATCTCTTAAAAAAATCTCTAAGCCGCACGATTGCATACCATTCAACACTGGTAAGATCCTGAAACAAGTTCAGGATGACAGTGCTACGCACGTAGACACATTAGGTTTTGCATTGTCTTCTACACGTCATTCTGAGCGGAGCGGTGCTACGCACGTAGGTACGTTTGACAATAATCGTCGTGCAGCTTTCACTCTTGCCGAGGTGCTTATCACCCTCGGGATTATCGGTATTGTTGCGGCAATGACTATTCCGACTTTGATTAGTAATTATAATAAACGACAACTGTTACAAAGTTAAAACAAACCTATTCTATTTTATCTCAAGCTTTAACTATGGCTCAGGTAAAAGAAGGTGATCCGACAACCTGGGATGTCGCAGGAATTTACAGGACTCCGGTTGATGATCCGAATTTTGACAGAGAAGAAACTCTGGAAAAGTTTATGACTAAATATCTAATGCCTTATATAAAGGTATCAAAAGTTTATGGTGTTACTATTGGATCATATATAAATTATGATGGCTTTTATTATCCTTCAGGCAGATATATAGGTAATGCATCGGGTTATTGTATATTACTTTCAAATAATGTTTTATTATTCACAAGTATAGGTACGTCAGGATGTGTTACAAACCCTGATGGAAGCTGTGCTACTCCGGTAACATTTGGAAATTTTATTTTTTATGTTGATATAAATGGTTTTAGCAAGCCGAATACATATGGAAAAGATGTATTTATGCTGGAATTTAATTTAACGAATAAGCAATTAGGATTTTATCATAGAGGGCAGGGAAAAAACACATTGCTAAGGGATTGCGGAACGGATGGAGGTTCCACATTATGCGGTCGTCTTATTTATATAGACGGATGGCAGATTAAGGATGATTATCCGTGGTTTTAATTTGCTCCGATTATGTATTTAAGCTTTTGAGCGGCATCAAGTGCTTTATTAAAAACATTTTTATTTGTTAAAAAATCTTCCCTGTCAATGTATTGTTTAACGATTTTTCTAGCAAACGAACCGACTGCTATACCGTTAGCATGAATTCCACAGGCTTTTGCCAAAGCTGCCGTTTTAGTATTTGTACCGCCTGAAATTAAAAGATAAACGGGCAAATTTTCATTTTGAACAATTTCTGCAGTTGCAACAGCCTGCAAAGTTGTCTTATAATCATCTTTTCCCCCGCTCATGGGAAATCCGTCCGCCTGAACTATTGTAGTATAAGGTTTTCTTGTTGAAATTAATTTTTTAATTCTTTCTATAAGCTTTTCATCGCTCAAATATTTTCTTGCTACACAAATACTTAACATCCCGTCAAAGATTTGATTAATATAATCCCATTTTTCAAAAACTTCTTCATCATTCAAACCCATTGCATGAAGTTCAATACAGTCAATGCCGCCAAAGATTAACTCCGGCAAAACTTCTTTTAAATCCTTTTCTTTAGACACATATGAAATAGCACCTTTAGGGCAGATTTTGGAACATCTTCCGCAGCCGATACACTTGTATTCTTTTACTTTTGCATACTTTATGGCTTTTTGAGGACAAACTGCATCACATGAATAACAAGAAATACATTTATCGTAATCAATAACGGCTTTATTAACATGCGGATCATTTTTAATTCCGACACTTACACATAAATATACATCTTTAAAACCGTCAAGCCCTCTTTTTGCGGCATCTAGAACTTCTTTTGAAGCTGATATATCAAAAAAACGACATCCTGCTTTTGCATATAAAGCCACCAACTTTTCTACTTCTTTTGCATCCTCATTTCCTGCTCCGCAAACAAGTTTAAAACAATTTCCAGCCTCTAAAAAATCCTTTAGCATTATCGCACCATATAGTTGTAGATAATTTCGGAAGCTTTCACAATAAATTCTTTACCGAGAATTGAATTATGCGGTCTGTTTGCAAGGATTACAACAATATACTTTGTTCCGTTAGGAGCAAAAACAATGCCTGCATCACCGAGCATTTTACCTATATCACCGGTTTTATGCATAAATAAGGCTCCCGGCCCAAGCCCTGCCGCAATCAGCCGGTCATTATGAACATGTCCCATATAATCAAATATTTTTTCACGTGAAGATATGTCCAAAAATTTCTCGTTATTATCAATATTATAAAGCATTGTTGCCATATCACGTGCCGTTGTATGATTATTTCCGGTTAAATCCGGAAGCCATGTTTGCACATAAGTTTTTGACAATCCCCAATGTCTTATTGCACTGTTTACGTCGGTCATAGAGCCTAATTTTGCCATAAGCATATTTGTTGCGGAATTATCGGATTCCGTAATCATAAGCCTTGCTAAATCATCAATTGACCATTTGGAATTTTCAGCTTTGAACTGCAGACTGCCTGAACCTTCTGCCCTGTAGTAATCTGTCAAAGTCATTTTATCATCAAGTGATAACTGTTTTTTTTCAATGGATCTGAAAAGTTCAATTAAAACCGGAATTTTTATAATACTTGCTGCTGAATAAATTTCAGAAGCGTCAATGTCTGCAAATTTTTCCGTGTCATATTGCCATACATATACGGAAGGTTTTATGGAAGGATACTGTGCCATTAAATATTTCAAACTGTTTTCCAAATCGCCCATCCTATATGTTTCTGTAATTTTTAACATTTTAGGATGTTTTTCTTCTGCTCCCGTTAAAAATCTTTGGTTATATATCAAATCATTTGATAAATAATCCGTTGTCGGAAACCGAAGTTTATGCATATCAACTTTAACCTCAGGATACATGGAACCATGCAAAAAAGACATCGTAACTCTTTGAAAACCCAACGGAAGGACAAAACAAGCTATCAATGTGAAAAATACCGTTGAAATAATTTTATGTAAAATGTTATTGCGTTTTACCTTTTTTTTATTCACACGCAAATTTTGATAGTTCGGATTTTTATAAGTACGTAATGTACGGACTTCCGTAATTCTCGGGTAAGTGTTACTGACTTCCGCATAATATTGCCTTCTTTGTTCAGCTAATTTCGGCATTAATTCCTCCCAATATAATTCTAGCGTACGAAAAAAATATTGGCAAGTCAGTTAACAATTTTTTAGAATTTGATTTTTTAAATATCTGTTATAAAATAACAAAGAGGGCTTATGAAAGAAGATTGTATATTTTGTAAAATAATAAACGGAGATTTTAACACTGAATTTGTATTGGAAAATGAATATGCTGTCGTTTTTAACGATATAAATCCGAAAGCACCAATTCATATGCTTGTTGTACCAAGACTCCATGTTGCATCTTTAAATGAACTTAATGATAAAAATTTGCTCGGTGAATTAATGATGACAGTTAAAGAAGCTGCAAGCAAAACAGGTTTAAAATCATATAAAACTTTAATTAATACAGGAAAAGAGGCAGGGCAAGAAGTTTTTCACCTGCATATACATATTATGGGAGAAAAAAATGATTAACGGTATTCAAAACGGATATTATCATGAAATTACACCGTCAGGATTTGGAATTGCGATTAAAGCAGGCGATGTATTATTTTCAAAACAATCAGAATTTCAAAAAGTAGAAGTTTTTGAAACTGAAAGTTCACTTGGCAGAGTTTTAACTCTTGATGATTTAATGATGACAACAGAAGGTGATGAATATCATTATCATGAAATGATTGCACATATTCCGATGATAAACCATAAAAACCCGAAATCTGTTTTGGTTATCGGCGGCGGCGACGGCGGTACAGTTAGAGAAGTATTAAAACATGATACTGTTGAAAAAGTTGTACTGTGCGAAATTGACGGCATGGTTATAGAAGCTTGCAAAAAATTTCTGCCGACAATTTCTTGTGAATTAGATAACCCTAAAGTTGAAATTCTAGTCCAAGATGCTATTGAATATATTAAAAACAAAAAAGATGAATTTGATATAGTTTTAATAGATTCAACAGATCCTATGGGACCCGGAGAAGGATTGTTTACAGAAGAATTTTATACAAATGTGAAAAACTCATTAAAAAAAGACGGAATTATGGTTGCACAATCAGAATCTCCTTTTGTTAACAAATCGGAAATTAAAAAAATGTATGACTTATTAAAAAAAGTGTTCCCGATTTGTTCAACTTACACATCGAATATTCCGACATATCCGGGAGGATACTGGGCTTGGGCATTTTGCTCCGAAAATGTTGAACCTCTTTCTTATATTGATGAAAGACGTTGCGAAAACATTACAAAAACCTGCAAAATTTATAATAAAGACTATCATCTTGCACGTTTTGCCTTGCCAAATTATTTAAAAGAATTATTATAAAATTAATCTAAAAAAGATTTATAATCGACATTCAGATACTCTGCAATGTCGATTAATTTTCCTATTGAAAAATTCTGTGCACCGGTTTCAAGTTTTGCAACATAACTCCACGATTTATCCATAAATTCAGCAAAAGCCTCTTGTGTAAAACCTTTTTCTTTTCGCACCCGTGCAATGTTTTTACCGATTTTTTATACACATCTTTTTTATTCATAAATTAAATTATAATAATATATTGACAAATATGTGTATAGAGATATAGTTATATGCATATATATATGAATGCTAATATAATCTTTTAAGATATATACGACAATAATGGAGGTGATTTTACTATGGGAAGTATGTTAATATATGTTGACATAAACGGTCCACAAAAACCAAATACTATTAGTAAAGATATATTCGTAATGAACCTTCGAGGTGACAACAGTACTTTTGAAATGTACGGCAGCAGATTTTCTGTTAACCATCTAATGACTGTAGGCATTTGGGCATGTCCAAATAAAGGTTCAAGCCTGAACAATTCAGCATATTGCGGAGCTTTAATACAAAAACACGGATGGAAAATCCCTGATGATTACCCCTGGTTTTAATACTGGCACAGACCGGGGGGTGTATGCCAAAATGCATTTTAAATAAAAATTAAACACCTTGACAAAATTTGAAAAATAATATTTAATTAAGAAAAAGGAGTTAAGAGATGAAAACAATTGAAGAATTAGCGGATAAGATAGTCGCCCCCCCCCTGAAATTGAAGTAGCTGAACGCTTTCCGGCATTTTTTAAGTTTATTGACTTCTTTTTTATTCCAAACTATAATTCTAGTATTATGAATTATAAAAGGGTAAATTGGGTTGAAAAAATAAAGAGTAGATTTTTTAATAATGTTATTAAGACATTACACAAAAATAACTTTTTAACGAACTTATTCCCTTCCAAACGTCATTCTGAGCGGAGCGAAGAATCTCTTAAAAAAATCTCTAAGCCGCATGGCTACATACCATGCGACACTGGTAAGATCCTGAAACAAGTTCAGGATGACAGTGCTACGCACGTAGACACATTAGGTTTGCCTTCTACACGTCATCCTGAGGCTTTAGCCGAAGGTGCTACACACGTAAGTATGTTTGACAAAAATCGTCGTGTTGCTTTCACGTTAGCTGAGGTGCTTATCACCCTCGGAATTATCGGGGTCGTTGCCGCTTTAACTATTCCGACATTAATATCTAAATTCCAAGAAAAAGCCCTTGATTCTCAATTCAAAAAAACGTATTCAATGTTAAGTCAAGCACTACAATTTACAATCTATGAAAACGGTTCTGAATATAA
>CALVCA010000040.1 GCA_944325895.1 Candidatus Gastranaerophilales bacterium
ATTTTATCGAGTAATGTGTAGTGGGCACCATACCCACTCATTAACAATCTTATTCCCCTAATAAAAAACCAACTCAAAATCCGTATGGAAATTTTCCTGAACCGGTTCATCGCTTAAACCGTATTTATTTACCAAATACAACGGCAAATCCGTTCTTAAATCAGATTGAACAGTTAAAGCCCTGCCTTTTAACATGTATTTTCGCTCTCCGTTTTGGATTGTATAAATATCCAGTGTACAAAATCCGTCCGTCCAACGAAATACGAAAATATATTCCTGCCCGTTGATTATGTAAGATTGTTTTGCAATAGGGTTCGTGAGCATATCCGGTAATTTCATTTGTTATGTCCTTTCGTAGGTAGTTAAGTATTTGAATAAACCGTACCTTAAAGCGTCCATACAGTCATCGTTTATTTTTAACGGAGAATCCTCGTCGTAGCGGTAAACTTCAAACTCTCTGACCGTATTTAAACATTTATCGGAAACAGTAAGCCTGTCATAGTTGATTAACTCTCTGACAAGGGCTATACTGTCTTCAACACGGGGTTTTTCTTCATAGATAATAAGGTTGGTTTTTTGTCTTAAAATGTTATTAATTTCAGGTCTTGCGTTATCACAGTTTGCAAAGCTGAAAAACCTTGCATATTCTTTTTGTTTATTGTCAATCCAGTTAATAACAGAGTTCACATCGGATTTTACTGCATAAAACTCGTCAATAACACAGTAATTACCGCCTTTTTCACGTCCCATCAAAAGACAGACGCTCGGATGATACCAACCCCAGTCAATCCCGAGAAAGAATTCAAAAAATTCATTTCGGCGGATTTTATCAACGATTTTGCAGTGAGGCAAGACGTGTTTTTCAAAGTTAAAAGTGTCATAAACAAGCCCTTCGGGACTCATCCAAAGCCCGTCAATTTTTCTTGACTTAAAAATGCCGTTATAAAGTTTCGACTGATTTTTGATGAAGGTGTCTGAAAGGTTAGCATTGTCCGACATAGAAAAATGCCAGTATTCAAAGACTTCTTTAACACTTTTGTCATCTTCAAGCCAAGGTTTAATTTTTTCCTGATAAAGCCAGTGGTTGGAACTTTCGGGGTTACTGTCGGCAAACGCACGGGCATTTGCGGGAGTAAGCCTGCTTAATGCCATGTTATAAAATTCGTAATTGTGCTGCGGAAGCTCATTCGCATACCAAAAATCCCAGGTACCGCCCTGGATTTTTGAAGCACTGTCAGATTTTCCGCCGCCTGCAACAAGACAGGGGTAGGTTTTGCCCCACAAAACTATTTCCATCTCGCCGTTTGTCGAATTATATTTAACTTTTCCGCCCAAATAGTCTTCTATATACGGAACAAGCTCGATTAAAACGTTGTTGCGGACACTCGTTCGTGAATACCCCGAAAATACTTTTAAATTACTGTTTCCTATCACATCAAAAATCTGCGGAATTTTTTGGATAATACAGGTGGTTTTACCGCTTCTGACAGCTCCGTCCAAAAGCGTTAAAAGCGGAAACTTCAAGGGATCTTTACTTAAAAAAGCTTTTACTTTGGGGCTGTATTTGCTGTTTTCCCATCTTATCGGCATGTTTTATCCTTCTAAATTCTGCAGAGCCTTAAGATAAGCTTCTCTAAGCTCTAAATCAGGGTTTTCTTTAACCTCCCGTTTATCCCTCCAGTTTTGGCTTTGGCGGTTTTTCAGCCAAAAAATACAGGCTGAAGTATCGGGTAAAACTTTATCACTGCCGCAGGCACGACGGTACAAACTTTCGGCAACATCTGCGTCTGCAAGTTTTTTACCACGTTTAATAGCTCCGGCAAAATCTTTATGACGTTTTTTCCAGGCTCGTATTGTACTTTCCGCAACCCCGAAACACTCCGCAAGCTCCGCCTCATTTAAACCCAAAAGACTTAATTTATACCCTTGTTCTATATATTCTGATTTGAATTTTGTTTGTACCATTATTTTCCGTTGCGTTTTGCTGCTTGCCAGGTTACTATTCTTTCTTCACTATCTTCTTTAACAGACGTTATTGTGCAGTGCGTAAATGTATCGCTCTTTCCGGTGTTTAAATCACGGATTATCAATACGTCCTCCAAGTTATATAAATTATCCTGCTCTAATATTTGATAGCAGGTGCTGCAGAGATTAAAAGAGGCAGTTATAGTCCAGGTGCGGGTAAAATTAGGTACGGTAATACATTCGCCCGACACCCCGAATATTATTTTATTACTTCCGTCGCCTGACTGGGTTATCTCAGCTTTTGTGCTGCCAAACCCGCTTAAAGTTATCCCCCGCCATACCATTTGCGTATTACGTATATCAAATATCATCTTTGCTCCTATTTGTTTAATGTCGTTAAAATACCGGTTTTGCCGTAATCCGTCACAACATCCGCCTGAACTTTAATACATTGATTTTCCTGATGCATAGAAAATTCTTTTAATTCTCGAACACCATGAACACCGAGAATTTGTTTTTTGATATCGTGTTCCAAAAGCTCAGTATGTCTTAACCCGAGAGGATAATCAATACCTTTAGTTTTGTCCAAAACCCAGTCACGATAAAAGGTATTAAGTGCGGCGGTAATATGCTGTTTAATTTCAGTTATACCGGAGCAGGTGAGGAAATCACCGTTTTTAATCATAAATATGTCGGTCATAAGTTGTCCTTTCTGTGTTTTTTTAGAAGGGTGCTGCGTACGTAGGTATACCGGGTTTTGCATAGCCGTCACACGTCATCTCGTCATCCTGATGGCTTTTGCAACATCGTCATCCTGAGGGCTTTAGCCGAAGGATCTCATTTAATAATTTCATGAGATTCTTCGCTCCGCTCAGAATGACGATAAAATTTATGCAAAACTATCAGCAACGTGCGTAGCACTGTCATCCTGAACTTGTTTCAGGATCTTACCCAAGGGAATAAGAAAATCTTTGATTTTGTGAAAAAGTAGTCAAATAAATTCAGGATGACAGTACTACGTACGTAGACATACTGGGTTTTGCATGAATTTTATCGAGTAATGTGTGGTGGTGTGTGGCACCATACCCACTCATTAACGAACTTATTCCCTTCCGCATCGTCATCCTGAGGGCTTTAGCCCGAAGGATCTCATCAAAACCCGCCAAGAGATTCTTCGCTTCGCTCAGAATGACGGGGCACATTTAGATACGAACTTATTCCACTATTCCCCTTCTAATATCAATATCGAGTTTTTCGCCTAATTCGTAGCTGAATTTTTGTACATCCTCAAATTCAAATACTATATCAATATCTTTTCTAAACTCCTGATTTGTGTTTGAAAACCTGCTTAAATCCCTGACTCCCGAATTTAAAAGCTCGTTAATAACAATCCCTTTATCCGCCAGTGAAAAATGGGTATCACGGCAGTCAGTAAAAAGGTATTCAATATAATCAATAACTTCATCAGAAAATTTTTCAGCATCGCCGGCATTTTGCAAAAGTGCGTAAACACTGAATGTAACAGGCAGACGGAATTGTGCTTTAACACAGGTTTTGCCGTCTTGCTGAAAGCTTTCAAAACGCTTGTTAAGCCGGGTGCGTTCGCAGCTTTTTAAGACAACAAACGGATAATCCGGCTGCTGACTTCTTAAACGTTCCCTAAATACCGCTAGCCCCGGATATTGTTCTGCCATTTTTCCGCTGAAAAATTCGTATAGTGCGTTTTTAAATTGATATGTTTTCATCTGTTTTCACCAAATATCCTTTGTAATAAGTCATATACGGTATCTGCCAAAACTCCGTTGAACGGATTTCGTAAAAGTCATCACCGATTTTAACAATTTCACTATTTTTAATCGGGGATGTCGTATACAAAACCAGCTCAGAATCGGTATAATCCCCGAGTTCGGAGCCTTCCAGGCTTTGTGCAGGCTCTATATAGGCTTGTATATCGCAGTCTTTTTGCCATTCAACAAGCTCGCCGGCACCTTTTTGTGTAATTTTACGTTTATACAGTTCGTATTTGCGTTTTGAAAAAAATGTTATTATAGACATTTGTCTACTACCTTTCTGTTTTTATTTATGATATAATATTAATATGAAGGAAATATTATTAATCTTATTATTGATATTGATATGGGCAATCATAATAGAACCATCAATATTGATAACAACGGAGTATGAATACAAACTTCCGGCACTTGCAGGTCAAAAGGCAGTTGTGGCATCGGATTTTCATTTTCGGAACAAAAAGCAGGTAATGCGTGTCGTAAAAAAGATTAACGAACAAGATGCGGATTACGTTTTTTATTTAGGGGATTACACCGAAAGAGTACCGATAAAATATGTAGAAAAAGCACTTTCGGGTGTCAAAGCCAAATTTGGTATATATTCGGTTTTGGGAAATCACGATGAAGAAGATATCGAATTACCCAATATGCTGAACAACCGGTCAGTAAAAGTAAACGGGGTAAATATAGTAGGGATAGAATTTTACAAACCTGATATAAAAACACCGGGAGAGCCTGCAATTTATCTGTGTCATAACCCCGATATGTACAAATACATACCCGATGGGTCATTAATATTGAGCGGGCATACGCACGGCGGACAGATAACACTGTTTGGCAGACCGTTTGTAACCCCGTCAGTATACGGATTTGGCAGGGGGTTATATTTTGGACATATGATAATAACCTCGGGAGTAGGGACAAATATAATTCCGGCGAGGCTATTTTGCCCGCCCGAAATCGTTGTGATTAAGTTTGTTAAATAAGGTGCTACGCAGCGGATTTGTACAAGAGTGAGCGTAGCGAAACTCGTCCCAGCGAGCAAAACCACGCTTTTGCGAGCTGTACAAATCCAAGACCGTAGGTACATTAGATTTTGTATTACCGCCAACACGTCATCCTGAGGCTTTAGCCGAAGGATCTCTTTTTGAAGGGAATAAGGGAATAAGTTCATTTATGAGTGGTTATGGTGTCATACACCACCACACATTACTCGATAAAATTCATGCAAAACCCAGTATGTCTACGTACGTAGTACTGTCATCCTGAATTTATTTCAGGATCTTACCCAAGGGAATAAGAAAATCTTTGATTTTGAGAAAAATGTCCGGTTTCCCGCAGGATCTTGCCAGCGTTAGATGATATGCAAACTCTAATATAACTACGTGTCTTGGATTTGTACGGCTCGCAAAAGCGTGGTTTTCGGGACGAGTTTTGCTCACTCTTGTACAAATCCGCTGCGTAGCACTGTCATCCTGAACTTGTTTGACTACTACCCATGTCATCCTGAATTTGTTTGACTACTTTTTCCAAAATCTTTGATTTTGAGAAAAATGTCCGGTTTTCCGCAGGATCTTGCAACTGTTAAATGCTATGCAAAACCCAATGTACCTACGGTCTTGGATTTGTACAGCTCGCAAAAGCGTGGTTTTCGGGACGAGTTTTGCTCACTCTTGTACAAATCCGCTGCGTAGCACTGTCATCCTGAACTTGTTTGACTACTACCCATGTCATCCTGAACTTGTTTCAGGATCTTGCAACTGTTAAATGCTATGCAAAACCCAATGTACCT
>CALVCA010000041.1 GCA_944325895.1 Candidatus Gastranaerophilales bacterium
GAGAAAATGAAGGGATTGAGGATAGTTTTTGCGTCTGACTTTCACTTTAAACCTTATGAGAGGTACCGGCTTGCAAGAATAGTAAAGAAGATAAACACGCTAAACCCTGATGTTATTTTTCTTGGCGGGGATTATGTGAACGGTCATAAAAAAGGAAATACGCTTGATATTGAAACTATTGCGGAAGGGCTGGGAGCACTGAAATCAAAGTATGGAACATTTGCCGTTATGGGAAACCACGACGGCTGGCAGGGGAAGAAAGATATAATAGACGCTTTTGAATATGTCGGTATTACTGTTCTTGAAAATGCTTCGCAGGATTTAGAGAGATTTTCTGTTGCCGGGGTTGAGGATTTGCAGACTGGAAACCCTGATATTACAAAAGCTTTGCGCGGAGTGAAATCTCCCCTGATACTTCTTTCGCATACTCCGGACGTGATAGAGGATGTGCCGGAAGGAGTGGATTTGCTGTTGTCAGGGCATACGCATGGCGGGCAGGTTGTTCTTTTTAAGCCGTTAACGGTTCCTTCAAAATACGGAACCAAATACGCATACGGGCTTTTTGAAACCCGCGGCGGGAAAATGTTTGTATCACGCGGGCTCGGTACAAGCATTTTGCCGCTCAGGTTTAATTGTCTGCCTGAAATTGTTGTGGTTGAAATTCATTAAACAATATGTTAAGTGCAATAAAAGAAAAAGTAGGTTGGGCTTTCAGCCCAACAATAAAGAAAGCGTGTAGGGTGTGGCATACTTGCCCAGCAAAAAAGACGCTAAGACGTTAGGACGTTAAGATGTTAAGTGCGATAAAAAGAAGAAGTAGTAGGTTGGGCTTTCAGCCCAACAATAAAGAAAGCGTGTAGGTTGGGACATACTTGCTCAACAAAAAAAGGCGCTAATAAGTATTTATACTATAATATACTCAGGAGTGTTATATGAAAAAAGAATACAAATACATAAAAACACTGTCGCCGGAATTGGTCAAAATAGCCTAATAGGCGCCTGTAGTGTAGTAAATAAATCAATTCCTGACAACTGTGTTGCAGCCGCAAATCCTTGCAGAGTGCTAAAATACTTTGAAGATATAAGGAAAGAATAGAATGGAAATAATTGAAGTATCAGAAAGAACACAATCACTAATCAATACACTTTTAGAAGTTTGGGAAAGGTCAGTCAGGGCAACGCATTTGTTTTTACCGGAAAGTGAAATCCTGAATATTAAAGAAAAATTTTTGCCTGATGCTCTGAAAAATATCTCTAATCTTGTTGTTGCCCAAGATAATGACAAACCCGTTGCTTTTATGGGAATTGAAGAACAAAAACTTGAAATGCTTTTTGTAACACCGGAAAAAAGAGGCAAAGGCATCGGCAAAAAACTGATTGAATATGGTATTAAAAATTTTTCGATAAATGAATTGACCGTAAATGAACAAAATCCACAGGCAAAAGGATTTTATGAGCATCTTGGATTTAAAGTTTATAAAAGATCTGAAAAAGATGAACAGGGCAATCCTTATCCGATTTTATATATGCGATTGAAAGGATGATTTCGTAAGATTTTTCACAGGAACGAGCTTGCTCACTTTGTTCTTACCTCTCAAAGAAAGTGATATTAAGTCAGTTTTTTTTCGGCAGAGTGTCATTCCCCCCCCCCAATAATAATACAAGATAAATTCCAAATGTTTTTGTTTTTGGACACTTCTGGCAGGTAGAAATGTAAACATAAAGTCACTTTAGGGGGTAAAAGCATTTTAACCGTACATGATTGAAATGTCTGGTTAATACACTATCCGTACAAATTAACCTGGGCAAAAAGTATAACAGAGTGGAAACGCACTAAAAAGAGCCCTTTCAGGCTCTTTCAAAATGGAGGAGGTGGTGGGATTGTCTTGCTCGGCTGCGATAAACGGGTCTACGGTTGACGCCGTCAATGCCGTTGGCATTTTGTCGTCAAGCCTTCACCCTCTGTCGCCTCGCGCTCGAACCGATCAAGACTAGAGTCTTGAAATAGGTTCTCATCCTTACCAAACAAAATAAAAACGGGTCTGAGAAACTCAGCCCGTTTTTATTAGGAGGAGGTGGGATTCGAACAAATATTTCTGCTTTTTGTATTTTCAAATTTCATCCCGTAACCTCCAGTATTGTTTAATCTTGCAAACTCCTTCTTTTAGTAACTTGTAATAATCTTTAGGGACTATTTGCAAAATTAGTCCCTTTTTAGTCCCCTGAAAATTTGTTATTTATAAAGTTTATTTATGATTTCAATAGCCCTGACTGTTTTTATATCGTCCTTTTTGTTCATATATCGATATGTTCCAATTTCTGCAAAACATTCATTTCTTTTGATTTTAACAATTTGTTCGTCAACATAATTATTATTTGGTGTTAAATATACTAATCTGCCATCTAGCTTACAAGCTGTTTCATAATTGCTATAACTCCAATTAACACGAGGACATATAAATCCAAGAGCTCCTTCATCTAATACTTGTAGTATCAAAATTTTTGAACCTGATGTACAAGCAGGATTCTTTTCTGCGAAACAAACATTAAACATTCCAAGACCAATAAAAATACTTAAGATACATACAACTTTTTTCATTACTTACCTCATTTAATTAACGTGTTAATTATAGCACAAATTAAATTTTGTAAATTATTTATATGATTCTATGTTGAATTTTTTGTAAAATAGGGTATAATATAATTAAGCGGTGTACTTGCCATTCGGCAGTACACTGTTTTCATTTTTATAAGAATTTAAGAATTGATACATATTAGGATTGTCTTTGTCAAAGAACTCTTTCAATTTATATGTTATACCTGCATTGTTCAAACTTCTTGTTTTCTGATTATAAGCGAACTTCGGTAATAATGCTTTGAAGAATGGATAATCCGGATTATCATCTTTGAAAGCCCTGTTCACATTATAAGCACATAGGTCTGTTAGCTGTATGAAATTATTATATTGTGAATCAACAAACATAATATTTTCAATAATATTTTTGATTCCTTTCCAAGAGTATCCTTCTTCTACCTGCAATGTGTGAGTTCTGTTTAACATCTTTTCTATGCTGTCTGAGCATTTATCCATTATAACGATTGCTTGTTCATCAGGGTGGTTAAACGCCATAAAGAGTGAAATTCTTTCTAACAAATACTGAATAGCAAAAATATTCGGCTCAGGTTTATTTATTCCATAATGGCGAAGAAGAGAATCTTTGTTAATAACGGTAGAAATCAAAGTACAGTTATTATTGATAATAATATCCATTAATCCGCAGGAAAGCTGTATTAATTCTTCTTTAGACAAGTTTGCAAGATATTTATGTTTTTCTCTTTCTTTTGGAAATCTTATCCAGTTAGATTTGACTTCTAAGACCGGAGCAGAGTTAGTTTTAAAAACGGCGGTCTTTAATTTATTAACTTTATGATTAATAGATTTCCAGTCATTAGCATTAATACCTAATGCATTAAATACAAAATACTTTGAACCTGAATTATATGCTATTTCCCCTGATTCGTCTATGTAGAATAAAAACATGCCACCTCTTTATGCTGATTTTATTGGTATTATAGCATAAAAAGATTTAATATTTATACTATTTATTAGAGTTTATAATTTCTTCAGCTTTTTTTAAACCACCTTGTAAAAGCTTAATCGCATGTTCCCGTCCACATTGAACTTTATCGACATTCTTACCAGCATTTTCAAAAAAACGTCTTATTTGCTGATTAGTCAAAGGTAAGCTAAATTTTTCTTTCATAATTCTTTGAAGTTCTTGTCTTGTAAAAGTATTAAATTCGGTTTCTTTTGTATACATGTAAATTAATACCCACACCTGTTCATCTATTTTAGATAATTTTGTAATATCACAGTACTTTTCTTCCATATGTAAGTCATCAACAGGTATAGATAAACTATGATAATCCTTTGGCTTTTTTGTTTTATTATGTTTTATACCTTTAGTAGATTTTTTACTATTTTCTTCTTTGGGAATATAATTATTACAATAATCGATTCCTGGCTGTAAAATACGGAAGGTTCTTTTATTATCAATTTTTTCTAATTCTTCCATATGGGCTTTTTTAATATTTACAGTTATTGCTGCACTAAGATTTGTTAAGTTTGGTTGTTTTGCATTTTTAAATTCTTGTTCAATATCATCTCTTGTTATTATGTCTTTATTGCATATTTCAGAAATGTAATAAACAGCAGCTATAACCTTATCGACATCAGTAGTAAAATTTTTTTCCTTCAAAAAATGAGCGAAGTTAGCAAAGTTCGTATTGTGAGTATGGGTACAAGATATTAATTTCGTATCATTGGCAGGTAATTCTTTCTCTTGAAAAATTGGTTCCTGAATATAAGTAGTTTTTCTCCTTTGTAAAAACGCTTCCATTGCAGGAATCAAAGTTTTTTGGAATTCTTCTCTTTCTTTTGCCACCGTCTCGGGACTACCTTCTATTTCAAATTCGATTTCACCATATTTCAACTTCAATTTTGTTATTGTTTCTGTCATTTTAATCTCCTTTATTATAATAATCCTGCCTTATGATACAATTCTTCTAATCTTACTCTAAAAATAGTTTTTATATCGTCAATATCTTTAGGTGATGTATTATACTCTATTTTATGTGCTGCATAATTTCCAAGATTTCTTATTGCAGTATATTCATTTTGTATTTCTCTTATTGATAGTTTTAAGGTTTTATTATTAATCGCATTTTTTACAATTTTTTCAAGCATATATGTTTGTCCATTATTATCTTGAATTTCTGATTCAATGTTATGATTTCTATATGCCAAAATCAAAGCTATTTCAAATATTCTACGCAACATCACAGCACAAGCATCATAGCAGTTATTATTATAACAATTATTTGCTTGGGCAATTAGTTTATCCAAATACCCTCTCTTACCTGTAAATTTATTTTCATCTAGAAGTTCGCTATTAGATTCAATCTTAGTTTTATCATCTAATTGTTCTTTATATTGGTCTTTAAGCTCTTTTATTATTTTTGCATTAAGTATCCAATTATCTGTTTTATTATTTCTTTTAAAATTTCTATCCTCTTTTAAATTAGTTTTTAAACGAGAGGTATTTGATATCCTGCAACCTACAGATTCAAGCATTAAAAGAGAGGTTTTTAAATTAAATTCGTTGGTATTTTCAAACAAAACATGATACAAAGCAACCAGTTTGATTTTTTCAATTTCTGTTTTAGTACACAAATCTGTTTTTTCAGTAAAAGTTTTAAAATCCATTCCCTACTCCTGCAAGTGTTTTCTTTTCATGATACACGCATTTAGAGAAATGATATGATTATTAAGAAAAAATTAATATTTGACTCTAATTTGAACAAATAATTTAAGATTAGTTACTGTATATTCTTAATCTTTGATAAAACTCATCCATTTTATTTGCAACCTGTGCCTCTTTCGATTTAATTATGTGAGAGTAAGTATTCAGGGTTACATTTTTATCAGCGTGTCCGAGGCGACCGCTTACGGTTACAATATCTTCACCCGATGAAATCAGCAGGCT
>CALVCA010000042.1 GCA_944325895.1 Candidatus Gastranaerophilales bacterium
ATGAATAAAATTCTCAGGTATTATACAATTTCAGAGTCAAGTATAACAGAATATGATTCATTTCAAATGAATAAAATTCTCAGGTATTATACAATTTCAGAGTCAAGTATAACAGAATATGATTCATTTTTAATGAATAAAATTCTCAGGTATTATACGATTTAAGACACAACAATTGTACCTAGATAAACTTCGCTGGCAAGGTGGTTTCTGATTGATTGTTTCAAACCCGGCATCCTGAGGTGCTACGTAGACACATTAGGTTTTGTATAGCTGTCAACACGTCATCCTCAGGGTGCTACGCACGTAGGTACATCAGGTTTTGCATGAATTTTATCGAGTAATGTGAGATTTAGCCCGAAGGATCTCATAAAAGCTTCATGAGATTCTTCGCTTCGCTCTGAATGACTGACAGGGATTTCGCTCAGAATGACGGGTGCTACGTAGACACATTAGAGGTTGCATAACATTTTGCGGTAGTAAGATCCTGAACCAAGTTCAGGATGACATGGGTAGTAGTCAAACAAGTTCAGGATGACAGTACTACGTACGTAGACACACCGGGTTTTGCATGAATTCTATCGAGTAATGTGTGGTGGACACCATACCCACTCATTAACAATCTTATTCCCTTTTAAATCATTCCCTTACGTGGGGGATTTTACCTGATTTTAAATCCTCAAATATTATCTTCAACAGTGTTTGTCTGTCCGTTGTCGGATACTTTATCCCGTATTCTCTGCCGATTTCATTGTTCGTTAAATCTATTTTCATATCCCCTAACCCCGATAACGGCAGCATTTCATTCATTATCCCGTACAAATGCGACACGTTTTCGCCATACATTTGGGTAAACACGGCACTGGCATATATATGCCGCAGGGCATTTGAATAAAATTTTGGAGTCGGGCTGTTGGCACGCAAAAACGCACCTGTTTCCGACTCCAATTCATGAGTTAACTCATTATCGGAAAGGAGTGTTTTAATAAATTTCAATATATCCATCGGGGGGTATTTCAAATCCTGTTCTAATCCAGCCGGACAAATACTCTTTGGCTTTTTGGCATATCCCGAAATCCGGATTATCCGAAAATGTTACAGACGCACTGCCAAGCGATATTGATCTGACGTTTTTATCTACAACTATGTTATTATCCACTATCGAATACGCTTCTTCATAAATCGCATATTCTACGCAATCGGGCATTTCATAAACCTTTCCCCCTATATATCGGGGGAAAGGGCATGACATATCACAGGCATTACCTATGAAAGGAAGAAGATATATACGTCTTTGTGCTGTATCAAGAGCTTTTTGCTTATCTTCATCAGACAATTCAAACCATAGATCTGAGTTAAACCTCGATTTGAAATATGTATCAGCGTCAAGCATAATTATTCTCCTTTTGCGGGAACCAAAACAGCAAACGGATAACCGGCAGAACTTCTGCGGGTAACGGGGTTTGCAATTTGCACACCTAAACGCATTACCACACGCAATGCAACCATATCCTGTTGTGCAAGGTTATAAACTATATTGCCTTCAGTATCTTGAATTACCGCTTGATCAAGCAATTTGTACGTTACGTCCTGTCTGATTGAATATACGGCTTTTGAAAAATCTCCGCATACCATTAAGGCTTTTGTAGTATCAAAAACTCCGTTATTGTCATACGCAATCGGACGTCCGACAAGGCTTGACGGGGTTGAACTTACTAAAGACGTGTTGTACAAAAGATTATTGTTCTTATCTCTTAAATCTCTTAAATAAGCTTCAAAAGTTGCGTCAGCATAAAATCCGTTTACGACAAACCCTGATTTTTCAACCAAAGACATTATGCCGTCAACCCCCATAATATCAGCTGCAACGTCAGTTCCTGTTCCTAAAGCAACGGTTTGTTTTTTTGCCGTGGCACCGTCTAAAATAGATGTAGGCCAGCTGGTGGGTTTATTTGTACCGAAAAGTATTGCACCGTCAATGGCTGCTCCTAATGCTTCGACTATTTGCGGCTTAATCTCTCCCCAAATATCGTATGCCGAATCATCCAAAACCGCTTCCGGTATCGGGATTATTACGGCAAGTTCTTCCGCTGTCAGGGTTAATTTATCCCACTCGGCTTTTGAAGTCTGTTTTTGTGCCATATCACCCGACAAAAAATACGCTTCGGGTAATGTGCTTTGTACCGGCAAAGTCTTTTGTTTTGCCGACATATTAGGCAATCTTTTCATCATCGGCAAAAGCTTTGATGAGCCGGGTACTTCTTTGATAATTTCGTTTGAAATTTCTACGGGGATTAATGCATCTGCTCCCGTTCTGTCAATTACATTTGTAGTCATTTTTTTCTCCTTTTTTTAAATTCTGCGTGAATTTCTGATATAATTGTTCATTAGCTCTTTCGGATTAAGAATATTTGCACGTGCGGGTTTGAAAGCACCTCCGAAAGACTGCGGCTTAAATAAAATTTCATTTGCTGATTTAAATTCATCAATCCAGCCTTCAATGTCTTCGCAATCATCGGGAATAGCTTTTGACACAAGCTCAGACTTAATACATCCGGCTTTATCAAGCAATACCTGCTTTTTCATACTCAAATTTTCCGCCTTGAGCTTTTCTATTTCTTCTGTCAGCTCGTTTATCTGTCCGGTATTAACCGGCTCATTAATCTGCATATTTTCTTCCATAATCTAGCTCCATATAATATTTACATCCACATTTTTGACGTTAGAAAATGCCAGTGCACATTCAACGGTTTTTATTATGGCATTATTAAGCGAAACCGAACGGATATCATCAACTTTTGCGGCAGCGGATGCCAAAATCTGTTTTAAACTTTCGCCGGACATATTCGGTTCCAAGTCAATCCCGTAAGCTTGCGGCGGGGTTTTGGTCAGCATATAGAAAAATTGCAAAAGTAAATCGATATGATTTTTAATAGCATCGGCTTGCAAATCAGCCGTAATATATTCAGGCTTTGTGCCGTCTTTGCCGACCGTTATAAAATCCGAATTCGGAAAAACACGCTCGCCCGTTTGCGGGTTAAGCTCCGTATTTTCTATACTGCCAGCGAGTTTGGGGTTTGCGTGACGGTTGATTATTTTTGAGTTTTGGCTAATTGTCAGCATAATTTCTTCAATAACCGACTCGCACGATTTATAATCACTTTCACCAAAAAAACTGTCACTTTCAGTCGAATTTTTAACAGGAAACAGCACAAAATCGTTCCACCTGTCGGAAAAATCGTCCAGCGGCTTTAGCCCGAAACCGGTTACATCCGCAACCTGCCTTATTAAATTCCCGTTTGCAGTTTCCCAAACTTCGTTTTCAATATAACCTTTATGGATTTTTTCTATGTGTTTAAAGCATTTACCGTCTTTGAACAGGTCAAAAACCAAAATGTGTCCGGCAAGGTCGTTTAAATCACCGTTGTTAAACACAGGCAGCCAGCAGTCCGGACATATCGAAAATATCTTTACTCTGCCGTTTTTTACCGCAACCTTGAACAGTGCATCTCCAAACCTGGAATTGTCTATACATACCTCTTTTAACACTGTGATAAAATTGTTTTCCCGTGCTATTTCGTCCCAAACCTTTTGCGAAGAACTTATTTCGATTTTAAAATCGTTGTTCGTGACTAAATACTTGTAAAAATCCGTCAATGCCTTAAAAAGGTTAACTTCAACAAGAGTCTGAGCCGTTGTCTTTTGGAGCGGATACCGCTTCAAAAGTTTGTTTATAACCCCTCTGAAGGGTTTTGCAAAATTGCTCCTGTATAAATCCCTGTATCTTTCGTAATTTTGAAACCGCTCAATATCCGTACAGTCCCATTTAAATTTTTTAAAATCGTCAGTTATATCAAAAGTTGTTAACATTTTTCCTCCTTGGTTAATGTTTAAAAAGTGCTACGCACGTAGACATGCTGACAGTCTTGCATGAATTTATCGAGTAATGTGAGGTGCTACGCAGCGGATTTGTACAAGAGTGAGCGTAGCGAAACTCGTCCTTGCGAGCAAAACCACGCTTTTGCGAGCTGTACAAATCCAAGACCGTAGGTACATTAGGGGTTGCATAGCCTTTCACACGTCATCCTGAGGTGTTACGCAGCGGATTTGTACAAGAGTGAGCGAAACTCGTCCCAAAAACCACGCTTTTGCGAGCCGTACAAATCCAAGACCGTAGGTACATTAGGGGTTGCATAGCCTTTCACACGTCATCCTGATGGCTTTATCCACATCGTCATCCTGAGGCTTTAGCCGAAGGATCTCTTTTTGAAGGGAATAAGTTCGTTAATGAGTGGGTATGATGTCATACACCATGTCATCCTGAATTTATTTCAGGATGACAGTGCTGCGTACGTAGGCATAACAGTATACAAAAATTATTTTTTATGCTAAAATCAAAATATGCTTAAGCGATTGATTATTGTAATTATGTTTTTTGCAATCGGAGTTTTTCAAGCAGCATTTGCTGACGGAAATATCGTTGCCATTCTCGTTGCCCTCAGACAACAAGAATCTTTTCAAGATATTTATTATGTAGAAGAATATAATCCCAAAAACGGTGAAATGGTCAAAAAATATTATGTAAACAATACCTTTGATATTATAGAAGAATATAATCCCAAAACCGGTGAAATGCTTAAAAAATATTATGTAAACAATACCTTTGATATTATAGAAGAATATAATCCCAAAACCGGTGAAATGCTTAAAAAGTATTATCTAAATTAAATATTATACGATTTAAGACACAACAATCGTACCTAGATAAACTTCGCTTGCTAGATGGTTTCTGATAGATTGTTTCAAACCCGGCATCCTGACGACAATACAAAACCCAATGTGGCTACGTGCGTAGCACTGTCATCCTGAACTTGTTTGACTACTTTTTCCAAAATCTTTGATTTTGAGAAAAATGTCCGGTTTCCCGCAGGATCTTACTACCGCAAAATGTTATGCAACCCCTAATGTACCTG
>CALVCA010000043.1 GCA_944325895.1 Candidatus Gastranaerophilales bacterium
TCGCTCACTCTTGTACAAATCCGCTGCGTAAAATTTCTCATTGCTCGCTAAAATTCATGCAAAACCCAATGTACCTACGTAGCACCTCAGAATGACGGCTGCAGTATGTTCGTTAATAAAATTTTGACTTTTTATAAATTATTATTAATAAATTAAAAAACCCATACAAACAGATGATTTTTTTTTAATTTATTGCGTAAATACTAAAAATAACCGATATAGAGGTATATATGAAAATAAACGGCGGAATAAGATTTGTAGAAAACGGAATTACATCCTCAATACGTGCGATGCATGTTGACAGTGAGCTTATTTCTATTGCAAACGAGAATGTTACGGGTTTTGATAAAGTCGGTTATCAAAGAAAAGACGCTGTTGTTTCTTCTATGACCGAATTTTTGGGTGTGCACGGTTTGTCTAAGACTGTTGACGACAAAATCGGACGTATTGCTCTTTCGGAAAACCCGCTTGATATTTCTCTTGCCGAAAAAGGGTATTTCCAAATCGAAAGTTCAGAAGGCATAAAATTAACAAGGGACGGCAGGTTTAAGCTGGATAAAGAAGGTAATTTGTTGTCGCTTGATGACGGTAAAGTGTTATCAAATACCGGTATGCCTATAAAATTGCATGTTGTTCCGGATGATTTAAATCAAATCAAGATAAATGACAGAGGTTTGGTAAGCGTTTTCAACCCCCAAACTAATAAGCTTGAAGGTGTTGCTTATTTGGGCGTTGTGGATACTAATGGCGTACTGGTTATGGAGCCTAAGGTTAAACAGGGTTATAATGAATTTTCAAACGTTGCTTTACAGGAAGAATTTATTAATATGATGCCTATAATTAAGAATTTTGATGCTAACAGGCAGCTGTTTATGATTCAAAATCAAAATCTGCAAAAAGTTATAAGCCAATTAGGTTCGGCAACATAGGAGGCATATGTATACAATACAAGGAATGATAAGAAAAAGTATTAACAACACATACACCCAGTTTGAAAGATTGGGGTATGTTGGTAATGCTTTGGCAAATTTAAACACAAACGCATACAAAACCGTAAGATTTGAGCAAATGCTCGGCGAAGACGGTTATTTAAAGGGTGTGGTAAGAACGAATTATGAACAGGGTTCCATCAGAATAACATCAAACCCGTATGATGTAGCAATAGACGGGGCAGGTTTTATCCCTGTGGTATCACCGCAGGGCGAGGTGCAATACACACGTGACGGCGGGTTCAAGCAAGGAAAAGACGGGTATTTGGTGACAAGTGACGATTGGATTGTCGGTGAAGGAATAAAAATTCCGACTAACTGTTATAAATTCCAAATAAAAGGTAACGGTGATGTTGTAGCTTATGATACAAGAGAATCTGAAGCCAAATATTTGGGGAACATTCCGTTAGTCAGATTTGCATCTCCCGAAGGTTTGGAGCAGGCTGATATGAACAGAATGAAGGTTACCGAAGAATCGGGTGAACCGGTTTTGGTAAAAGATCACAATTGTATTAAGCAAAATAATATAGAAATATCAAACACGAATGTATATAATTCAACGAGTGAAATGCTAAGGTTAAACGCATCAATGATAGCAAGTATGAGAATGCTAAAAGTGGTGGATGATATGTACAACAAAGCAATAAACATAAGAGAGGGCTAGTATGTATAATAAAGTATCGTTAATGCTGGATTTGATATCACAAAGACAGCGAGCCATAGGTTCAAACATAGCAAACATTGATACCCCCGGATATGTAAGACGGGACATAGATTTTGCGACATATTTGGGTACAATGAACAGTCCTTTGGAAACGAAACTTTCGGCAAAACTCGGGCCTTCAGCGATAATAGAGGACAGACATTACGAGGAGATAAATCCGGCGGATGAGTTAATTGCATTACAGGAAAATTCTCTAATGTATTCAATGGCGACAAGACGGATGTCGAATATAATAACAGAGATGAAAACAGTAATAAACGTAGGAAAATAAATGAGGCAATGAGATGAGTATACTGGAATCATTTAACATCGGATCAAACGCATTAAGGGCACACGGATTAAGGCTGGACATCCATGCCAAGAACGTGGCGAATATAGATACACCGAATTACGTAAGGAAGATACCGGTATTGAATGCGACAGAGGATATATCGTTTCACGGTTTAATGAATACAATGAAGAATGACGTATTCGGAACCGGAGAATTGTCATATTTGCAAGGCGGCGTGACATTTAGCGGGGTGGTAGAGGATCCGACATTGGGAGAAAAAATATACAGACCCGGGCACCCTGATGCGGATGAAAACGGGTATATAAGGGCGTCAAACGTGAACCCGATGGTTGATATGGCGGATGCTATTATGGCACAAAGAGCTTATGAGGCGAACCTTGCACTGGTAAATATAACCAAATCCATGGCATTAAAAGCAATAGAAATCGGCAGATAGTATTTACAATTAAAAATTATTATATTAGAATATAGGTAAGTCGTAGTGACGGAATCGGTATACGTGCACGTTTGAGGGGCGTGTGGGGCAACCCGTGCGGGTTCAAGTCCCGCCTACGACAAATAAAGACGATGACAAATCGTCTTTTTTTATTTGTGAGCGGACTTTAATCCGCTTGGGTTCAGCGGATTTGCGGACGGACGACACGAACGAAAGTGAGTTAGTCCGGGAGCGGATTGAGCCGGCTAGTGCGTAAGCACAATAGGCGAAACTCCGTGAGCGTGGAGCAAATCCAAGACAGTCCCGCCAACGACAAAAAAGGCGATGACATTTTCAAACAGTTTTATTGAAGTCTTTTTATCTGTCTATATTAACTCCTCTAAAGCAATTATACCATGAAAAACCAAACTAACTGTATTTTAAACCTAACACCAGCCTCAATAGTATTGCTTTTTATTTGTTCAAAACACTTACAACAATTTGCTTCATTGTTTCCATTTCTTTAGGGTTGCTTTCCGCTATCAGTAAGGTCAATGCAAATAGTGTGCCGTTATCAATAATCGGTTTATCATTTTTATATAGCATATTATTTTTATCAAGAAAATACAAAAAGCAGCTCGCTGCAATTCTTTTGTTGCCATCAGAAAATGAGTGGTTTTTAGTTATCAGATACAAAAGCATTG
Organism: Candidatus Gastranaerophilales bacterium; assembly: GCA_944325895.1. Taxonomy (GTDB): domain Bacteria; phylum Cyanobacteriota; class Vampirovibrionia; order Gastranaerophilales; family Gastranaerophilaceae; genus SIG32. The sequence continues at coordinate 3,125 of CALVCA010000043.1, forward strand.
CAGCTTTTTCTTCCAGTGTCGGATAAAGTTCTTTCCGGTCAAAGGTTTGATATATCTGATTTACAGAACTTTCAAAAGAATTGTCTTTGGGGTTTGCAAACACATCTGAGGCAAACTCGGATTTCATATTGTCTATAACTTGCAGAAATTCTTCTGTAGGAATTCGTACAGCTTCTTTTTTTGTTAGTCCTTTTTTGTCCAAAGTTTTATGGTCAAAATTATCAAGCAGGTCCAATCCCTTCGCAAAATTTTCAAGCAAAACAACAACATTTTTAGCTTTATCAACGGTATCAATTTGATTATTCAAACTTCTTGAAAGCAAACTGACGCTTGTTTGGAGTGCTTCTATTTTACTTTTTTGCGATTGCAAAAGTTTTTCATTAACAGCATAACCTCTAGTCAGATAATCTCTCAAAACATTTGTTGCCCAAATTCTGAATTGTGTAGCTTTTTTAGAGTTTACTCTGTAGCCTACTGCAATAATCATGTCGAGATTATAATAAGCCGTTTCTCTTAAAACATTTCTGTTTCCTTCTTTTTGAACTATTTCCAAAATGGAAATAGTTGAATTCTTTTGGAGTTCTTCTTCTCTGTAAATATTATTTATATGCTTATTTATTGCAGGAATTTTAACACCAAAAAGTTCTGCCATGGCTTTTTGCGTCAGCCAAATTGTGTCCTGTTCCAGTTTAACATCAAGCGAAACAGACCCGTCAGCATTTGTATATATTATAATTTCACCTTTATTCATCCACTAAATAAACTCCTTTGTAATGATATTAACACAAAAATACAGCTGAGTTAACGCACACTCCAGCTCCAACGTCAGCCTCATGTTATAGTATTGTTGACACTTTCATAATACGGACAAGTTCAAACGTTCCTGCCTGATGTTGACTCGGCGGTTTTATCAGCTGTAAAGAGATCCGGTAACCTTAACGACAAAAAAGGCGATGACAAATCGTCTTTTTTTATTTGTGAGAGGGCTTTAACCCGCTATTGCCGTCAACACGTCATCCTCAAGGCTTTAGCGACATCGTCATCCTGAGGTGCTACGCACGTAGTTATATTTGAATTTGCATATCATCTAACGCTGGCAAG
>CALVCA010000044.1 GCA_944325895.1 Candidatus Gastranaerophilales bacterium
AAAATCAAAGATTTTGGAAAAAGTAGTCAAACAAGTTCAGGATGACATAGGTAGTAGTCAAACAAGTTCAGGATGACAGTGCTACGCACGTAGGTACACTGGGTTTTGCATGAATTTTATCGAGTAATGTGAGGTGCTACGCACGTAGACACATTAGGTTTTGCATAGCCTTCAACACGTCATCCTAAGGTGTTACGCAGCGGATTTGTACAAGAGTGAGCGAAACTCGTCCCGAAAACCACGCTTTTGCGAGCCGTACAAATCCAAGACCGTATTTATATTAGAGTTTGCATATCATCTAACGCTGGCAAGATCCTGAAACAAGTTCAGGATGACATAGGTAGTAGTCAAACAAGTTCAGGATGACAGTGCTACGCACGTAGACATACCGGGGTTTGCATGGATTTTATCGAGTAATGTGAGGTGCTACGCACGTAGTCATACTGGATTTTACTTCAATTTTTCCAGCAATTGAGGCAGAATTTCAAACACGTCGCCCACAACCCCTATATCAGAAACTTCAAATATCGGGGCATCAGGGTCTGTATTTATGCTGATGATGTAATCTGAGCCGGTAATTCCGACGGTGTGCTGTATTGCCCCCGAAATCCCGCAGGCAATATATAGTTTTGGAGTGACGGTTTTACCGGTTTGTCCGATTTGCATTGTGTGCGGAGCATAACCCATTTCTACTGCTCCCCTGCTTGCCCCGACAACCCCGCCGATTTTATCAGCAAATTCCTTTAATAATTTAAATCCTTCTTCACTTTTCATGCCCTTGCCGCCGGCAACTATTACTTCTGCCGAATCAAGCTCGTTTTTTGTGTCATCAAGCCCCTTGATAAACTCCAGTAACCTGACTTTTTCTTCAGTTGTTTTTGTCTGTTTGTGTATAAATTCCGTGTTCTTCACCTCTAAATCAATACTCGGTTTAAAAACTTTCGGACGTACTGTTGCCATTTGCGGATATGTTTTGCATAAAATCGTTGCCATCAATTGTCCTCCGAATGTCGGACGTGTTGCCGCAAGCTGTCCTTTTTCATTTATATCAAGCTCTATACAATCCGCCGTTAAACCTGTTCCCAGCGTTGAGGATATCCGTGGTGCCAAATCCCTGCCGTGGGTTGTTGCTCCTATCAGCATAATTTCAGGCTCCAGCTCTTTTATCAATTCTACAATATTATTTGAGTAAGTTTCGGTTGAATATCCTTTCTTATAAATATACACCCTGTCTATACCGTTAAAGCCTTCTTTGTATTCTTCTATTGAATCTGCAAATAATACAGCATAAATCGGTGCGTTATTAAGCTTTTTGGATAATTCGACCGCCTTGTTCGCCAGCTCAAAAAACACCGTATGTATATATCCCTGACGTGTTACCTCTGCATACAAAAGTATCCCTCTAGCCATTTATTACCCCGATTTCTTTTAATTTATCGTAAATAATTTCCGCTCCTTCGTATTTTTGACCAAAATGTTTGACCTCTGGTCTGAATGCTTTTGAAACATAGGTCGGTGAACCTTTTATACCGGCTTCGTCCGCTGTCAAATCCAAATCCTCCAGCGTCAAAACCTCTATTTCAGTCTCCTGTGCTTTGATTATACCGTTAATCTTTGCCCGTGAAGGTTCAAAATCAGACTTCAATATGCAAATAAGTGCCGGCAACGTGACTTCGACCTTTTCTTCGCCGTCCTCTAAAACCCTTAAAACTTTGACCTTATTGTCTGAACATTCTATAATCTCTTTGACAAACGTCACTTGAGGAATTCCCAGCAGACTTGCAATGCACGGTCCTGTCTGACCTGTATCCCCATCTGTTGCAAATTGTCCGCATATTATTAAATCCGGCATGTCTTTTTTTATCGCCGCTGAAATAGTTTTCCCAGTTGCAAAGGTGTCCGCTCCCGCAAATTTTTTGTCCGAAATTAAAACACCTTTATCCGCACCAAGTGCTATTATACTTTTCAGCATCTCTGCCGCCTGCAAAGGCCCCATTGTGTATACGGTTATTTGTCCGTTTAATTTTAATGCCGCTTCTATCGCATAAACATCGTAAGGGTTGATTATACTTTCAACACCCTCCCTTTGCATCGTGTTATTTTCAGTCCATTTGATATCGTCCGTATCAGGAACTTGTTTTACGCATAAAGCTATTTTCATTGATTTTTCTTCTTATCGTTAGCCTGTATTAAAGCGTTATATCCCATTATATACATTGAACATTTTTTTACATTAGCCAAATACCATGCACACTTGTCCTGAGTACAAACCATATCTATCCCGTTTGTTCCGACACTCAAAAGCGGGCAAAAAGGAATGTCATTTTTTACCATATTACCTCCTTACAGCCTGTTTTAGCAGATTGCAGTTTTCATCTCGTTTTCTTTCCTGATCTTTATAAATACGAGTCCTGTTTATAACCTCGTCAAAATCGATTTTATGTGCATCAAAATCAGGACCGTCTACACAGGCAAATTTTGTTTCACCGCCAACCGTAACACGGCATGCTCCGCACATTCCGGTACCGTCTACCATTATCGGGTTCATACTGGCTTCCGTGTATATGCCTTTATCTCTTGTCATATCGGCTACCGCTCTCATCATAGGCATAGGACCTACAGCTATTGCGTAATCTATTTTCTCTTGATTCATTAATCGTTCCAATACCTGCGTTACAAACCCTTTTTCGCCCATTGTGCCGTCATCGGTTGTTATATAAAGCTCAGTACAAGCATCTTTCATCTTGTCTGCCCAAAATATTAAATCTTTATTACGTGCTCCCATTATCATATATACTTTATTTCCGGCTTCTTTAAACGCTTTTGCAATTAAATAGCACGGTGCTGCACCATAACCGCCTGCCAAACATACCACTGTACCGTATTTTTTAATATGTGTCGGCTGACCTAACGGACCTACAATATCAACCAGTTCATCGCCTACATTCAATTCCGCAAGCTTTTTCGTTGAATATCCGACCGCCATAAATACCAGCGTCAATATCCCTTTTTCTTTATCAACGTCAGCTATAGTTAACGGTACTCTTTCACCGTTTTCTTCAGCTCTGAATATTATAAACTGTCCTGCCTTAGCATTTCTTACAACATACGGGGCATCTATTTGTACCTCATATTGGTTTGGACATATTTCTTTCTTTGATAAAATTTTATATCCCATTTTTCTCTCCTTTTTTATTTTTATTATACTATAAAAATTTCGGAAATGAAAGAGGGGTTGTTGGGATTGAAGGGGAGTTAGAATAAGATCTTTAATAAAGAGCCGGCATTTTGAGTGTTTACAGTGATACGTCATTTGCCACAGTAAAATGTTATGCAAAAACCAATGTGTCTGCGTAGCACCCTGAGGGCAAAGCCCGAAGGATCTCTTTTAGAATTTCCGCAGGCGTCGTGAAATAGTATGCAATACTTAGTATACCTACGTGCGTAGCACCCTGAGGGCAAAGCCCGAAGGATCTCTTTTAGAATTTCCGCAGGTGTCGTGAAATAATATGCAATACTTAGTATACCTACGTGCGTAGCACCTCAGAATGACGTGTTGAATGAAATACAAAATCCAATGTGTCTACGTGCGTAGCACCTCAGAATGACGTTTTGAAGGCAACAAATTCGTAAGGCATAGTATCTATTTGACCCAATTTTCAATTACCCGAAGCGGTGCTCGGGTTAATGCCAATGCCCAGGATTTTACATCTTTTGTTATAACTGAGCCTGCACCGATATTTACACCTTCTTCAAGCGTTACCGGTGCCACCAAGACACT
>CALVCA010000045.1 GCA_944325895.1 Candidatus Gastranaerophilales bacterium
TCTCAAAATCAAAGATTTTCTTATTCCCTTGGGTAAGATCCTGAAACAAGTTCAGGATGACAGTGCTACGCACGTAGCCACATTGGGTTTTGTATTGTCGTCAGGATGCCGGGTTTGAAACAATCCATCAGAAATCATCTAGCAAGTGAAGTCTATCTAGGTACGATTGTTGTGTCTTAAACAGTATATTAATTTAGATAATACTTTTTAAGCATTTCACCGTTTTTGGGATTATATTCTTCTATAATATCAACGATATCGTTTATATAATATTTTTTAACCATCTCACCGGTTTTGGTATCATACTCTTCTATAATATCAAAGGTATTGTTTACATAATATTTTTTAACCATCTCACCAGTTTTGGTATCATATTCTTCTATAATATCAAATGTATTGTTTACATAATATTTTTTAAGCATTTCACCGGTTTTGGGATTATATTCTTCTATAATATCAAATGTATTGTTTACATAATATTTTTTAAGCATTTCACCGTTTTTGGTATCATATTCTTCTATAATATCAAAGGTATTGTTTACATAATATTTTTTGACCATTTCACCGTTTTTGGGATTATATTCTTCTACATAATAAATATCTTGAAAAGATTCTTGTTGTCTGAGGGCAACGAGAATGGCAACGATATTTCCGTCAGCAAATGCTGCTTGAAAAACTCCGATTGCAAAAAACATAATTACAATAATCAATCGCTTAAGCATATTTTGATTTTAGCATAAAAAATAATTTTTGTATACCATTGAGAACATCATTGTCCCGTCATCCTGAACTTGTTTGACTACTTTTTCCAAAATCTTTGATTTTGAGAAAAATGTCCGGTTTCCCGCAGGATCTTGCCAACGTTAGATGATATGCAAACTCTAATATACCTACGGTCTTGGATTTGTACGGCTCGCAAAAGCGTGGTTTTGCTCGCAAGGACGAGTTTCGCTACGCTTACTCTTGTACAAATCCGCTGCGTAGACCTCGCATTACTCGATAGAATTCATGCAAAACCCAGTATACCTACGTGCGTAGCACCTCAGGATGACGATTCGACGGCAATACAAAACCTAATGTACCTACGTAGCACCTCAGGATGCCGGGTTTGAAACAATCAATCAGAAATCACCTTGCTAGCGAAGTTTATCTAGGTACGATTGTTGTGTCTTAAATTGTATAATACCTGAGAATTTTATTCATTAAAAATGAATCATATTCTGTTATATCTAATTTTGAAACGGTATAATACCTGAGGATTTTATTCATTAAAAATGAATCATATTCTGTTATATCTGACTTTGTAATCGTATAATATCTGAGGATTTTATTCATTAAAAATGAATCATATTCTGTTACATCTGACTCTGAAATTGTATAATACTTGAGGATTTTATTCATTAAAAATGAATCATATTCTGTTATACTTGACTCTGAAATTGTATAATACTTGAGGATTTTATTCATTTGAAATGAATCATATTCTGTTATATCTGACTTTGAAATCGTATAATATCTGAGAATTTTATTCATTTGAAATGAATCATACATAGTAATACTGCATGAATCAGTGCATACACCTTGTTGTCTGAGGGCAACGAGAATGGCAACGATATTTCCGTCAGCAAACGCTGCTTGAAAAATCCCGATTGCAAAAAACATAATTACAATAATCAATCGCTTAAGCATATTTTGATTTTAGCATAAAAAATAATTTTTGTATACAATCCCTCGTCATCCTGAGGTGCTACGCACGTAGTCATACCGGGTTTTGCATGGATTTTATCGAGTAATGTGAGGTGTTACGCACGTAGACACATTGGGTTTTGCATTGTTGCCAACACGTCATCCTGAGGGCTTTGCCCGAAGGATCTCAGTAAAAGCTTGATGAGATTCTTCGCTTCGCTCAGAATGACGAGGATTTCGCTCAGAATGACGGTGCTACGCAGGCACATTAGGGGTTGCATAACATTTTGCGGTAGTAAGATCCTGCGGAAAACCGAAATTTTTCTCATAGATTTATCAAAGGATGTTGTTCGGCGAATGCCGAGGATGCAGAAAACGATATCATCGTTGGAATTAATATTAATAATCGTTTGTTACATGACTATTTTACTAAAAACATTTTTAAATTGTTTAATTTATTACCCATTCGGGTAATGTTTTTGTAATAAAACTTTACAAAGGAGAAAAAATGGAAATAGATAAATACGGATATACATTGTCGGAATTAAATGATATTTTGAAAAATTACGAAACCGAGCTTCAAAAAAAGTTTGGTTCGGATTTTTATATTAAACCTGAGGGGTTAGTAGATAATATAATAACAGCTTCGGGATTATGCGAAATGGATTTGCAGGACAAACTTGCCTCACTGTGCAAACAATTTGACCCTTTAACAGCCGAGGGTAAGTATGAAAATTTTCTCTATGAGCGTTTAGGCTTAACAAGAAAAAATGATACCCCGACCGAATTCACGATAAAAGTTTTCGGAATACCTGATTTTTCGGGCGAAGCGGGTTCTATCACGTTACGCAGCAATGTGACATCAGATGAATTTGTGAACGTTGAAGATTACGTGCTGGACGGATCAGGGTGTTCGGATATAAAATTTCAGGCGGTTGTGACAGGTGCTGTGGAGGTCAATTCGGGCGATGAATTTCAAATAGCACTGGCACCGGAAGAGATTTTTGCTGTCATAAGTGCTTTTGACATAACAATCGGTTCACAGCGGGAAACAGATTTAAAGTTCAGAGAGCGGTTTAACGATTCCAAAGCTGTGAACGCAAGGGCTGCACGCAATGCCAATTTGACGAATTTGTCAAAATACGTTGACAATATGGCATTTTTAAAAATTATTGACAAAAGGACAGACAAAAGTTTCAAAGCCGGCAGCATAGAAATTATCGTAAAACACAATACAACGGACGAGATTTTTGCAAAAGCCGTGTTGGACAGTGTTGCGGACGGACTGGATTTTATCGGGAACACAACCGTCACTGTTAAAGACAATTCGGGCGAAGATGTGGAAATCAAGTTTGAAAAAGCTTCGGAACCGGAAATTAGTATAAAAGGGACATTAAAGCTTAAACAGGGGTTTTATCCGAATAATGTTATGACAAAAGCGAAACAAAGTGTTGAAGAATATATAACAGAGCGGGTATTTGGCTTAGGGTCGGTTATTTATGCAACGGAATTTATAGTACCGATACTGAAAACTGACGGAGTGGAAGCGGTTTTGGACATAGCGGTAAAAAAAGATGACGGAGAATACGCAGACAGCGTAACATTAGCCCGCAACGAAGCACCTAAATTCCAAGAAATAGTGTTTTTGGAGGGGGATGATTTAGGACGGCAATAAGTTTGTATCTAAAGATGCCACGCAGCTCCACACATTACTTGATAAAATCCATGCAAAACCCGGTGTGTCTACGTACGTAGTACTGTCATCCTGAACTTGTTTGACTACTTTTTCCAAAATCTTTGATTTTGAGAAAAATGTCCGGTTTTCCGCAGGAT
>CALVCA010000046.1 GCA_944325895.1 Candidatus Gastranaerophilales bacterium
AAGCCGATGTAGCTCAGTTGGTAGAGCAACTCATTCGTAATGAGTAGGTCAAGGGTTCAAGTCCCTTTATCGGCTTTGGTTTTTTAGGAGATTTATGAAAAAAGTTAAAATTACGGTTCTTAAAACAACTTTTGATAAAGAACTTGCAGAAGAATACGGCGCTATTGGTTTGGGACCGTGTCCTATGATGAGAGAAGGTCAAATCTTTTATGCTGATTATTCACGTCCAGAAGGTTTTTGTGATGAAGCGTGGAAGGCTATTTATCAGTATGTTTTTGCTCTCGCTCACGGTGCGGATAAAGAGTTATTCTATTTCGGCGATTGGATTAGAAAACCCGGCGTTGCTATATGCAGCTGTAACGATGGGCTAAGACCGGTCATTTTTAAACTTGAAGCAACAGATGAACAGGCTGAAATTAACTACAAACCTGTGGAAAGATAAATTAGAGCCGATTATTTTTTATTTACTTTCCCAAATGCAATAACACTTGACAAAAGTTAGACATCTAACTATAATGAATATATAAGAGATTAATACATTATGAAAAAAGCACTGTTCCTGATATCTAAAATAAAAGAAAAAGGAAACCGTTTTATAACAGAACAACTGCAACAAAACGGGATAAACGGGCTTGTACCTAGTCATGGCGATATTCTTGTAGTTCTGTACCAGCATGAAAAATTAACAATGAAAGATATCGCAAATAAAATTCACCGTACAAAGCCAACAGTTACAGTGCTTGTTGACAAGCTTGAAAAACTCGGATTTGTAAAAAGAGAAAAATCTTATGAAGACAGCAGAGTAACGTATATTATGCTGACGCAAAAAGGATATGAATTTCAACCGGTGTTTGAAAAAATTTCCAGTGATTTAAATTCTTTGTTATACAAAAATTTGACTGACGAAGAATCTGAGCTTATTGATAAGCTTTTAGAAAAAATGTTATAACCCAAAAATTTTTGGACAAATAGTTAGATATCAAACCAAAGGAGGCAAATTATGACAAATTACAAAACAACAGAACTCGGAAAAATTGATGAAATTATTAATCTTGAAAACGGTAAGGTCTTTTTGCACGACACCCTTGAATTAACAAGCTGTGAGATTTCAATTAATACTGTTCCAAAAGGATTTAAAGTTCCTTTTAAGCATAAACATAAACAAAATGAAGAGGTTTATATAATTTTGAAAGGCAATGGAATTATTAGCGTTGACGATGCAGTTATAGATGTTAAGGAAGGTTCTGTCGTAAAAATCTTGCCGGAAGCATCAAGAACAATTGAGAATACAGGTGATGGAGATTTTCAATTTATCTGTGTTCAGGCAAAGAAAAATTCGCTTGAACAATTCGGGCTGGGCGACGCAGAACTTTGCTAATTTGATGAATATAAATTAGTTATTTATAATCCCGTTTCAGTATATATATTTCTGAAACGGGATTATAAGAATTTAGCCTGATTTAAATAATTTGTGATTATCCGAACTTTTAAAAACAAGTTTCGGGTAATTTTCTTTAAAATAGTTTATATCTTGTTCTCCTAGATACAAAATGTTTCTTGGTACAAACTGTATATTCTCATTCGGTTTAAGTTTAAAAAAGTTATTATACATAGTTGCATATTTTTTAAAAATAATATCCGCATATCCGCTGTTTCCGCTCCACGGATCAATTATAACGGCTTTTTGGAGGGACGGATAGTAATGTTGTTTATCAAAGTTGACCAGCAATACACAATGGTTTAAATTTCTTTTTCCATTGTCGGAAATGAGATTAATTCTGTTGCAATTGTTTACACTGTTTATTTTAAGAATAAGTTCAGCAATGGTGGCTTTTTCATAACAATTTCCGGCGTTGTTTTGCTGAATCTGATTTAGCATATTTTTTAAAAAATTAAAAGGCATTAATTCAGAATAATTTTTATTTCTTGCATTTTGGATATTTTCTCCGATACGGGTAATAAAATGCATTTTTTTGCTGGGATTTAAATTAGAATTTAGCCAGGTTGTGGATATTGCTGGAAAATTGGTATTAACGGTACGGCAAACCCAGTCCGCATCTTTTGTTACTGAATTTTTGGCTTTAAAAGAACTTTGTGAATTATCGCGGGGTAAAAAATTAAAATTTATTCTCATAATATTCTTATGATAATATAAAAATCATTATGGTAAAAGATTTAATACTCTTAAATTAACCTTGAGAGGTCACAGAATAAAACCTCAAAAAACTAATTTTACCCGGAATAATCACACCATTTGCCTACTTTTATGGTAAACTTCAGAAAACCCAACCTTACAAACTTCGGTTACTTTATAGTTTCATTTATAATATTTATTCCAAGGTTTTTGACAATTTTATCGAGTTCTTTTTCTGTTTTGCTTGCCTTTACTATTTTATCATGGAAACTTTTATCAATATCAGCTGCTATATGGCAAGCGGCATCAAAAAGTCTGCCAAAAGCATTAACTGTTTTTTTAGTCTCAAAAGACGGAAAACCTGATATTATTTTATTATCAATGTTGTAATAAGCATTCTTTGCTGCAGGATAAATGTCGTGTTCAAAATAATCGACACGATAGCCATTGTAACGATCACTATATTTTTCATTGTCTACTAGACCACGTATTCTCATAGTAGGTTTACCTGTGAGTTGATGAGGTTTAACAAGAATTTCATTTTCTTTTACAAAAACATCGGCAGAAATATTATTTTTGGTAAAGTCAATTATTTTTTTCAGAAGTTCTTTATCTTCAAAATCTTTTACAAGTTTGCGTGCTCCGGAAGCGGAAGCGTAAAGATTGCCAAAATTGATTTTACCATTTATATTCAAATTATTATCCATACTAAATTTCCTTTCACTATATTTTAAAACGAAAGAAAAATAAATTTGCGTTTTTTTATTAAAACATTTATGCATTTACAGCATTAAATAGAAGAAATCATACAGACAGTTATATATGACGATAAATGTGGAAGAGTAAGACGTTAGGACGTTAAGATGTTAAGTCGAATAAATGAGATATGAAGAGTAAGGGGTACAGGTTTTTCTTTTCCACTCTCCCTGTGGGAGAGTGTGTCAGAAGGACTGGTGAGGGTAATAAAGTTAGAGTGAAGAGTTTCAAACTTTTTGTCGGGCAAGTATGTCCGACCTACTTCATTAAACGGGTAAAGGGTGAGGAACAGTATTATTGATTTTCGAAACGATAGCGGGAGCAGGGCGGGAGCGTGTTGAGAAAATTAATAATACTGTTCCTATTTTTACCTTCTACCGAATTTGTAAATTCACTTTCGTTCATTAACAAATTCTGCCCTCAGCACAAGACATACAGTGGCACTCGCAGACTGCCCCCTCTCCC
>CALVCA010000047.1 GCA_944325895.1 Candidatus Gastranaerophilales bacterium
AAAACTGAATACAACAGCTTAATGCAGATGAAAGAAGCTGTTATGGCAGGAAACGTTAACCCTGCGTACTTTTTGGAAGGCTTTTCATCAGGTTTGGAAGCTATCACTGATTCTATGAACAATGCCAACCTTGGTTCCAAATACGGCAAAGAAATCCCCATTGATGTCGTGGAAAGTTTAAGTTATGAATATAAAAATCAAGTTCCTGAGCAAAAAACAGAAGATGGCAGCTCAATACAATATGTAACACATTTTGACCCTGTAGAAATTAATTTAATAGCTCACATAAAAAACAAAAATGCGGAACTTTGGGAAGTGAATGACACAATGCAGCTGCTGGGTAAAGCAATGGCAGATTCACAACCTATAACGTTCAGAGTCGGTAAAAGTGTTTATGAAAATTGCTATATTTCAACAATGAATCCTAAAATTACCAATATACATGAAATAAAATTAGATATAAGACTTAAATATGATTATGATAAAGAACAAATGTCACAGTTTAACAGATTTGACAAACGCTATAGAACACTGAATCCCGGAAACAAACAATCAATCAGAAACCACCTTGCAAGTGAAGTTTATCTAGGTACGATTGTTGTGTCTTAAATTGTATAATACCTGAGGATTTTATTCATTTGAAATGAATCATATTCTGTTATACTTGACTCTGAAATTGTATAATACCTGAGAATTTTATTCATTAAAAATGAATCATATTCTGTTATACTTGACTCTGAAATTGTATAATACCTGAGAATTTTATTCATTAAAAATGAATCATATTCTGTTATACTTGACTTTGAAATGGTATAATACCTGAGAATTTTATTCATTTGAAATGAATCATACATAGTAATACTGCACGAATCAGTGCATACACCTTGCTGTCTGAGGGCAACGAGAATGGCAACGATATTTCCGTCAGCAAACGCTGCCTGAAAAACTCCGATTGCAAAAAACATAATTACAATAATTAACCGCTTAAGCATATTTTGATTTTAGCATAAAAAATAATTTTTGTATACCATCGAGAACATCAGTGTCCCGTCATCCTGAACTTGTTTGACTACTTTTTCCAAAATCTTTGATTTTGAGAAAAATGTCCGGTTTCCCGCAGGATCTTGCCAGCGTTAGATGATATGCAAACTCTAATATAACTACGTGCGTAGCACCGTCATTCAGAGCGAAGCGAAGAATCTCATGAAGCTTTTATGAGATCCTTCGGCTAAAGCCTCAGGATGACGTGCCATTGTAAATGCTCGGTCTGTAGGTTGCGGTAAAATTTACCGCAACAGAAAATGTTTCGCAAACCAAAACCTACTACTGAACCCCGGAAACAAACAATCAATCAGAAACCACCTTGCAAGCGAAGTTTATCTAGGTACGATTGTTGTGTCTTAATATGAAACAGAATAATACTTAAGTAAATATCGATCAATCGAAAATTCGTTATATTCATATATGCTTGATTTTCCAACACTGTAATACTTTAATAAGTGTCGATCAGTTGAAAATTCATTATATTCGTATATATCTGAATGTGCTATACTGTAATACTTTAATAAGTGTCGATCAGTTGAAAATTTATCATATTCATATATGCTTGATTTTCCAATACTATAATACTTTAATAAGTGTCGATCAGTTGAAAATTTATCATATTCATATATGCTTGATTTTCCAATACTATAATACTTTAGTAAGTGTCGATTTATTGAAAATTCATCATATTCGTATATGCTTGATTTTTCAATACTATAATATTTAAGTAAACGACGGTCTAAGGAATCAGAGTCATATTCGTAGATACTGCATGAGTCAGTGCACACACCTTGCTGTCTGAGAGCAACGAGAATGGCAACGATATTTCCGTCAGCAAATGCCGCCTGAAAAACCCCGATTGCAAAAAACATAATTACAATAATCAATCGCTTAAGCATATTTTGATTTTAGCATAAAAAATAATTTTTGTATACCATCGAGAACATCATTGTCCCGTCATCCTGAACTTGTTTCAGGATCTTGCAATTGACTAATGCTATGCATAGCACGTCATCCTGAGGGCTATGCCCGAAGGATCTCATTTAATAATCACATGAGATTCTTCGCTTCACTCAGAATGACGGGTGCTACGCAGGTACATTAGGGGTTGCATAACATTTTGCGGTAGTAAGATCCTGCGGGAAACCGGACATTTTTCTCAAAATCAAATATTTTGGAAAAGTAGTCAAACAAGTTCAGGATGACGTGTTTGAAACAATCCATCAGAAACCACCTTGCAAGCGAAGTATATCTAGGTACGATTGTTGTGTCTTGAATCTAATAAGTGCTATAAAATTTTAATAGTTTAGAACCACTTATATCCGATGAATATTTGTAGATATGAGAACCCATAATACTATAGTATCCTAACAGATTACTTCCTATTTCATCGGATGAATATTCGTAAATATGTGAGTTCATTATACTGTAAAAAGCAAGTAAATTGCTGCCAATTTTATCTGATGAATATTTGTAGATATGAGAACCCATAATGCTATAGTATCCTAACATATCACTTCCGATTCCATCGGATGAATATTCGTAAATGTGGCACGAGTCAGTGCATACACCTTCTTGTCTGAGGGAAACGAGAATAGCAACGATATTTCCGTCAGCAAATGCTGCCTGAAAAACCCCGATTGCAAAAAACATAATTACAATAATCAATCGCTTAAGCATATTTTGATTTTAGCATAAAAA